>ONSY01000208.1 GCA_900320605.1 uncultured Eubacteriales bacterium | reverse complement strand
TGGTTTGCAATAGATGTACTTCTAATGGCAATGCTTTTTTCTGCCTGTGAAAATAAAGAGGAGACTCGTCAGAATAATACCATCCCTTTCATCAGAAAAATCGCGTCGGAGATGAATGACGAGACGGGATGGTACTTCCAGTTCTTTTATGAAGCCTCGAGGGAAAATCCGAGTGAGCGGGTCTATGCTTTTCGGGGAATCAATTTACGCTATCGGTATCACGAGGATTATTGGAGTGTCGACTATCAGCAAGACCAGGATCAGGAGGGAAAACCTATCTATGAGCAGATCCGATACAAGGCAGGATCTCTGATGTTCGGAGAAGGCGGTGAAGCGCAGCAGCGCGACAGGAAGATCATGCGGCAAATTATGAATAACGCACGAACACCGCAGGAGCTGTTGGCAGAAAATCCGGATAATTATTCTTTTGAAACGATCGATAAGGATATGTTCTTTCGCCTGATGAAAAAGGCCTTGAGCGGATCGGAAGCCCCGTGGGGAGATAATGAAGCTTACGGATATCTTCCGGAATGGTCTGTGAAAGTCGAGCCGGAATATCTGGACGGATACAAACTGCAGATCATCTTTGTTATGAATAATAATTTCGTTTCCGAAGTTTACATTGACGTTTTATATAAGACGGGAGAAAATTATAATGATTACAGTCAACTCTCCGATCTCATCGATGCAGGCGAGGCTACGCAGCAGCAAACAGAAGCCTTTTCCCTGATTTCTTCTGTTCGGCAGAAGATTAAGGCGGAAAACTGCTTTATTGCCGGTGTTGAGTCATACCGGAATCAAAATGTTGGAGGAATTGACTTTTCGAGGCTTGCTGCGTTTCTGGAAGCAATTCATGAAAACAGAGCAAGCGGGATCTATACCGATGAGTCGGAACATGCACCGTTTTTTACTGAGGAAATATCAGAGGAAGAGTTTAATGCAGCCCAGCTGAATTAGGAAAAAGGTGTAGGAGGAAATCCAGGAAACCCCTTTCCTCAAGAGGCTTTTTATGATTATTTGTGAAGGACTGACAAAAACCTACGGAGAGGAATGTATCCTTGACGGTTTCTCAGGAACCTTCCTGGAAACCGGTTTTTATTTACTGCTTGGTGAAAGCGGCAGCGGAAAAACAAGCTTTTTAAACCTGCTGGCCGGTTTTTTGCCCTTTGAGAGCGGAACCGTTCGATGGGACAGGGACGTTTATTCCGAAAAAGTTTCCTTTCCCGGAGAGGTACCGTTCGATTACATGACGCAGGATTCTTTCTTTGTGGATTTCCTGACTGTGGAAGAAAATTTAAAGCTGTTGGGGGACTCTGCAGAGGCCGAAAGAAAGGCGTCGGATTTGCTGCAGCGTTTCGGGCTTTTCGATAAACGAAAAGCCTTTCCCTCTTCGCTCTCCGGCGGAGAACGGGGGCGTCTGGCCATCATTCGGGCTTTGCTAAAGGGGAAAAAGGTTTTGCTTTTGGATGAGCCGACTGCCGCGCTGGATGAAAAAAACAAGAGAATGATATTCGAGATGCTGTCTTGCCTTAAATCGGAGGTGCTGATTCTTTGCGCCTCTCATGATCAGACAGCGATTCCCTATGCCGATGTGCTTGTCCGCTTTTCAAAGACCAAGAAGACCCCTGAAATGAAGCCGGCTCCCGGTCAGAGAGAAGCTTTTGGCGAAGAGGATAAAAAGGCTGCAGAGGGTTATCCGGCCGGAGCCCTGACAGCGGATAGGGAAAAAACACGGCAGGAAAGACAGCCGGATCCTGTTCCGTATCTGAAAAAATGGTTTTCTTCTTCCCGGCGGGAGCAGCAGGGAAGAAGGATCTTTCTTGTTTTTCTGGTCGTTTCCCTATTGCTTTTGCTCATAGCGGACACGCCTGGCCATAAATCTGAGGCAACCTGTGCCTTCCTGTATCATATCAACACGCTTGAACTAAGGCTGACGCAAGGTCTCCGGCTTTCGGATCTGGCCTTTGACCGGGAGGAAGCGGATGAAATTGTCGTTGACTACAGAGCAAGCTGCCCCAACGGGGCCGAGGCTGCTCTCCTGGAAAATTTTATCTGGGTTCTTCCGGAACAGGAAAAGCTCATGAAAGAGCCCGGTTTACTTGCTTACGGCAGCTATTTTACCGGCCCCCGGCAGGTAATTTTGAGTTTTGAAATGGCGGAAAGGATGAGCCCGGGACATCATGAAAAGCTGATTGGCAAGACCCTGACGCGGACGTTCTGGAAGCTCGGTTCCGTAGAGCTGGAGATCACGGGCGTTCTGAAAAAACCGGATACACGGGAAAAATACTATCTCAATGCGTGCGGTGCGGAGTATTCGCTGGAGGAAGGCGGCAAAGCGCCTGTCAGCAATTTGTTCTTTGTGAATGCAGCGCTGCTGAAAGAATTTACAGATGATCCGGCGATGTATCGGGATGAAGGGCAGCGAGGTTATATCTTGTATTTCGATACCTCCTCGGCCCGGAACCGCTTCCTGGGGAAATATCAGGAGGCGTTTCGTGAGCAGGGCTGCTATCTGGGAACGGATGCGGTTCATGCGATTGAGGAATGGGAAATTCCCTACCTGTTTTGGGTGCTGATGCCGATTTCTGTCATGACAGGCTTGTTTACTCTGCTTTTTTACGTAGAGATCAGCCGGACGGAATTCGTTTACAGCAATGTGTTCGTTTCTGTTTTTGAATACGCAGGCTATCAGAAAAGTACGATTCTCCGGGCGATGATCCGTCTGGGGATCCTGGAGTTTCTGCGCATGCTGGGGCTTTCCGCGC
>ONSY01000017.1 GCA_900320605.1 uncultured Eubacteriales bacterium | reverse complement strand
TCGAATATCAGTACTTCAGAATTCATTCCGATGGCGCGGGAGTACGTTGAATCTTTTCCGAACAAGCAGATGATGGAGGTCATGATTGTCAATTCGAAAGGTGAGATCATCGCGACGTCCACCGGGTTTACGCCTGACAACAGTGAGCTCCGTCCGGACTGCGAAACGGCAATCGCATCAAAGGACGGCTACGGAGAATGGACAGGAAAACTGTCCTCCGGCGAAAAAGTCATGGCTATCACACGCGTTCTGCGCAATAACCGTGACAGAATTGCAGGAGGAATCCGTTACATAGTTTCTCTGACAGGAGCCGACAGAAAGGTTTATTCGCTGATCACGGTTGCTTCAATTATTGCGGTAATTGTCATCGCACTGATTGTTTCGATCGGAGTTTACTTCATCAATACAATTATCAAGCCGATCCGTGAAATCAACGATACCGCCCAGCGGATTGCAGGAGGAAACCTGAACGTCCGTGTGGAAAAAGTCCATGAAGATGAAATCGGAGATCTCTGTGATTCGATCAATGACATGGCGATGAAGCTCAGCTCCTCGGAAAAAACGAAAAACGACTTTATTTCTTCCATTTCACATGAACTGCGTACGCCGCTGACGGCTATCAAAGGCTGGGCAGAGACGATGCAGGGAGGTGATGTCAACGCTGAAACCATGGAACGAGGTCTCGGCGTAATCAGCAGGGAGGCGGGAAGACTTTCCACAATGGTGGAGGAACTGCTCGATTTCTCTCGTCTGGAACAGGGAACAATTAAACTTGTAAAAAGCAGGATCGACATTATTGCGGAAGTCGGCGAGGCGGTTTATATGTTTACCGAGCGCGCTGCTTCGGAAGAAAAATATCTGCTTTATGAGGAACCGGATCTGATTTCTCCCGTTTACGGAGATGTCGACCGTCTGCGTCAGGTATTCCTCAATGTCATCGACAATGCGATCAAATATACGGAGAAGGGCGGAACGGTTTCTGTCAACGTCAGTGAAAGTTCGGGCTTTGTACACGTCGTTGTCAGCGATAACGGATGCGGAATCTCCGCCGAAAACCTCCCTCATGTAAAAGAAAAGTTCTATAAAGCCAACCACGCCGTTCGGGGTTCCGGAATCGGTCTGGCGGTTGCGGATGAAATCGTTTCGGCGCACGGCGGCCGGCTCGAGATCGAAAGCCATGAGAATGTAGGTACTGCCGTGACGATTTCACTGCCGCTTGCGGAAACGCACTCCGAAGAGGCGGCTCCGGGAAAAGAGGAGACTTCAGAGTAATGAGATCAAAAGAAAAATGCCTGCGGATAACTTCAATCGGCGGTCAGGCGCTGATCGAAGGAATTATGATGCGCGGCCCGAAAAAAACCTGCATTGCCGTTCGAAATCCGGGCGGGGAGATTGTCTTTGAAGAAGTGGATCTTCACCCGATCAAAGAAAAATACCCGGTTTTGGGATTTCCGTTTATCCGCGGGACAGTCGCTTTCATTGAATCGCTTAAAATCGGTTACGGTGCGCTGAGCCGCTCGATTGAGCTTTCCGGTATGGAAGAAGAGGATGAACCCTCAAAATTTGAGCGGTGGCTTACAAAAAAATTCGGTGAAAAGGTGGACTCTTTCATCATGGGCCTCGCCGGTGTGCTTGGCGTTGCGCTCGCTGTGTTCCTGTTTATTTTTCTGCCGATTCTGCTGTTTAATCTTCTCCTTAAAGTATGCGGAGAAGGACTTGCTCCATGGCGTTCTCTCTGTGAGGGTGTCATGCGGATTCTGATTTTCATCCTCTATGTGGCGGCGGTTTCACTGATTCCGGATATCAAACGTGTTTTCCAGTATCACGGTGCGGAGCACAAAACCATTTTCTGCTATGAGGCTGCAGAAGAGATGACGGTGGAGAATGTTCGGAAACACTCGCGTTTCCATCCGCGCTGCGGGACAAGTTTTATGGTGTTGATCCTGCTGATCGGTATTTTTGTCGGGATCTTTATCCCGTTTGAGAATCCGTTCCTGCGTTCTCTCGCCAAAATTATCTGCATTCCGATTGTCATGGGGGTCGGATATGAACTGATAAAAATCTGCGGCAGGTATCAGAATATCCTGACTGCGATTGTCTCCGCACCCGGAAAATGGGTTCAGCGTCTGACGACCAAGGAACCGGATGACAAGATGATCGAGGTCGCAATCGCCGCGATGAGCAAGGTGATTCCCGAGGATGGAGCGGATCTTCTGTGACCAGGCGGGAACTGCTGAAACAGACGGAGAATGCTCTCGCGTCGGGCGGAATTGAAAATGCTCCGTCGGAGGCGAGATGGCTTCTTGAAAACTTCTTTTCCCTTTCAGAGAACGAATGGTTTTTAAACCGGGAGAAGAATTGCACCCAAACGGAAGCGGCGGCGGTTGAAGAACTGACCCGCCGAAGGATTTCTGGAGAACCGCTTCAGTATCTGATTGGAAGGTGGCCGTTTCTTTCCCTGAGCCTGTATGTCGGTCCCGGTGTTCTGATTCCGAGGCCGGAAACAGAGCAGCTGTGTCAGGCTGCCGCGGAAAATCTTAAAGAAGGTTCTTCCATACTGGATCTTTGTTCCGGAAGCGGCGCGGTCGGCCTTGGAATCTGTTCTCTGAAAAAGGCTGTGTCCGCCGACTGTGTCGAGCTTTCCCGGGATGCGTTTTCCTATCTTGAACGTAATCTTAATCAGTATCCGTACAAAACGCGCGCAATCTCCTACGACGTCCTGAATCGGCCTGACTGCCGGTTCGGACAGTACGATCTGATTGTGTCCAATCCGCCGTATATAGCCGACAAGGAACTTTCAGCGCTGCCGAGAGAGCTCTCGTTTGAACCTGAGATGGCGCTCTCGGGAGGAGAGGACGGGCTGCTCTTTTACCGTGCGATTCTCGCAAACTGGCTGACTCTTTTGAGGCCGGGCGGCAGTGTTTACTTTGAAATCGGTGAAAACCAGGGTGAAAAACTCCGCGAACTGCTGTACGGATCGGGACTTTCGGATATCAGAATTCTCAAAGATTTTTCCGGAAATGACCGGATCGCATCTGCGAGAAAAGAAGATTGATTTCAAAAAGGATTTCATATATAATATAGGATAAAGATGTGACAATGAAAGACGGAGGAATTTACAGATGGCAGGAGTAAACCGGCAGAAAGCGCTTGAAACCGCGCTCGAACAGATTGAAAAACAATTCGGCAAAGGTGCCGTTATGAGACTCGGACAGAACAACACGATGCAGGTTGAGGCAGTTTCCACCGGGTCTGTTTCTCTTGACTATGCTCTCGGAATCGGTGGCCTGCCCCGCGGAAGAATTATAGAGATTTACGGACCGGAGGCATCCGGCAAAACAACCCTTGCTCTTCACAGCGTCGCTGAGGTCCAGAAAAAGGGCGGAGAAGCCGCATATATCGACGTGGAACACGCTCTGGATCCTGTGTATGCACAGGCGCTCGGCGTCGATATAGATGCGCTGCTTGTCTCTCAGCCGGATACCGGGGAGCAGGCTCTTGAAATCGCCGAAGCATTGATCCGTTCCGGAGCAATTGATATCGTTGTCATTGACTCAGTTGCGGCGCTGGTCCCCCGCGCGGAAATCGAAGGGGAAATGGGTGATTCGCACGTCGGCCTTCAGGCCAGACTGATGTCGCAGGCGATGCGCAAACTTGCCGGTGTCGTTTCAAAATCCAACTGTATTGCGATTTTCATCAACCAGCTGCGTCTCAAGGTCGGTGTTGTCTATGGCAATCCCGAAGTAACGGCGGGCGGCAACGCGCTGAAATATTACGCTTCTGTCAGACTTGACGTGCGTCGCGTGGAGACGCTGAAGGCCGGCGGTGTTCCGGTGGGTTCCCACACACGTGTGCGTGTCGTGAAGAACAAGGTTGCGCCGCCGTTCAAAGAAGCGGAATTTGACGTTATGTACGGAAAAGGTATTTCCAAAGTCGGCGAGATTGTCGATCTGGGCGTGAAATTCAATATCATCAAAAAAAGCGGTGCATGGTTCGGATACAACGATCTCCGCCTTGGACAGGGCAGGGATAATGCGAAAACCTACTTGGAGGAAAATCCGGAACTTGCCGCCGAGATTGAAGCGCTCGTGCGCGAAAAACTGCAGGGAACTGCTTCCGAGAAAGAGAAACCGCAGAATTCCGCGGCGGTACCGGCACCTGCGGCGGAATCCACGGCACCAGCCAAAAAAGTCTCCCGTGCGGATCTGGATATTCTGGTGGATGACGACGAATGATCATTACCGATGCCAAACCCGTACGAAAAGGGCGTACGCAGATCTATATTGACGGGGAAGCGGCAGTTCAGGTTTCTGCCAGACTGTTCGGAGAATCCCGGTTCCAGATCGGCGGAGAGATTTCCGATGAAGAACTGCATGAGCTGGTCAGAAATTCTGAACGCTCTCTGGCACATGAAAAGGCAATCTGGCTGCTTTCCGTGCGTGATTATCCCAAACGTGCACTGTTTGACAGACTATGCAGTGAGTTCGATTCGCAGTGTGCCGAAGAGGTGTGCGATGAGCTGGAAGAATCCGGACTCATCTCAGACGAAAAATATGCGCGGCTCCGCGCGCAGACAATGATTGAAACAAAAGGATACTCCAGAAGGCGGGCGGCATGGGAACTGATGAAAAAAGGGATCTCCCGTGATCTTGCCCAGGAAGCGGCGGATGAGGTGGAATATGATCCGGCAGAATCCGCTGCAAGGCTGATTGAGAGGAGATATCCCAATGTACGGAGTAATGAAACGGAATTGCGGCGTGCCGCCGCTTTTCTTGAGCGCCGCGGCTACAGTCCGCGGGAAATCCGTGCAGCTTTTGAATTATTAAACGACCTGTAAAGGAAGAACCATATGGCGATCAAAGTAGGAATGGTATATCTCGGCTGTGAAAAAAACCGGATCGACGGCGAAATTCTGATGTCGAAACTGAAAGACGCGGGTTATGAACTTTCTGATGATCCTGCTCTTGCAGACGTTGCCATTGTCAACACCTGCGGCTTTATTGAAAGCGCA
This sequence comes from uncultured Eubacteriales bacterium, assembly GCA_900320605.1. Classification (GTDB taxonomy): domain Bacteria; phylum Bacillota; class Clostridia; order Oscillospirales; family Acutalibacteraceae; genus RUG612. Next base: position 5,473 of record ONSY01000017.1, on the reverse strand, counting down.
AAACGCGAATCCATCGATGAGATTCTGGAACTCGGCAGGTTAAAGCAGGAAGGTCAGATCCGGAAAATCATTGTGACCGGATGCCTTGCCGAACGTTATCTCGAGGAGGTTGAAAAGGAGCTTCCGGAGGTGGACGGCGTGATCGGGATCGGCGCGAATGAGGAGATCGTTCCTCTTTTTGAGCGGATCCTTTCCGGCGAGCGTGCTGTTGTTAAAAAAGATAAAACGCTTCTGCCGATCGAGGGAGAGCGCGAACTGTCAACACCGAGTTATTTCGCATATCTGAAAATTGCCGAAGGCTGTGACAACCGATGTACCTATTGTGCGATTCCGTCCATCCGCGGACCGTTCAGGAGCAGAACGGTTGAGAGCATCCTCGAGGAAGCCCAGGCACTTGTGAAGCAGGGGGCAAAGGAACTGATCCTCATCGCTCAGGACACCTCTCGCTACGGGATCGACCTGTACGGCGAATATAAGCTTTCCGATCTTCTTCACAAGCTCTGTGCGATTGAACCGCTCCGGTGGATCCGGCTTCTGTACTGTTATCCGGACTGCCTCAGCGACGAGCTGATCGACACGATTGCTTCAGAAGATAAAATAGTCAAATATATAGACATCCCGCTTCAGCACGCTTCCGGGTCGGTTTTAAAACGCATGAACCGGCGCGGTGATGCCTCTTCTCTAGAGAAACTGATGAATAAGCTGCGTGAGCGGATCCCCGGAGTTACGCTGCGCACGACGGTGATGGTGGGATTCCCGGGCGAAACCGAGGACGATTTTGAAGTTCTGATGAATTTTATCCGTAAAGTACGTTTCGAACGGCTTGGATGTTTTTCGTATTCGCGTGAGGAGGGCACCCCGGCGTATTCACTTCCTTCCCAGGTCTCCGAAGAAGAGAAGGAGCGCCGTGAGGAACTGGTTTCCGAAACACAGATGCTGATCATGCAGGAAAAGGGCGAAGCGATGATCGGGAAAACGGTTACGGTTCTGACCGAAGGCTTCGACCGCTGGGCTGAATGCTATTTCGGCAGGACGCAGGGAGACGCCCCTGAGATTGATGGAAAAGTATTCTTTACCGCACCGGAGAAGAAACCGGTGTACGGTCAGTTTGTTCAGGTCCGGATCGACGACTGTATGGACTGCGATCTGATCGGAGAAATGATACTTCAGGAGGACTAAGATGAATCTTCCGAATAAACTGACGCTTCTGCGCGTGATTCTGGTGCCTTTTGTTGTCGGTGTGCTGCTTTTTCCGCGTGATATTCCGCACAGCTGGCTGATCGCCGGAATACTGTTCGGCATTGCCGCGTATACCGACCGCCTTGACGGAAAGATTGCACGGCGGGATCATCTGATAACCGATTTCGGAAAGTTTATGGATCCGCTTGCGGACAAAGTACTGGTTGTTTCCGTCCTCTGCTGTCTGATAGAGCTCGGGATTGCACCGTCCTGGTGCGTCATTGTCATCATTGCCCGTGAATTCATGGTAACCTCACTGCGCCTCGTCGCCGGTCAGAAAGGAACCGTGATTGCCGCGAACATATGGGGAAAGGTAAAGACGGTGAGCCAGATCATCGCAATTGTCGTTGTCATGGTCTGCGAGTATATCCGTCAGCTTTCTTCCTACGGCTATGATCTCGGCACTTTTTCCGGAGAGGGTTTCCTCAACAAGGTCTGTCCGGTGCTCGAATATGTGTTCCTTCTGATAGCAACATGTCTTACAATTATCTCCGGCGTCATCTATCTGCGTCAGAACTGGGATGCCGTCAAAACCGCAAAATAAACCGATGCGGCAGCGGAAAAAGCGCGTCCGCATCATCCGTGCCGGGGTACCGACCGCAACTGTGATTTAAGAAAGAGGCATTAAGATTATGATTCTTTATAATTCTCTCGGAGCTGCAAAACAGGAATTCAAACCGTATGAGGAAGGAAAAGTCAGGATGTACACCTGCGGTCCTACGGTTTATCATTACGCGCATATCGGCAATCTGCGCTCCTATATCATGGAGGATATTCTTGAAAAATATCTTCGCTATCTCGGCTATGATGTCAAACGTGTCATGAATATAACGGATGTCGGTCACCTTACAAGTGATGCGGATACGGGCGAGGACAAGATGCTCAAGGGAGCGAAACGCGAGCACAAAACCGTTATGGAGATTGCCGAGTTCTATACGCAGGCTTTCTTTTCGGACTGCGCGAAGCTCAATATCAAGACGCCGGATGTTGTTGAGCCGGCAACCCACTGCATCCCGGAGTTTATAGAGATGATCGAAAAGCTTCTGGAGAAAGGCTTCGCCTACGAGGCCGGGGGAAATATCTATTTTGATACTTCCAAACTGAAAAATTACTATGTCTTCGGAAACCAGAATGAGGATGACCTCGAAGTAGGAGTTCGTGAGAGTGTTGAGGAAGACACGAACAAGCGCAACAAAAGCGATTTCGTTCTTTGGTTTACTAAATCAAAATTCGAGGATCAGGAACTCAAGTGGGACAGCCCCTTCGGTGTCGGCTACCCCGGCTGGCATATCGAATGCTCCGCGATCAGCCTCAAGCATTTGGGCGAACACCTTGATCTTCACTGCGGCGGAATCGACAACGCGTTCCCGCATCACACAAACGAAATCGCACAGAGCGAAGCCTATCTCGGCCACGAGTGGTGCCCGCACTGGTTCCATGTTCTCCATCTGCGCGACGCGAGCGGCAAGATGAGTAAGTCAAAAGGGGATTTCCTGACAGTTTCCCTTCTGGAAGAAAAGGGCTATGATCCGATTGTTTACCGGATGTTCTGCCTCCAGAGCCATTACCGCAAGCCGCTTGTTTTCTCATATGAAACGCTTGACAATACAAAGGCTGCATATGAGAAACTGCGCCGGAGAATCGCTGCCCTCAAAAAAGAGGGAGAACCGGATCTTGCAGCTGCGGAAAAATACCGCGAGAGCTTCCGTGCCGCAATGGATAATGACCTCAATTCCTCCCTTGCGCTGACAAGCGTCTATGATGTTCTCAAAGCGGACCTTTCCGACGCGACAAAGCTTTGGCTGATCGATGATTTTGACCGGGTCCTTTCCCTCAATCTGACAGCGCCGCTGCCTGAGAAGGACAATCCCGAAACGCAGGATGATCCGGCTGCCGCTGAAATTGAGGCGCTGATTGAGAAACGAACACAGGCCCGTAAAAACAAGGATTGGGCAACGGCAGATGCTATCCGCGATCAGCTTCGCGAAATGCATGTCGTGCTCGTGGATACACCGCAGGGAATTTCCTGGCACTTTGAAAATTGAAAAATATTTTCAAATTAGCTGTTGACAAACGTGAATGAAGCTAATAATATGTTTTATGGAAAAACTCTTTCCGATGATTACGGACCGAAGGGGGATTTGAAATGGTACTTGAAAAGGTAATTTCTATTTTAAGCGATCAGTTCGACGTTGACGAAACCTCGATCACACCGGACACATTAATTGCAGATGATCTGGGCGCGGATTCGCTCGATGTAGTCGATCTTGTAATGTCTATTGAAGATGAATTCGAAATCGAGGTTCCGGATGAAGCGATCGAAGGAATCAAGACAGTCAGCGATATCGTGAAATTTGTTGAAGATCACACCTGATCCGAATTCTGCATTTTCTGAAACCGGCTTCCTGAAGGAGGCCGGTTTTTTTTACTTTCAGACCGGTTTTTTTTACTTTCAGGAAGGTCTTGAAAACGCCGGTGTTTCACGCTATAATGAAAAGGATTCAACTAGAAGAAAGGCGAATTCAATATGGCAGAGAATAAAAAAATGGTGGAAGCCATCACACCGATGGATGTGGATTTTGCGAAATGGTATACGGATATCGTTCGCAAAGCCGAATTGATGGATTATTCGAGCGTAAAAGGATGCATGGTGATTGAGCCTTACGGCTATGCAATCTGGGAAAATATCCAGAGAGATCTTGATGCGCGTTTTAAAAAGGTCGGCGTACAGAATGTGTATATGCCGCTTCTGATTCCGGAAAGCCTGCTTCAGAAAGAAAAGGATCATGTTGCGGGTTTTGCCCCCGAAGTTGCCTGGGTTACGCAGGGCGGTGACGAGCAGCTCCAGGAGCGTCTCTGCATCCGGCCGACAAGCGAAACGCTTTTCTGCGAACACTTTGCGAAGGTAATTGAATCCTACCGAGATCTCCCGAAGATCTATAATCAATGGTGTTCCGTAATGCGCTGGGAAAAGACAACACGTCCGTTCCTGCGTTCTTCCGAGTTCCTGTGGCAGGAAGGCCATACGATGCATGAGACCGCACAGGAAGCAAAGGATGAAACGCTGCGGATGCTGGGTGTATACCGCGATTTCTATCTGGAATCGCTCGCGATCCCGGCGATTACCGGCCAGAAAACGGAAAAAGAGAAATTCGCAGGCGCAGAGGCTACCTATACCATCGAGCCGATGATGCATAACGGCGTGGCGCTGCAGGGCGGCACTTCCCATTATTTCGGAGACGGGTTTGCGAAGAGCTTCGGAATTACCTTTACCGGCCGCGACAACACACTTCAGTATCCTCATCAGACCTCCTGGGGTGTCTCTACAAGAATGATCGGAGCGATCATTATGGTGCACGGCGATGACAACGGCCTTGTTCTTCCTCCCGCTATTGCTCCGATTCAGGCGGTTGTGATTCCGGTCGCAATGCATAAGGAAGGCGTGCTTGAAAACGCCAGAGCTCTCTGCGACCGTCTTTCAGCGAAATTCCGCATGAAGATCGATGACAGCACCCAGTCTCCGGGCTGGAAATTCAGCCAGTACGAAATGCTTGGCGTTCCGGTCCGCATCGAACTCGGCCCGAAGGATATCGAAAAGAACCAGTGCGTACTGGTCAGACGCGACAACCGGGAGAAAATCTTCGCAAGTCTCGATACAATTGAAGAGACGCTCGAGAAGGTTCTGAAGGATGTGCATGACGCTCTGGTGGAGAAAGCCAGAAAGAACCTCGAGGAAAAGACGCACTATGCGAAGACGCTGGATGAGATGATCGAGATTTCGAAGAACAAACCGGGCTTTATCAACGCGATGTGGTGCGGAGATTCCGCATGCGAGGATAAGATCAAGGAAGTGACCGGCGGCGTAAAATCGAGATGTATTCCCTTCAACGAGGAGCATTTCTCGGATACCTGCGTCTGCTGCGGGAAGCCAGCACTCCATCATGTGGTTTGGGGAAAACAATATTAAGTATATAACGTTAGTCCTGAATAACGGCAAAGCGATGCGCTTTGCCGTTATTTTTTTCAAAAGGGGAAATCAGCCGGAAAAAAGGAACGTTAATAAATCTTTTACAAATAAAAGGCTTGACAAAGAACGTGATTAATGATACATTATAATCAAGATTTAGCACTCGAGATAAATGAGTGCTAAACGACCGTGAGGGGTTTACGATGACATTAACGCAAAGAAAAATGAAAATTCTGGCGGCGATTGTAAACTCGTATATCGAGACCT
>ONSY01000007.1 GCA_900320605.1 uncultured Eubacteriales bacterium | reverse complement strand
GGATTGATAATCGCGGAAGTCAGACCGTTGGCCATCGCCATGGCGATCATCGCGGAGTCAACGATCGGACGGACCGTCTTCGGCATGCCGTTGGAAACGTTGGAGAGACCGCCTGTCGTCTTCAGACCCATATCCGAGAACATTTTGATTGCTTCGAGAACGTCGTTCTGTTTGTCCTGCATTCCCTTGATGACGAGGAAAAGCGGGTCGAACCAGAGATCCTCTTCTGTCATGCCGAGCGACATACCGCGTTCGAGCAGTTCCTGGCAGTACATCATACGCTCGTCATTGTCGGCGGGAACGCCCGCCTTCGAGCAAAGCGCAATCGCGATCGCGTCATTCGCAGCGGCGAGATCGATATTCTCGATGCGGTCACCCGCGTCGGCGGAGTTGACGATCGGTTTGCCTTTCTGGCGGTTATATACGGAGATACCGGCTTCAATCGCCTTGCGGTTCGCGGTATCGAGGCAGAGCGGGACATTGTCGAATTCGGACTGGAGGAGCTGAACGGCCCATTTCATCAGTGTTTCGCCGTTGGACTCCGCGGGTCCGATGTTGACGTCGAGATAATCAGCGCCGACATCAAGCTGCTGTTTCGCTCTCTGGAGGATCGGGCCGGGATTCATGGTGTTCATGGCTTCGCGGATCGCGGGGGAAATGCAGTGGATGCGTTCACCGATAATGATAAATTTCGACATATTCTGGCTCCTTTATTTCTGATATTCTTTTAAGAAGCGAATGATCTCAACCGCTTCGTTTGTACCGACAACAACCTGCCAGTCGGGCAGCTTTTCCTGAACTTCACCCTTCAATACGGCAACCTTGCCGGGCAGGACAAGCACTCTGTTCTTGATCTTCTCCTCGATATTCTGCTCGGAAATGAATTTCGCAATCGAAGACGCGCTGAATTTTCCGGCTGCCCAAGCGGTCAGAACGGAATATCCGCCGGCGTCGCTGATCAGGAGATTGACCGGAACACCGGAACGCTCGATTTCGCCGGATACGATGAAGTACGTCAGGGCAAAGTCAACCGTTACCATGCAGATCGAATTCTCGTCGGCGCCGTTGAGCGGATAAATGCCCGGCTCGACCTTCATCGGCTTCTGCGGGTCAGTGAAGATGTTCTGGCGCAGTCCGTAAAGCGGAAGCGCCTTAGCGTAATCCATCTCGGTCAGAACGACGATCGAGCCGTATTTCGCGGTAAAGAGCGAGGCATAAGCCGCTTCCTTATGCGCGTCGCCGCCGCAGAGAGACGCCACATCCACGAGGGAGGGGTAACCGAAGGTGCGGTCTCCGCCCTTGATCGCGCCGCGGCGAACTTCAACGGTATTGCGGAACGCTTCCTTCGCGTTCGCGCCGGTCGTATTGAGTATGAGATTCTTGTTGCCGAGTTTCTCGAGGGCTGCAACGGTATCATGGAGTTCCTCAAGGCTTGCGCCACTTACGCCGAGAACCGCTTTAGCCTCGGTCGCGGCAGCGCTCATCGCCTCGTAATTCGAAGCGTCCGCACCCATCAGGATAACATTTTTGCCGCCGCAGACACCGAGCGCCTCTTTTGCAAGGCCGACATCGCTGCAGGCAAGGATCAGGTCGCGGTCAAGCGCCGCAGCTTTTCTGACGAGATCCACGAAGCGCGCGTTTTCACCTTCTGCCGCTTCGACATAGACGAATTCACAGTACATCCGCTCGCCGATGCGGTCGTAATCGACTTTCGCTACTTTTCCGAGCAGTTCGTCGTTTTTCGCGTCGTCGTTCGCGGTGGAAACCTTCATCGCGTAAAGTGTCTTGCTCACGAATGTTTTCTCATGACGTTCGAGAACCGTTTCACCGCCGAGAGAATGATCGCCGATTTTGATTGTCTTCATCGGAGGCGCGGTCGCCTCGGAGAGCTGATCCTTGACCTCATCGGTGATGAACGGGCATTTTTCCAGCGGCAGCGCGCCCTGGGCGACCTTCATTGAGAAAGCCATGCAGGTCGGGACACCGCACTGTTTGCAGTTGGTTTTCGGGGTAAGCTTGAAAATATCAAGACCTTTTAAAGCCATAACGAATTACTCCTTCCCTTAAACGAGTTCACGGATCATTTCGGAAATCGCCGCGATGGATGCGGGATGACGAAGGATCACTGCGTTGGAACCGGACGCGAGGCAGGCGGAAGCCGTAACGATTTCCATATCGATGCCTCTCTCTTCCTGAGGGCCCCACTCCGGGATGTCCTCTTCGGAAACGATCGCTTCCTTTACGTTCCAGGTTTCGCTTGCCACAGGAGTGACAATCGGCATCTGAAGCATATTGTCGTTCTGGGAAAGCGCCGCCATTTTAACGCGCTCCATGGTGGAGACCACATATTCGAAACCGTAGCCGGCGGCGGCGACTCCGACGTTCATCGCGATGCTCTGGGGTTTGACGCCCATCTGGGAAATGACGACGTTGAGCTGTTTCGCGAGGTTGATGTCAACCGCGGATTCCGCGCCGATTTTCTGGTTGTAGGCAAGACCGGCGGATGCCGCGATCGTCTTGTAGTTTTCTTCCTTCGCGGACATCAGGAGAACATTTCTTCCGGAAAGCGCGTCGGCAATCTTGTCAAACAGCGCCTCGTTCTTCTCGGTGCCCTTGCAGCCGATGATGACAAGCGGAAGATCCGTGCCGGCTGCAACCTGTCTGCATTCCTCGACGCATTCCTCAACGCTGCGGTTTTCACCGTTCGGGTCAGCCGCATCAAGCGAGAAGGCTACGAAATCGACTCCGGGAATCGCCGCGGCCTTCGCCGCGAGTTCGGAAAAATCCTTCGCACCGGCATAGTAGTCACGGATGCCGGGAACGTTTTTTTCCATTCCGAGATCGGAAATCTCCGCTCCGATTTTCGGAGCGTTCTCTATCGGAGCGTCAAAGGTGTAAAACGGAAGAACGTTCTCTCCGCCGAGCGTCACGGTTTTATCATCCGTACCGATCGTAAACGCGCTGATGGAGGAATTGAATTTCTGAGAAGTTTTTGCAAGAGCCATAATCCAGTTTCAAATCCTTTCTTTCAAAGAATGTATTACATCATCGGATCCATTCCGAGCGCCGGATGACCGGTTTCGGAAAGGAAGTTTACCAGTTCTTCCGGATCACCGTTTCCGCAGCTGTCCTCGTCACCGATCATATCGGTGAAGTTTTCGATTCCGTATAGCTCCAGCGCGGTCGCGTCAAGTCTTTCGCGGACGGTTTCCTTGAGCGCCTTGGGCATCCATACGATTCTCGCGACGCCGCCCTCGGCTTTCATGAATTTCTTCGAAGCGATAAAGTGCTTGCCATGCCCCATGAAGCCCGGGGTCTGCACTCCGCCGCCGGTCATCGAGGCCATTTCAGAGAACGTCATGCCGAGCGGGGTCATTCCCGTGTGCTCACGGTTGACAATGATGACGCCGTTGGAGAACGGTTCGATACCGCAGATGCATTCGAAGCATCCGCAGGAAGTCATCGGATCTTCCATGATCGAGTAGAGCGTTACGCGCTCAAGAGCGCCGCGGGAATACTTCGCGACTGCCTCGTTGACGTCTTCCCAGGACCCGATATTCTCGTCGATCACGCGTTCCTTGGTAACAATCTGGCTCGGGCCGTTCGGATCGAGCTCGTTGGTCGCTTTCGCGTCAAGCCAGGAAACGGCGCCGCACAGGCCGAGACGTTCCGGCGTAACGATACAGACGTGAGACGGCGAGAAGGACTGGCAGAGGATGCAGGTATAGAACGTGTCGACGCTTTCGTCCGTCAGACCGGCGAGACGCTCGTCGCGCTTGTCGTAAATCTCGTTGGCCATTTTGCGCAGATCGTGCAGTTCCGTCGTCGAGGTATAGATCTTAACCTGGCATTTGTCAATAACGGCGGAATACTCATTCTTGAGTTTTGCGTAAAGCACCTCGCCGATATGGCGGATGCGGAATCCCGCCTCGTAGGCGTTCTTGCTCACGCGGATACGGATCAGATCGCGCTGACCGGTATGCATGATGCCTTCCATGCAGTTGACGAACGTATGGAATTTACGCTCAAATACCGATTCAAAGTCGGACTGCATGTTCTTTCCGGCCACTTCCGCGATAAACGCCGCGCACATTTTTGATCCGACGGGAACCTCGTCGAAATCCGGGCCGATGACTTCTATCTTGTGATCCTCGACCTCATGCGCTTCTTTTGTCATACAGAGTTCGAAACAGTCCATACGGGATCCGTCGATTTCGACCTGCATGTCCGGACGGCGGATGATTTCGCCTTCAAACGCGGAGGAATACGCGACCGGGATATCGATATTGGTGACCTTGATCTTGATGTCTCTCGCCTCAAGGGAAGTTTCGATCCAGTCCTTTGTATCCTCCTGGATGATCAGGGTCTTCGGAACCTTCCACATGTCTTTCGTATCGTTCGTGATAACCGGGAAGCCGAGCGCGATGGCGCAGGCACCGCAGGCGATCGTGAGATCATCAACAGGATCGAACGCGTTGACGAACGCGAAAATACGCTCAAAGGTATATTTGTTCATCTCGTCGTACTGGTTCGGGCCGATCGCGCCGAAAATCATCGCAGCTCTCATTACGAGCGAGATGACGTGGGAAACACTCCAGATGTCCGGTCCGACGGGAACGATACGGACCGGGAATCCCATATTGATGTTGCGGTTTTTGGCCTGTTCAATGATTCCGCCGATCAGGAAGACGAAGATTCCTCTCGACTGGTAGCCCTTGATCAGCGCTTCCGCTTCCTCTTCCGAAGGCGCCGGTCCGATAATGACGACGAATCCCGGGATGTCACGCGTTACGAGCGGAACACCAAGCTCGCGGACTTCTGCGTCGTTCATGTGACCGTGGTATTCACCGTTATACGGAGTATCGGTGTCAAGATATTTGCAAAGCTCGATCACTTCGGCCGCCATCGAGGTTGCGATTCCGGAAGTAAAGACATCGTGCGTGCGGTAATTGCGGGTCATCATCTCACGGATCGGAGTCATTGCCGCCTTCACGTCTGCGAGCGTTGTGACCTTGATGCCGGTATACTCATAGATGCACGCGGCATAGTACGCCGTGTTCGGAAAAACCGCCGGAGTGCTCTCGTCATGTGTGGCAAGAGCGTCCGCAAGCGCCTTTTCCGCGAGAGCATACATCTCATCTGAACCTTTGAATACTCTGTCAAAAAGTCCCACCATATTTTATACCTCTTCTTTATCTATAATCTGCTTGATCTGTCTGATTTCATCTGTTGCCGAAGGCGCCGCGTCATAGGGAGAAACAGCGTCGCGGTCGGCCGCCGCAACTTCCGGCGAATAGTGGATCATTCCGAGAAGGTCCTGCTGCGGAATCTGGCCGCGGATAAAGTCCTCATCCCGGGCGTCGCGGATTTTGTTGGCGACGACGGAAACTCTTCTGATACCGAGGTCGCCCGCGAGTTTTTTGATCTGGTGATAGGTCTGAACACTTCTCGCGCCGGGTTCCACCACAACGATGAACTGATCCATACTGTCTGCGGTGCCCCGTCCGAGATGCTCAAGCCCGGCCTCCATATCCATGATAACGACTTCATCCCGCTGCAGGATCAGGTGGGAAATCAGCCGTCTGAGCACGACATGCTCCGGACAGACACAGCCGGAACCTCCGGTCTCCACCGTCCCCATCACGAGCATTCGAACGCCGTTCTTTTCCTTCGCGAATTTCTCGGGGATGTCATCTACCTTCGGATTGATCTTGAAGAATTTCCCGAGCCCGTCTCCGCTTGAACCGGTCCGCTGGGCAATCAGCTCACGCATCTTGGAGATCGGGACAATCTCGGAAAGCTCCTCAGGCGTAAAGCCGAGCGCGAGTCCGAGGTTCGAGTCGGGATCCACGTCCGCCGTCAGAACGGTTCTTCCCTCAGAAGCGTAGAGTCTCGCGAGAACCGCGGCGAACGTCGTTTTTCCGACGCCTCCCTTGCCGGTTACAGCTATTTTCATAGAGCCTCCTCAGATTCCGAGCGCTGCACGCTTTTTCTCGATTCCCTCGATCATGGAATCTACAAGCTCTTCATGGTTCGTGTTGATAATAAAGCCGCCGCCGACCATCCTGCGGGTGCCTTCCGTGATGAGTTCCATCATCTGCTCCGAACCGGAGACCTGCGGTGAAACTCCGAGATAGGTGTCGATACCGGTTGTAACGACGTAGTTGGCAATGGAAACGGCTTTTTCGCTCATCCACTCCGGCGCGCATCCGACAACCGGAACCTGGGGAACGTCGATGCCCCAGTCTTTGGCGATTCCCGTCGCGAGAAGCATCATGCGGGAAATGTCGACGCAGGAGCCCATATGCAGTACCGGAGGAATTCCGACGAGCTCGCAGACTCTCTTGAGTCCGGCTCCGCAGAAATCCTTCGCCCGCTTGTCCATCAGGCCGTATTTCGCGGCTGCCTGTGCGGAGCATCCGGAAACTACGATAATGATATCATTCTTGAGCAGTTTCTTCATGATCTCGATATGCGCATAGTCGGGACGGACCTTCGGGTTGTTGCAGCCGACCATCGCAACGGCGCCGCGGATGACGCCGGCTTTGATGCAGTCGATCAGAGGCTTGTAGGTATCGCGGTCATCCAGATGGCTGTTTGTAACGCCGTCGAGGCATTTGCGGATCGCTTCACAGGAATATCCCACATTCGCCTGCTGTTTGTCCTCGGGAACATAGATCTTGCTCTCATCGCGGTTTTTGAAGTTTTCGATCGCTTCGCGCACCAGGTTTCTGCCCTGTTCACGCGCTTCGCTTGTATTGAAGGGAACATAGCGTGAATGCGGAATGCGGGCAATCGGTGAAGTTGTGATGAAATGCGTGTGGAAGCATTCGCTCAGCGGTCCGAGCGCCGGGAAAATACACTGAACGTCGACGACCATCATTTCGACGACACCGGTCAGAAGCGCCTTTTCCTGCTGAAGGAAGTTGCCGACCATCTTGACGCCGTGACGCATCGCGACTTCGTTCGCGGTGCAGCACAGACCGCAGACATTGATGCCCTTTGCTCCGACCGAACGGGCGTATTCGACGAGATCCCGGTCTTCAGTCGCCTGAACGATCATCTCTGACATCGCCGGATCGTGGCCGTGAACAATAATATTGACCATATCTTTTTCGAGGACACCGAAGAAAGCTTCCGTATCTCTCGGCATCGGAGTTCCGAAGAGGACGTCGGAGAATTCGGTTCCCATCATCGAACCGCCCCATCCGTCGCTCATGCCGGTGCGCAGGCCCTGTCTGACGAGCGCTTCCGCATCAGCCGTGTTGCCCATATGGGTCATATGCATCGCCTTGACGACTTCCTTGTCAACGGCGCCGGGCTCGACATCCTGCTCTTCCCATACCTTTTTGCGTTC
>ONSY01000098.1 GCA_900320605.1 uncultured Eubacteriales bacterium | reverse complement strand
TACAGGGGATTTCCCCAGCGCTGGCCGTCCTCGCTGAAATAGTCCGGCGGAACACCGGCGATAAACGAAGGCTTCAGATCCTCCCCGAGCTGGAACTGAGCGGGAACGGAGGAAACATCGAAACTGTTGAGAGAAACATAAAACGGCAGGTCTCCCAGAATCGAGATTCCCTTTTGGTTCGCGTAGGCGTGAAGGGCCTGCCACTGGCGGTGAAATTCATACTCGATAAACTGCCACGCGAACAGGTCGTCCTCCTCCGGCTTCCGGTCCCATTCCTGCCAGAGACGTCCGCCGTTCGCCCCAAGCCCCGCGAAAAAGCGGCAGGCTCCCGCGATTTCCGGATTGCTCTTCAGGAACTCCACGACCGCGCCGCGGTCCCGGACGCGTTCTGACGCCTTTTTGAGAAACGGATAGCGTTTTTCGCGGAGAATTCCGTAATGGCAGAGATACGGATCCGCGATCTTCTGCTCCTCGAGTTCCGCCCGTGTCACCAGTCCCTGCTCAAAAAGAGCTTCCGGATCGATGAAGAACGGATTTCCTCCGAACGAGGAATAGGACATATACGGCGAGTTGTGCTCGTCGGCGACGCCGATCGGCAGCACCTGCCAGATGGAAAAACCGCCCTGCGCGAGCAGATCCACCCACTGCCGCGCCTCTTTTCCGAAGACGCCGCAGCCGTATTGCCCGGGGATAGAGAATAAAGGAAGCAAAACTCCGCTTTGCCGGTCCATGAAAAATCACCTCACACGTTATCATATACTAAATCGCGCAAAACCGCAAGCGGATGAAAACAGAAAAAATATCACGCATTCTCTCTGTTAAAATCCGGAAAACTATGATATAATAAGAAAAAAGCGTTACCCAACCGATTTAAGGAGGTTTTTTTGCATGGATTACAAGGCAGAATACCAGCGCTGGCTTTCAAACGCTACGGAACCGGAAATTCTCGAGGAACTCAAATCCATGGACGATGCCGCCATGGAAGAAGCATTCTACCGTGAGCTAGAATTCGGAACGGCGGGACTTCGCGGAATCATCGGCGCCGGCACAAACCGCATGAATCTCTACACCGTCGGCAAAGCGAGCCAGGGCCTCGCGAATTACGTTCTCAAAAACTTCAAGGATTCTCCCTCCATCGCGGTTTCGATGGACAGCCGCATCAAATCCGACTATTTCAGCCGGGTGGCGAGCGCCATCTTCGCCGCGAACGGAATCAAAGTCTATATCTATCCCGAGCTGATGCCCACCCCCTGCCTCTCCTGGGCGGTGCGCCGCCTTTCCTGCAGCGCGGGCATCATGGTCACGGCTTCCCACAACCCCGCTCAGTACAACGGGTATAAGGTTTACGGAGCCGACGGATGCCAGATCACAACCGAGGCCGCCGACGCGATTCTCGGAGAAATCGAGAAGCTCGATCTGTTCGCTGACGTAAAAACCATGTCCTTCGACGAAGGCGTCGCGAAAGGTCAGATCGAATGGATCGGCGAAGACGTCTACACGGAATTCACCGAAAAAGTCAAGGCGCAGTCCGTTCTCTTCGGCGATGAGATCGACCGCAACGTCGCGATCGTCTACACTCCCCTCAACGGCGCCGGCCTGAAACCGGTTCTCCGCGCGCTGCGCGAAACCGGATTTACCAACATCACCGTCGTAAAGGAGCAGGAAGCTCCCGACGGAAACTTCCCGACCTGCCCCTATCCGAATCCCGAAATCCGCGAGGCTATGGCGCTCGGTCTTGAATACTGCGAAAAGACCGGTGCGGACCTGCTTCTCGCCACCGATCCGGATTCCGACCGCTGCGGCATCGCCGTAAAGGGCGAGGAAGGATACCATCTGATCACCGGAAACGAGCTCGGGCTGCTGCTTCTGAACTTCATCTGCGAGCAGCGTACGAAACACGGCGCAATGCCTGAGCATCCCGTATTCGTCAAATCCATCGTCACAACGGACCTTGCCGGGAAAGTCGCCGCGCACTACGGCGTCGAGACCGTCAACGTTCTGACCGGATTCAAGTACATCGGCGAAGTCATCGGCCGCCTTGAGGCGAAGGGCCGCGAGAACGACTATATCTGCGGGTTCGAGGAATCCTACGGCTATCTGACGGGTTCCTATGTCCGTGACAAGGACGCGGTGGACGCCGCGTTCATGATCTGCGAAATGTTCGCGTACTACAAGACGCGCGGGATCAGCCTGCTTGACAAGCTCGCCGAACTCTATTCCCTTTACGGCTACGTCAGAAACGCCGTCTACAGCTTCGAGTTCGACGGAAGCTCCGGAATGCATAAGATGCAGGAACTGATGAAGAAATTCC
>ONSY01000004.1 GCA_900320605.1 uncultured Eubacteriales bacterium | reverse complement strand
GATGCTTCCTGTAATAATCTCCGATGTAGTTGCTGATCTTTTCCATCATTTCCGGGCTTTTGCTCCGCATGTACATCACCTCCTCAACAGTCTATCGTGAACGCGCTGTTCACGATAGTTATTATATCGAAGTTTACCTGAAAATCAAGACCTTTTTTCGCCCGAAAGAAGCTTTGACGGTCAGAACCGTCAAAGAGAGCATAAAAGGACCGGGGAGTGGATTCCCCGGTCCTTTAACTTTTCAGGAAGCATTATATCCTTGTTTCGCTGATGATGTGATATGTCCCCAACGCGCCAGTCTCTGATGATCCAATCAGGAACTGATTGGCAACTAACGTTTTCGGAAGTGGTTCATTACGGATGGCTTCATACCCTCGCAGCACCTTGTACGCATCGTCATCCATGAATAGCGTCGTATGGAACAGATAGTCTCGGTCGTACTCGTGCAGCCCAACGCCGAATCGGTCAAGGAGCATCTCGTTAAGGTCATCATGAATACGATTCAAGGTTTCGTTTTCCGCCATTCGAATCCAAGCAATGGTTTCATGGTATTCGATTCCTTGCACTGGAATCTGAAACGGTTTCACAGTGCGATAGTATGTTTCAATGGCATTGATTACTTCGTTTGACTTACTTCTGTCCACTGAAAAAGACATCTTCAGCGAAATATGAAACGGCAACGTCAGGTTGGAATTGGGAATAGCCAACTCCTGCTCTAACTTGGAAATCCTTTCGCGAATTGATCGAAGCTGACTGTCCACTCCGATTCCAACCCAGATGGTAATATTATTCATAGGGAGTTCTCTTTCATTGTTTCTGCTCTTGATTCTTACTGTTCAGTCCCTAACAGCATTTCCCGGAGTTTCTCAATGTATTCCTCACGCCTTTTCTCAACAACGGCCGGGTCTTCATCTTTCTCTCGGATCCAGTATTCTCCGATGTAACTCGATATCGGATTCTGCCAGGGAATGACGATGATGTTCTCTTTTGGAATATCATATGTCGAGAGGATCGCCTTCATTTCCGAAGCCGTAGCTCCCTTGAGATGCATCATCTCTTCAAGTGACTTGTTCCGGTTTGTTCCCGTCATAACGCCGAAAGAGTAGGAGTCTCTGGCCATCTGCCATGCATATACTTCAAGGCCTTTGAAAGTGCCGAGATCAAAGTACTCCGGGAACTTTTCCCTGAGATAGGCCAGGTATTCCGCTTCCGGAACCGAAAGATACGGTTCTTCACCGGTGACGGTTTCTCCGGTCCAGGTAATGATCCCTCCGAACTCATAGACATTGGTGTAACCCATTTTCGCCAGTTTTTCAGCCGCTTCCTTGCTGCGCCGACCGCTCCGGCAATAGATCAGAATGATCTGTTCTTTGTCGGGAAGTTTCTCTGGGGAGTCCGTCCCGATACTTTCATTCGGGATCAGGATCGCACCGGGAATGTGACCGGCCTCATATTCGTCCTGACGACGAACGTCGACGATTACATGACCATCGTCCCGTCCCATCATGATTAAGGCTTCCTCTTGTGTAATCTGATGATAATTGTTCACCTCATTCCCTTCTTCCGTACTCTGGGACTGCTTTTTGCAGCCGGACAGCAACAGCGACGCCAGCAAGAAGATGATGAGTATTTTTCGTAGTCGCTTTATCATTCCTGCATTTTCTCCTCTACCCGATTCAATGTGGTGAAGAAACGCTCTGTTGCGATCATTGGCCCGAAGCATATGCACCCGAGCATGTTCCACCAGAACATATGTCTCCACGAAGTGTACGGCCCTTCGACGCCAAGTTCGATTGCTTTAGCCTTCAGTTCCTCGCAGACCCGAGCCATCCAGACTAATGTATAGATGAACAACGTCGGGATTCCAAGGAGGTACGCCTGCCAGTAAGGCTGTATCTTATGCCCGAAGATCTTCTCCAATTCTTCCTGCAGACCGCCAAACGGCATATAGAACAGGAAGAACAGACCGGCAGTGAAGAAATCTATAAAGCCGAGCCAAAAGCCTTTTCGATTGGTGTGCTGGAATCTCATCGCTCTCTATTGAACATCCGTCTCGCCGGCAATATACGCCGCTATCATTTCTCTGAATTGCTCGTACATCTCCGGTTGCACTTCCTCGCTCATATAGACATCGATTTCCGGCTCGACCATGATTGCAATGCAAAGCCATGCCTTGTCGTCTGGGAGAAGGACGCCTTCTTTCTCTGCAATCTTTCGATATCTTTTTGCCCATCTGACCGTGGATTTCTCACCGGTATTCACAACCGAGAAATTGATCTTCCCTCCGTGATGAGAAAGCCAGACAATAAAGTCTTCTTTCTCCTTTGTCACATAGGCTTCCTTCGCATACGCCTCGATTGATAACGGTGCAAGAACAGCGCCGTAAACAATCCCGTAGTTGTTTTCTACGTTGTCTGCTTTGTGAAACGGTCTTTTCACGAGGTTCCGGAGCACAAAAGCACAATAACCGCTCGCCCTCAGTTTTTCCTTGGCTTCAGCCTGTAAAATTTTGTAATCCGATTCTCCCATTCATGCCCCTCCTGTGCTAAGTTGATCGAACAAATCAATTCAGATACTC
>ONSY01000194.1 GCA_900320605.1 uncultured Eubacteriales bacterium | reverse complement strand
GCTCAGTGAAAACGGAGTGCTGACCGTTGAACTGCACGACTACGGCAATTTCGAAAAGGTGGGAGATCTGCCGTTTGAACTGGTGCGCAGTGATACTTCGATTACGACGCGGCCGGGAGATATCATCCTTTATCAGGGAAAGCAGATTACGGTTTACTACGACGAGAACACCTGGAACTTTACAAAACTCGCGCGGATTGAAGGAAAAACACGGGAAGATCTGCTCGGCGTTTTCGGAGACGGTGATGTATCCGTCTCGTTCTGGGTTGAATGGAGCGAGTGATCACCGCATTGGACGGATACGAAATATAGGGAAGGGAAGAAACAGAAATGTTTGGCAGAAGACCGGACGGGAGAAGAGTCAAGGGAGTGGATCCAGTCATCCGCATCACGCCCTATCTCATGCGTGAGCGCAGCGACGCGCAGGTGTTTTTAAAGCACAGGGCGGATATGGAGATTCTCTCGCGTTATATTCACAGGCAGAAAGCGGAAAAGAACGAGCAGTTTTCCTATATGCAGATACTCGTAGCGGCATACGTCCGCGCGGTGAGTCAGTATCCCGAGGTGAACCGTTTCGTGATGAACAAGCAGCTTTTTTCACGCAATAACTGTTCCGCCGCATTTACGATCCTGAAGGATCCGAATGATCTGCATCAGGGTGAGGCAGTCGTCAAAATCAAGTTCGATCTGACCGATACCCTTTATGACGTGCGTGACCGGATGAACGCGGCGGTCGAAGCGAACCGCGGAGAAACAGCCTCGGGCGGGTTCGTTGACAAACTCCTTTCGTTCCTTTTCGCTGTTCCGGGACTCGCGACGGTTGTCGTGGGGCTGGTGCGGCTGCTGGACCGATACGGTATTGCTCCGTCTGTCCTGATGGAGGAACTGCCTTTCTATGTGGGAATGTATATCACGAATACGGCCTCGATCGGTCTGCACGATGTGAACCATCATATCTACAACTGGGGCAATGTCGGACTTTTCTTCGGAATGGGAACGACGGAAAAAGTGGCTGTCGTGGAAAACGGTGAAACACGCATGAAACGATATCTTCCCGTCGGAATCACGGCGGACGAGCGTGTCTGCGCGGGTGCGCAGTACGCGCGTTTCTTCCGGGAGATGAACCGTCTGATCGCACATCCCGAACTGCTTGAATCGCCGCCGGAGAACGTACGGTTTGATCCGAAATGCGAATACCATGTTCCGAAAGTCACAGCTTCGGATCCGGAATAATACCGAAAGGAATTTTTTGTGATGACAACCTTGCGGCAGCTTGACGCGTCGGATTTCGATCACATCAAAATGCTGTTCAGAACTGTTTTTACAGTTCCCCCCTGGAATGAAGACTGGAGCGATGAAGATCAGCTCAATGAATATCTCCGCGATCTGATGGGTCAGAGAACTCCGCTTTCGCTCGGACTGTTCGAGAACGGCACGCTGATCGGGCTCTCCCTCGGATATATCAAACACTGGTACAGCGCAACGGAATATGTGATCGACGAACTGTGCATTGACCCGGATTTTCAGCGGAAAGGCTACGGGACTCAGTTCGTTTCACGGATTGAGGAGTTCCTCGGAAACCGGGAGATCCATACGATCTTTCTCACGACCGAACGGAACGTTCCGGCTTATCAGTTTTATCGGAAACTCGGATTCACGGAGCTTCCGGAATATGTCGGACTCTACAGGGAATTCTGAACTTGCTATATGAAAAAGGCTCCGAAGACGGATTCGTCTTCGGAGCCTTTTGAAGTTTTGCAGGTCAGATTCCGGCCAGTTCCAGAAGAGCGGGAATTTTCGATTCCCATCCCATTGCCATGATATGAACGCCCTGGCAGTATGGTTTGCATTCGCGGATGATCCGCGCCGCGATCTCAACACCGGTGATGCCGGCCTTGGTCTTTTCCTTATCCGCCTTGAGTTCGGTGATCATATCGTCGGGAACATGAATGCCGGCGACAGCCTTGTTCATAAAGGTGGCCATACCGGCGGATTTGAGCAGAACGATTCCGAGCTGAACCGGACGGCCGAACTCTTTCGCTTTCTCCATGAAGGAGATGAATTTTTCGGTATCATAAACGGCCTGAGTCTGGAAAAACTCCGCGCCTGCGGCGACTTTCCGCTCCATTTTCGCAAGCTGCGCGTCCACCGAATCGCTGCAGGGAGAGACAACCGCGCCTTTCGCGAAAGAAGGCGCTTCCCCGATCAGTTCGTTCCCCGCGAGGTCATGGCCTTCCTCAAGCGCGCGGACCGTCGCGAGCAGTGAGACGGAATCCAGATCGAAAACAGGTTTCGCTCCCGGATGGTCGCCCAGTTTCGTGTGATCGCCTGTCAGACAGAGAACGTTATCAATTCCGAACGCGGCGGCGCTTAACAGATCCGACTGCAGCGCGATGCGGTTGCGGTCGCGGCAGGTCATCTGATAGATCGGATTAAGCCCGGCATCTTTCAACACCTTACAGGTCGCGAGAGAACCGAGACGCATGACGGAGGACTGACAGTCCGTTACATTGACGGCGGAAAGACCGCTCAGATATTCTTTCGCTTCGTTTACAACGCCGTCGAGGTGGCAGCCCTTCGGCGGGCCGACTTCTGCGGTAACGACAAATTCGCCCTGACGAAATAACTCTGTAATTTTCATATCCTATCGCTCCTCATCCTTGTTTTTCGGGTGCGTTCTGTTTATAAACAGCGTCATCGGTGGAATAATTCCGGATCTGTGTCGGGACCTTCAGAAGATCAAGGCGTCCGATCGCCTCAAGCCGGCGGTAGATTCTTTCCCATCCGCAGTCCATCTCGGGATCCACCTCGCATTTTCCGTTTTTCGCTCCGCCGCACTGGCCGTTCAGCAGACTTTTCGAGCAGGCGGTGACGGGGCAGATGCCTCCGGTCAGGTTGAGATAGCACTCACCGCACTGGCCGCAATCGACGTCAAGCGGCGTGACGCCCTGGAAGCCCGGCAGCCGGAGCGTGTCACATCCGGAAAACACCTTTTTGTTTTCATAAAGCTCGGAAACGGTCTGAACGCCGACGCCGCAGGAGAGGACAAGAATGGCGTCCGCTTCCTCGATTTCGGTCTGATGACGTTCGAGACGGAGCTTCAGGTTTTCCGGGCTGCAGATATAGTCGGTCGTCAGGATTCCGGTAACTTTTCCTTCGGAGGCGAGCTGTGCCTCGAGGGCATCGGCTTCGTCCTGGGGGAAACTCATCTCGCTGCATCCGCGGCAGTTGAGAATGAAGCAGGTGCCGCCGAGCAGGGATTCAATCGTTTCTTTTTCCTTCAGCCTCGTGATCAGCATCTTATTTCATCCCCCTTACTGCAGCCTTGCCGGCGCGGATTTTTTCAAGCAGCGGTATTTTCGAAGAACAGATATACTCGCAGCTCCTGCATTCAATGCAGTCGGCGACATTTTTCTCGCGCAATCCCTGCGCGTTGTTTTCATCCGCGTATTTGGCGAACCAGAGCGGCAGAAGTTCCATCGGACAGACATCCGCGCAGCGTCCGCACTTAAT
>ONSY01000105.1 GCA_900320605.1 uncultured Eubacteriales bacterium | reverse complement strand
TTCTCTTCCGAGGACGACACGCGAAGCGCCCATTCTGTAATAAACCTCTGCCGTTTTGTAATTCTGGCAGTTTGCCTGCGTACTTACATGGATTTGGAGACGAGGCTCAGCGTTTTTCATTTCATAGATTGCACCGAGATCGGAAACAATGGCACCATCCGCACCGGCGGAAAACAGCTCTTTCGCGTAAGCCGGAAGTTCCGGTATCTCTGAATTGTTCGGATAGGAGTTGACTGTAACATAAAGTTTCTTTCCATCCCGGTGAAGCAGCTGCGCAGCTCTCGATATATGATCAAGCGAAAAACCGACGCTGGCCGCACGCAGCTGAAGAAAGCTTCCGCCGATGTAACAGGCATCCGCACCGAAGCGCGAAGCCGCTTCAATACATTCCAAATCTCCCGCCGGGGCGAGAAGTTCAGTCTTTCTCAATGAAACCATCCTTTCCGGCATTACCTGTTTCAGAGTATATCATCACTGCCTGAGGCTGTCAAATCGCAGATCTTTTTTCAACAGTATTCCTGTTTGAAAGAGGAAGCGCAAAAATAATCATTGACTTATCGTACCGCCGCCGTTACAATAAAAAGTAGAAATAAGGAAATATAAGGAGAACCCTGTTTATGTACGATGAATTTGGTGCCGATATCCTCACGCTTCTGGATGATGACGGCAACGAGCATGAATTTGAGATTATTGACGAGCTTGAGTATGAGGATGAGCTATATTATGCGCTTTATCCGACAGCGAACAACAAATTCATGCCAGATGATTCCGGCTACTATATCTTCCATGTAACGGACATTGACGGAGAGGAACAGCTCGAAGAAGTTGACGATGAAGTACTGATCAAAACACTCGCCGATATCTTTGAAGAGCGCTTCAACGACGAATTCTTCGACGACGAAGAAGAAAGCAACTGATTGTAAAACCAATTTCCTGCCCGACTCGCGAATCGCCGTTTCAATAACCCTACAACGAATAATAAGGGAGCTCGCCTCCGGTGGCGGACTGCAGACCTCCCGGCTTTGCCGGATGAAGGGAGCGCGAACCCATTGGGAGAGCACCCACCTGCACTTTGGTAGGCAGGTTATTCAATACGGCGTTACGGTCCGGCGGGACCCAAAAAATAAGACAGACGTTTTCGGCGTCTGTCTTTTTTTTCTGAGAATTTTCAGACTTTATAAAACTTCCTGCCACGCAGCTTCAAATAAATCGATCAGATTCTGATTGCGCTCATAGATTGAAATGCCTCCGAGCGCAACCGCAACCAGTTTCACACCGTCACGTTCCGCAGAAGCCACCAGGCAGGAACCTGCCTCATCGGTAAAACCAGTTTTCAAACCTGTCGCGTACGGATAATAATACTCGCTGAACGGGTTTATCAGCGGATTGGTATTCTCCCAGTAATAAGACTCCCCTGTCAGCGTATCGTGTTCCGCTTCATATTTCGCATAGGAATTACGGACCGTTTCAAAAGAGGAAGCATAAACCGCGATTTTCATCATGTCAAACGCAGAAGTATAATGGTCGTCGTCATGATATCCGTCCGGACACGTGAAATGACTTTCCGTCGCGCCGATCTTCTGCGCGGTCTGATTCATGAGATCGACAAAAACCTCTACCGCGTCTTCCGGTGATAGCGTCGGATCGCCCGCGTAGATCCGTCCGACTCCGGCCGCCATCACGTAAGCGGCATCATTGCCGGACGGCAGAAGGAGGCCGTCAATCAGCTGCTCAAAGGTAAGTTTCTCCCCGCGTCCGAGATACGCAATACTCGAGTCCCAGGCGACGAACGAGAGTTCCTCACCGACGGTGAAGACGGTATCCCGGTCACAGTACTGCGCCGCAACGCAGGCCGTCAGCAGTTTCGTCGTACTTGCCGGATAAGCCAGTTCATGAGCATTTTTCTCATAAAGGATCTGAGAATGCGTTACGTCATAAAGAAGCAGTCTTTCTGTTGAAAAACTGATATCTTTTGCGACCTGCTCAAGCTTTTTCCCGGTTTTCGGTGTCTCAATCACAGCTGCCCGGTTCTTTTCGGCAAGTTCCAGGAGCCGGCTGGACGGCTCGTATTCGGCCGGTTCAAATTCTGAACTCTCCTCCGGAGGAGGAAGATTCTCAGCCGGATCCACCTGATCAACCGGAACAGAAGAGGAGTCATTCTGGAGTGAACCTATCACAATGATCAGAACAGCGCTGAACAGCAAAACCAGACAGAGCAGAATCGCCAGATTTCCGAGTTTTCTTGCGGGGCGGTTCCCACGATTATTCATAAG
>ONSY01000184.1 GCA_900320605.1 uncultured Eubacteriales bacterium | reverse complement strand
CGGACTGAAAACGTCATCCGGACGGGAAATCGTTCTTTTCGGCTTCTTCGATAAACTCCCGGCGCGGAAGATGAAAACCGTTTTCCGTCCGTATCGGGCGGCTTCTCTTACTTTTTCGTATCAGGATCGCCTGGATTCTGCATATCCGACCGCGCTGTTTTCTGTCCGATACTCTCGCTCAACACCGCCGCGCCGATAATGAGGACGGCTCCGCTCCACCCTGCCGCGTTCATCGGTTCCCGCAGAAAGAATGCCGAACACAGCACGGACACGACCGGCTCCAGATAACCGAGAATCGCCACGGTCTGCACCGGAAGACTGCCCATCCCGCTGAAATACAGGCAATAGGCAAATCCCGTATGAACGACGCCGAGCAGGAGAACGATCAGTATCGAACGAACGTCGAAGGTGAGAACCGTCCCCAGATTGTGTACGACGACGTACGGGAGGATCGTCGCGGCAGAAATCGCAAGCTGAACGACGGATTTGTCCAATGCCGAGATATCGCGCAGTTTCCGGTTTGAGATCACGATGACGACGAAGCAGAGCGCGGCCAGAAGTCCCATGATTACGCCGGACGGATTGCCGACCGAACCGTTCCAGACCCCGGATACCAGGATGATTCCGAGAAAGGCCGCCGCGGTACAGAGCATATTCCGCCAGACGGCCCGCTCTCCGAGGACTGCCGGGGCGATCAGGATGACGATGAGGGGCGCCATATAGTTGCATAAGCTGGCAATGGCAACCGTTGTCTGCACATAAGCAGCAAACAGAAAGATCCAGTTCAGGCCGAGAGAAACGCCGCCGACGATCAGCCACTTCCGGTTTGCCCGGACCGCTTCGACGTCGATTTTCTTATGTTTGAGCCTCTGATACAGAAGAATGAACAGAGCGCCGAGAATGCCGCGGCACATGGCCGCGATCTCGCTCGGAATCCCGGCAAACCGCAGGAAAAGACCGATCGTTCCGTAGAGAACGACGGCAAGAATATACTTGACGCGTTCCGCAGTTGGATTCATGTCACTTCTCCCCGATTTGTCCGTACAGGTGATATCGTGCGTCCCTCATTCATCCTTGCCGGAATCCGCGTTCCCGGAGGTCTGCGGCAGTTGATGCCGTATCCGGCGGACGGGCGATCAGAGCAGGACTTCGCGTCCGGTTTCCGCGGAGCGGTAGATCGCGTCCAGAATCTTGATCATGTTGACGCCCTGTTCGGGGACGTAGTCTTTTTCGGCGCCGTCCAGGACGATCTTCGTGAAGTGCTCCAGCGCGCGGGCGTGTCCGTTGCCCATCTCTCCGCAGTCGGGATGCAGGTCTACCAGTTTTCCGTTTTTGTCCTCGGTCCAGATGCCGCAGGAACCGTCGTCATTCCAGGTGAAGCCGGCTTTCGTGCCGCGCAGTTCGACGAAGCGCTTTTCCCGCTCGATGTTGGAGGCCCATGAGAATTCGATCTGCAGGCAGGCTCCGTTGTCAAAACGGATGAAGCCCATCGCCAGATCCTCCACGTCGAAGGTTCCGCCGCTCTTTTTTTCACCGAATGCGGCGTGTACGGAATCCGCTTCCGCTTCGTTGTCCGCAAACTTGCTGTAGGTGCATCCGCTGACCGCCACCGGCTTCGGATTGCCCATCAGCCAGATGGAGAGGTCGATCATGTGGACGCCGAGATCGATCAGCGGACCGCCTCCGGATTTCGCCTTGGTGGTGAACCATCCGCCCTTGCCGGGAATCCCGCGGCGGCGGATCCATCCGCATCGTCCGCAGTAGATCTCGCCCGCTTTGCCGGACTGGATGTACTTTTTCAGATATTGCGAGTTGCTGTAATACCGGTTGTTGCGCATGACCATCAGCACGCGATCCGCTTTTTCCGCCGCCGCTTTCATCTTTTCCGCTTCTTCCGCATTGATCGCGTCGGGCTTTTCGCAGAAGACGTGCAGACCGTGCTCCAGCGCGTAGACGGCGATGACGGAATGGAAATCGTTGGGTGTGGCGATGTCCACCGCATCCAGCTTTTCCT
>ONSY01000005.1 GCA_900320605.1 uncultured Eubacteriales bacterium | reverse complement strand
TAAGCAGACTGTATCTTGCCAAAGAGAGTTATGCAAGAACCTCTTTCCTCTTCTAAAAAGATTTTCGGCCAAAAAGCGAAAAAGCTTCTTAAATCAAACCGTTCTGTACTTTGCAGGCTTTGATCACGTTGCGTACGAGAATTGCGGAGGTGATGCTGCCAACACCGGGGACCGGGGTCTTCCAGGAAGCCTTTTCCTCGACGTCCGGAGCTGAGCTGCCGAGGGTAATGATTTTCTGCTTTCCGGTTTTTTCATTGATGATCGGGTCCCCATTTTCATCGAACGCTTTTTCGCGGATGACGGCGGCGTCGATGACGATCGCACCCTCGGAGATCATATCCGCCGTAAGCGTATTCTTAAACGGAACCGCAACCACGACGACGTCCGCACGCTTGATATAATCGTTCTTAACCTCGGCGTGCGTCAGATGGTGGATGATCGAAACCGTAGCGAAACGGTTGGTGAGCAGCATCGAGAGCGGCTTGCCGATCAGATTAGAGTTGTTGATAATACAAACATCCAGTCCGCAGCAGACGTCTTCCTCCTGGCCGGGCTTCGCGAGGGGCAGCGGTGCATAGTTTTTGCGCGTCTGGGCTTTGATCTCCTCGGCGTAATAATCGATCACGGCCATGATTGCTTCTGCCGTACAGGGATTGAGGCCGGTAGGATCATTGAGCACCACCTTGCCCATGTTCTCCGTGGTGGTGGAATCACAATCCTTTACAGCACTCAGATTCATTGAGATTGCGACAGTTTCATCGATATTATCCAGCGGGCGGAACGCGAGAATGCCGTTTATCGCAGGATCGGCGTTGATCTCGCGGATTTTTTTGATATAATCCTCCTGCGAAACATCCGCGGGCAGGGCAAACACTTCAACTTCGATATTTGCTTCCTGCATTGCTTTTGTGGCTCCTTTTTCATAGGAAAGATCAGGACCTTTTTCACCGACACGCAGAATTGCGAGTTTCGGAATAATGCCCTTTTCGCGCAGCATATCCGCCTCTGTACGGCATTGTGCTTTGATTGCTTCGGCAACCTTCTTGCAGTCAAGTATCTGAGCCATGGATATCCTCCTTTTTTTGATTAACACAAATATTAATATGCCAATTTTTCTTCTACATTCTTATAGATCGCATCGGCCATCGCTTCGCCTTTCTGCAGAAGCGGCTTTACCTGCGCTTCTATCGAGCGGATATATTCGGAATCGTGGATGGATTTCAAATTGATCATCACGTTGAGCCAGGCGCACTGCATCGCATTTTTGAGGCAGAGCACCCCGCATCCGACATCGGAAACAGCAAGTTTGGATCCTTTGTCGACGAGTTCTCCGTGAAGTTCAATCGCCGCATAGGAAAGCCGGATAATTTCAACAGGCGCACTGACCGCCACTTTAAGCGCCGCCTGCATTTTTTCTTCCTTGAGCGCTTTTTCCTCTTCTGTGTTCGAGGGAAGCGAATAGCACTGCGAGAGGGGATAGAAATTCTCTGCATCACGGTCAATCTGGGCGGTTAATTCTTCCATGATTTTCTTCGCATTCGAAGTAATACGTCTGATATCCTCTTCATACTGAGCGTAGCGTTTTTTTCCTGCAGTCAGATTGCATACCATCCCCGCGAGAGCGGCTCCAACGCTGCCGCAGAGCGCAGCGACGCCGCCTCCGCCGGGAACCGGGGCAGACGAAAAAGTTTCAGACGCGAATTTTTCCAGAGACCAGCTCGGAATGTTGCTCATATTATTCCCCTTCCGGATCAGAACAGGCCGGAGATTCTGCCGTTGCTGTCCACATCGATTTTTTCGGCTGCCGGCACTTTCGGCAGTCCGGGCATCTTCATAATATCGCCCGTAAGAGCCACAATAAAGCCAGCGCCGGCGGAAACCGTAACGGAACGGATCGTTATTTCAAACCCTGTCGGCCGACCGAGTTTTGTCTGGTCATCGGTCAGCGAATACTGTGTCTTTGCCATACAGACCGGAAGATTTCCGAAGCCGAGTTTCTCAAGGGTCGCTATTTCACGGTTTGCGCTTCCCGCATAAGCGACACCGTCCGCTCCATATACTTTCGTTGCGATTGCCTTGATCTTTTCCTTGATCGGCAGTTCCGCATCATAGGAAAATCTAAACTCATTCGGCTGGTCGCATAGACGGATTACCTCCTGGGCAAGCTCGATGCCGCCTTGCCCGCCTTTTGCCCAAACTTCACAGAGTTTCACGTTGACTCCGAGTTCGGCGCACTTCTTCTCGACAAGCGCGATCTCCGCATCCGTATCGTTGACGAAACGGTTCAGCGCGACAACCGCGGGAAGACCAAAGACCTTCGTGATATTCTCAACATGCTTGAGCAGATTCGGGAGGCCTTTTTCAAGTGCTTCCAGATTTTCCTTACCGACGTCTGCTTTCGGGACACCCCCGTTGTATTTGAGCGCCTTGATTGTCGCGACGATGATAACCGCATCCGGACGCAGCCCGGTCAGACGGCATTTGATATCGAGGAATTTCTCCGCTCCGAGATCCGCGCCGAAACCGGCCTCTGTTACAACATAATCTCCGAAATGAAGTGCCATGCGTGTCGCCATAACGGAGTTGCATCCATGGGCGATATTGGCGAACGGTCCGCCGTGGACAAACGCGGGCGTGCCTTCAAGTGTCTGTACGAGGTTCGGTTTGAGCGCGTCTTTGAGCAGTGCCGCCATCGCGCCCTGAGCGTGAAGCTGACCGGCGGTGACGGGATTGCCTTTACGGTCGTATGCTACGACGATCCGCGCGAAACGTTCTTTTAAGTCGTCGATTCCGGTTGCGAGGCAGAATGCCGCCATAATCTCAGAGGCTACCGTAATGTCAAAGCCATCTTCACGGGGGACCCCCTGGGTTCTGCCGCCGAGGCCGTCTACCACAGCGCGAAGCTGGCGGTCGTTCATATCAACACAGCGTCTCCATACAATACGCCGCGTATCAATGTCGAGTTCATTGCCCTGATAGATATGGTTATCCACCATTGCGGCGAGCAGGTTGTTCGCCGCTCCGATCGCGTGAAAATCTCCGGTAAAATGAAGGTTGATGTCCTCCATCGGTACAACCTGAGCATAACCGCCTCCCGCCGCGCCGCCTTTGACGCCGAAGACCGGACCGAGAGACGGCTCCCGAAGCGCAATAACGGTCTTCTTGCCGAGGCGCGTCAGTGCGTCACCGGTACCGACCGTAACCGTTGTTTTTCCTTCACCCGCGGGAGTAGGATTGATCGCCGTAACGAGAATCAGTTTGGCCTTGTGGCCGGGACGCTCGTTTTTCAGCAGATTATAGTCGACTTTTGCCTTGTATTTTCCGTAATACTCGATGTCATCCTCGGTCAGGCCGAGTTTCGCCGCAATTTCTCTGATATGAAGCGGAGTCGCTTCCTGTGCAATTTCGATATCGCTTTTGTATCCCATGATTTTTCCCTTTCCAGTTATATTTTTTGATCTGTACCGGTTTCTTCCCGGAAAGCGCCGGATCCGTCCGGCGCGGGGTCTTTTTTAGCTAATTTATTATATCAATTCTACATAACCTTGTCAACGAACATCCCCCGCGGAAAACGGTTCGGACAAATATAATCCCGACTTTCCTTTTTCGGTGACCCTGTTGTTTTTTGCTGTTTCCCATGGTATAATTTTTTTGTAAATCACCGTTTTCCGGCAGAGATCGGGGTTTCCCCTTTCCCATCCGGATACCGAACGAGGAAGGTGAAATATTGGAAAACTATACGAAATACAAACTCAAAACGCCTGAGGAACTCGCCGAACTGACTGCCGGGATTGATTCCCTTTTCGTGATCGCCTGCAACAAGTGCTTCGGAGAGTTCTCGGATGAGAACAACACGGACCTTGACGCGTTTCTTGCGTTTGCCAGAGAACAGGGCAAGAGCATTTCCGGAACCGCATCGATTGATTTTCTATGCAACAAAATCCAGACTGAGAAAAAGATCTCCGGTCTGATTCCGGAAAACACGCAGAGCATTGCTGTTCTTTCCTGCGGTCTGGGTGTTCAGACGCTCGCGGCATTCGTTCAGACGCCTGTCATTGCCGCCTGTGATTCGCTCAACTACCATGGGAGTCACGGCATGGCGCTGACGAAAAAAGCCTGCGACGCGTGCGCACAATGTTATCTGAACCTTACCGGAGGTATCTGTCCGATTGTTGACTGCTCAAAAAGCCTCTTGAACGGGCAATGCGGCGGGGCAAAAAACGGAAAATGCGAAGTTGACCCGAATCATGACTGCGCCTGGGAAAAAATCTATCGCCGTCTCGAGAAACAGGGACGCCTTGAGGAGTTTCTCGCCCAGCCGGTCGAATTCCGCGACTATTCCAGAGTAAATCACAAGGAAATTCATGAATACGTTTCTTCGATCCGTGAAAAGCGGCTCGACGGCTACTACGGCGGCGTTCATCCTGCGGAGCGCAAAGAACTTGCCGAGAAAGCCCCGCTGATTCCCTTCCCTGCGCCTGAAACGGTTGTTCTCCCGCTTTCCCAGCATATCGGGAAACCGGCTGTTGCAGTAGTTAAGGCCGGAGATCATGTCAATGTCGGTCAGCTGATCGGTGAGGCGGACGGTTATATCAGCAGCCCGATCCATTCGAGCGTCAGCGGTACTGTTCTGGCGGTTGAGCCGCGGCTTCATCCGGTTTCCGGAGTCATGTCTCCCGCCGTCGTGATCCGTTCGGACGGAAAGGATACACTGGACCCCTCTGTAAAACCCCACGCGGGACTTGATTCCCTCTCCCCGGAGGAAATCTTCCAGATTGTCCGTGACAGCGGAATTGTCGGCATGGGAGGAGCGACCTTCCCGACCGCCGTGAAGCTGAAACCGGGCAAGCCGGTCGACACCGTTCTGCTGAACGGCTGCGAGTGTGAGCCTCTCATTACCGCGGACCATAAAGTTCTGCTTGAATATCCGGACGAAATTCTCTTCGGCCTGCGCGCGATCATGAAGGCAGCCGGCGCCGGAACAGGAATTATTGTGATTGAGGACAACAAACCGGACGCGATTGAGCTTCTGTCGCAGAAAGCGGAAGATTTTGAAAACATCTCTGTAGCCGCGGTAAGGACGAAATATCCACAGGGCGCCGAAAAGATGCTGATCAAACGCGTTCTCGGCCGTCAGGTTCCATCCGGCGGTCTTCCCGCGGATGTCGGCGCGATTGTCTGCAATGTCAGCACGGCGAAAGCAATTTCCGATGCGATCACGCTCGGCATGCCGCTGGTGGAACGTGTTGTTTCCGTAACGGGCGAACGGATAAAAAAGCCCGGAAACTACATTGTAAAAATCGGAACGAGCGTACAGGACCTGATTGAATACTGCGGCGGCATTACGGGAGAAGACGCTGTTTTAAAAATCGGAGGCCCCATGATGGGCATCAGGCAGAACAATGCCGATGTCCCGATTCTCAAAGGCGCAAACGGTGTTGTTGCGGTCGACCCCGATGAAACGGTGGAGCAGCCCTGTATTAAGTGCGGACGCTGCGCGGATGTCTGTCCGATGGAACTTCTGCCGCTCTGGTTCGCCAAATACGCGGATGAAAACAACGCGCAG
>ONSY01000091.1 GCA_900320605.1 uncultured Eubacteriales bacterium | reverse complement strand
CCTGTCGAATTTTACGGATTTCCGCGCCCTGGAGGCAGTAGAGGGCGTTTCTGTACGTTATATTGAATCAACACGTGAATTCGGGAGTCCGGATCTAGTGGTGCTTCCTGGTACAAAAAACACAATGGCGGACCTTCTGTGGCTGCGTCAGAATGGACTTGAGGCCCGGATTGCTCAGTATGCAGATTCCGGCGGAGCTGTGTTCGGAATCTGCGGAGGTTACCAGATGCTCGGAGAGGAGCTGAGTGATCCGCATAATATTGAACATGGCGGCACAATGCGCGGAATGGGTCTCCTGCCGGTAAAAACAGAGTTTACTCCGGAAAAGACACGTACCCGGGTTTCTGGAAAACTCGGGAAAGTAGGCGGTGTGTTTGCCAGCTTATCAGGATCGGAATTCGATGGATATGAGATTCACATGGGCGAAACCGAAACGGATACTCCCATCAGTGAGATTTGCGATCAGGTGACACAGAGCGTCAAGACTGACGGCTGTCAGAACGGAAACGTCTACGGTTCCTATGTCCATGGCATTTTCGACGGAGAAGAAGTCGCCGGCGGAATCATTCGTTCACTTGCCGCAAAAAAAGGTGTTGATCCCTCGAAGCTCGGCGCTGTTTCCGGCGAGGAGTATAAACAGCAGCAGTATGATCTTTTAGCGGATTCACTGCGCAAATCAATGAATATCGAAAAGATCTATCGTATTCTGGAGGAGGGAATAGGTTGAAGATTCAGAATATCGCACCCGCTGAAATTGAAAAGGAAAGTTTTGCGATTATCACTCGTGAGCTCGGCGACAGGAAACTTGATCCGGAAAAAGCTCCGATTATCAAACGTGTGATTCACACCACCGCTGATTTTGAGTACGTCGATAATCTCTATTTCTCCGAAAACGTCGTTGCAATTGCCAAGGAAGCGATCCGCGGCGGAGCCACGATCGTTACTGACACACAGATGGCGTATTCCGGAATCAGTAAAAAGACAGCCGAAAAATTCGGATGCAGGACAGTCTGTTTCATGTCGGATCCCGACGTAGCTTCCGAAGCGAAGAGCAAAGGCGTCACTCGTGCGAGAATCAGTATGGACAAAGCGTCTCGTCTCGGTGAGAATGTGATTTTCGCAATCGGAAATGCGCCTACCTCGCTGATTCGTCTTCGTGAACTGATTGACGAGGGGTATAGGCCGAAGCTGATCATCGGCGTACCGGTAGGCTTCGTTAATGTGATTCCCTCAAAGGAAATGATAATTGAAACGAATATTCCCTGTATCGTTGCACGCGGCAGAAAGGGAGGCAGCAACGTAGCTGCCTGTATTGTCAATGCGATCCTCTATTCGATGGATGAAAAACGAGGGGAATAAGAGAGAAGGATAACAATGGATAACAGCTCGTCTTTTTTCAGCAATCGCGCGTGTCAGTTCTTTCCCTGTCATAAAGTGAACGATCCGGACTCATTCAACTGCCTCTTCTGCTACTGCCCGCTTTATATGCTCGGCGACAAATGCGGAGGTAAGTTTACCTATACATCGAAGGGAATCAAGAACTGTACAAACTGCACCATTCCTCATGCTCCGAAAGCGGCTGAATATATTTACCGGCGTTTTGCCGATATTGCGCAGAAGGCAGGAATTGCGCCTTCCGTTTTAAATCCTGAAAGTGCCGCAAACGCTTTTGAGGCACCTGAAGGCGCAGACTATTTCAAGGCGATCAACGAAACGATTGCACCGCTTGATGGAACTGCTCTGAAAGCATCCAAGTCTCACTGGGATTCTATTGCGAAACCGCTCGACGGTCTGGGAAAGCTGGAAAAGGTGATCACGCAGATTGCTGGTATTACGGGAAATGAAAATGTCCATATTGAAAAACGCGCAGTAGTTGTATGCTGTGCGGATAACGGTATTGTTGAAGAGGGCGTTACCCAGACAGA
Source organism: uncultured Eubacteriales bacterium (assembly GCA_900320605.1). Taxonomy (GTDB): domain Bacteria; phylum Bacillota; class Clostridia; order Oscillospirales; family Acutalibacteraceae; genus RUG612. Next base: position 1,326 of record ONSY01000091.1, on the reverse strand, counting down.
TGCTTCCGTTACAGCGACAATGGCAAAGCGTATTTCAGAGCATAAGTCTTCCGTTTGTCTGATGGCAAAGTCTGCATCGGCAGATGTCTTTGCTGCTGATCTGGGAATGCTTCACCGTGTGGAAGGCGTCATGGATCTTTCCGTCGGGAATGGTACGGAAAATATGACAAAAGGTCCGGCTATGACAAGAAACCAGGCGGAAACAGCAATCCGCAACGGGATCAAACTGGCAAAAATGATGAAGGATGCCGGATATAAAATTCTCGTCACCGGTGAAATGGGAATCGGTAATACCTCAACCTCGAGTGCAATCGCGTCTGTTCTGCTCGGATTGCCGGTGGAGGAAGTGACAGGACGTGGAGCAGGGCTTTCCGATGATGGCCTTCAGAAAAAACAAGATGCACTTAAGAAAGCTATCAGGATTAACTGCCCCGATCCGGATGATGCATTAGATGTGCTGATGAAGGTCGGTGGATTCGATCTGGCCGGACTCGCAGGATTGTATATTGGTGCTGCGCTCTTCCGGATTCCGATACTGATTGACGGTCTTCCGAGTTCCGTCGCCGCACTGGTGGCATCGCGTCTTGTTCCGAACAGCAAAATTGCGATGCTTGCAAGCCACTGCTCAGCAGAGCCGGTCGCAAAAGCAATTCTTACCGACCTTGGTCTGGATGCGATTCTCCATGCGGATATGAAACTCGGAGAGGGTACCGGTGCGGTATGCATGCTTCCGCTTATAGACGCGGCACTTTCGGTCTACCACGGTTCGGTTTCATTTAAAGATACCGGTATAGATCAATATGTTCCGCAGGGAGGGGAATCAGTATGATGATTCTTCTGATTGGCGGGTCCGGCTGCGGAAAAAGTTTTTACGCAGAGAGGATATGCTCGTTTTCTAAAGCTCCGCGGTTTTATCTCGCAGCTATGCAGCCATACGGCGAGGAAGGAAGAAAACGCGTGGAACGGCATCGCGCCATGCGTGCGGGGAAAGGATTTGAAACAATAGAGCGTTATCATGATTACGCTTCTCTGGTTCTCCCTGCGCGGGGAACGGCGCTGCTCGAATGTGTAGCGAATCTGACTGCTAATGAGATGTTCGATGAAAATGGCACTCAGAGAGATCCTGTTGACCGTGTTCTTTCAGGGATAGACGCTCTGCAACAACAGTGTGACCTCCTTGTCGTAATAACAAATGATGTCGGTTCTGACGGAATCTGTTACGCTTCCTCGACTGCCGAGTATATTCATGCGCTTGGAACAATCAACGCAGCAATCGCAGAAAAGGCGGATACTGTCATCGAGATGGTTGCCGGGATTCCGATTTTG
>ONSY01000028.1 GCA_900320605.1 uncultured Eubacteriales bacterium | reverse complement strand
GCTGAGAAAAGATATACAGCAAATCATACGGGATCAGTGCAAATGGAAAGGGATCGAGATCATAGAAGGACATATGATGCCGGACCATGTCCACTTGCTGGTGAGCGTGCCACCGAAATACAGCATCTCCCAAATCATGGAATATTTAAAGGGAAAGAGTGCAATGATGATATTCGAGCGGCACGCGAACCTGAAATACAAATACGGGAACAGGAACTTTTGGGCAACGGGGTATTACGTGAGCACAGTGGGTATCAATACTGCAACCGTGCAGAAATACATCCGAGAACAAGAGAAACAAGATCAGATAAAAGATAATCTCAGCAGGAAAGAATACCAAGACCCGTTTACGGGTAGCAAGTAATCGTTCCACTAGGGCTTGAACAAAGTGAAAGCCAGCGTCTTTCAGGCGCTGGCTGTTATAAGGCCTTGTAGGCCGCTTGTCAAGCCACCCCTCTTAGGGGTGGTCTTGACTGAAGGTGTGTTACAGCTGGAAAATAATGCATGCGAATCGGAAATAGATGAGTACCGAGCATGTATCGACAATGGTTGTAATCAGCGGCGAAGCCATGGTTGCGGGGTCTATCCCGATTTTATCGGCAAGCATCGGCAGCGCGGCACCTAGAAGCTTTGCAAAAATTACGGTGATGATCAGTGAAATCACGATGGTCAGCGCCAGAAGCGGATCATGATACTGAATCAGAATCCGTATGCCGTTTACAACTGCGAGTACAGCGCTGACGAGAATTCCAATTTTGAACTCCTTGAACACGACCTTGAAAAAGTCGGAAAACCGCAGTTCTTTCGTAGTGATGCCGCGGATGACAATGGTTGAACTCTGAGATCCGCAGTTGCCGCCGGTATCCATCAGCATCGGAATAAACGAAATCAGAATCGGCATCGTGACAAACGCGTTCTCGTATCGTGTGATAATATCACCGGTGATTATGGAGGACAGCATCAGGACGAGAAGCCAGACTATACGGCTCTTCGCCATATTGAAGTCAGATGTCATCAGATATGGTCTATCCTGAGCGGAAATCGCAGCCATCTTCTCAAAGTCTTCCGTTGTTTCTTCACGCAGAATATCGATTGCATCGTCGTATTCGATCATACCGACCAGTGTGCCGTCATCGTCCGTTACCGGAAGAGAGAGAAGGTCATAATCTCTGAATTTTTCAGCAATTTCCTCGCGGTCTTCATGTATTCCGGCAGTGATAAGCTGATGATCCTCACGGATTTCACCCAGCGTTTTTTCCGGATCGGCAATCAGAAGGTCGCTCAGCTTGACGGTTCCGGTAAGGCGGTTTTGATCATCGGTGATATAAAGGACATACCGGACGGAATGATTGCTTCGGATCAGATCGAGTGCTTCCTGGGCGGTCGTGTTTGCGGAGAGGGAGAAGGTAATCGGGGAAACGAGACCTTCCAGGTCGGTTCCCTTGAAAACAGACAGATCAGTTGTCATTTCGATTCCCCCTTTACAGATGGAACATCGCCGAAGCGATGCCGAAGAAAATCAGAATCGAACACGCGTCGAGAACCGTCGTCAGAAGAGGAGCCGCCATCATCGCGGGATCCAGTTTAATCTTTTTAGCGCCCATCGGCAGTATTACGCCGAGAATATTGGCAGCGAAAATCGTACAGATCAGGGAAAGCCCCATAACGATAGCAAGCTTAATCTGTTCCGGATTGCTTCCGTACTGAAGGAGAACACGGACCGTATTCACAGCTACCAGCACAACGCTGATCAGCAGTGAAAGACGCATTTCCTTGAAAAGGACGCGTATAAAATGAGAAAGCCGGATTTCATCGGTCGCGAGTCCGCGGATAATCATCGTGGAACTTTGAGCTCCGCAGTTGCCGCCGGTACCCATCAGCATGGGAATAAACGCGGCCAGCAGCGGAATCGCGGAGAAGGCGTCCTCATAGCCGGAGATGATTTTTCCGGTTACTGCCGCAGAAAGCATCAGCACGAGAAGCCAGATAATACGGTTCTTCGCGTGAATCACGCTCTTTGTTTTGAGGTATTCCTCATCATTCTGCTGCATCGCGGCCATCTTGATAAAGTCTTCCTCAGCCTCTTCCTGGATGACATCGATCGCGTCGTCGACCGTAACGATTCCGACCAGGCGGTTTTCTTGATCCGCTACCGGAATCGCAAGGAGATTGTACTTGTCAAAGGCTTTCGCAACATCTTCCTTATCGTCAAGCGTATGAACGGTTATGATGTCGCTTGTCATGATGTCGCCGACAGTGTCGCTGCCTTTTGCGTAGAGCAGTTTTTCAATTGAGACGGAGCCGAGAAGATGACGGCTTTCATCCGTTACGTAGCAGGTATAGATCGTTTCCTTGTCGACACCGGTCTGACGGATCCGGCGAAAGGCTTCCGAAACGGTCATGTTTTTCTTAAGGTCAGCATATTCCGTTGTCATGATGCTGCCGGCGCTGTCATCCGGATAATGCAGAATCAGGTTGATGCTCTTGCGCATATCCGGACTGATATTGCGCAGAATCCGTTTTACGACGGTCGCAGGCATCTCCTCGATGATATCAACGGTATCATCAACATAGAGCTCGTCCATCATTGCCTGCAGCTCTTTATCGGTGCATGCCTTGATCAGAACTTCCTGCTCGTCGGAATCCATCTCAACGAAAACCTCCGCGGCCAGCTCTTTCGGCAGGAGGCGGAAAATCGTTGAGATCTGTTCCTGCGGAATACCGCCGAGAATTTCCGCGATATCAAACGGGTTGAGTTCCACCAGAATATTCTTCAGCAGGGGATATTTCTTGTTCTGAATCAGTCTGGAAATAATGTTTTCGGAAATCTGGTCCATAGTTTCCCTCCATTCTTAAAATATATTTAAGAGCGGAGTACACGTATATCAGATGCCTGAGGAGCGAAAACCAGGCTTCTTTCCGGCGTCTGTTCGATCGGGTACTTCGCGTATGTTATAGTCGCTTGGATCCACCTGCTTTTCACATCCTTTCAGTTATAATATTTAATAAAAAAAGTCCTGCTGCCAAACGGCAACAGGACAATAAAAACGGATTTTGCGATTATCAGATGAAAACCGCTGACCCTGCCTTATTACCGTTCAAGCTTCAGTTTCGCAGGGCATGAAATTGCGTTAGATTTTGCCTTGGTTTCGACAAAACCTGCTGACCTTCTGATCGTGTCTCCACGACTTCGCGGCAGCAACCCGTATCCCTGTGGTAACCTCACCTACCGAAACAATAAGTGCTTCTGCTTATATGATATTTTACGGTGCGAGATTTGTCAAGAATAGAATCCTTTTATTTCGTTAAAAATAAGATTCCGAGAGTGGCCGGACCGCAGTGAGAGGAAATGGTACAGCTGGCGTCCGTCTCATAGATATGATCGAAATGCATCGTTTGCTTGATTTTTTCCCGGACGATGTCAACCAGTTCCGGTGAAATGACGCTGTGAGTAATAAAAATCTTTTCAGTGTCGATGTTGTCATATCGCGCAAGTTCGTCTTCAACGTACTTCACAAGAACTTTTGAGAGCGGACCGCGGTATTTCTTTCCGACGCTCATTTTTCCTGTCGTATTGTCAACTTCAATACAGGGCTTGAGATTGAGAAGATTCGCGCCGAGTGCGACAACTGCGGAGCATCTTCCGCCTGCACGCATATATTCAAGCGTGTCGAGGATAAAGCTTGCATGCGCATGACTTGTCAGCTTTTCAAGCCGGGAATAGATTTCGATTGCAGGCAATCCTTGTTCAATCATTTTTGCCGCTTCAATGACAAGTAGCCCGGAAGCGCTCGAAAGGTTTTTGGAATCCACGACAAAAACATTCTGGAACTGCTGTGCAGCCGTTTCCGCATTGTGAAATGAGGTAGAGATCCCGGAACTGAGATTGATATGGATTACATCATAACCCTGTGAGACAAAGCCTTCGAAAAAATCCGAGAACTCGGAAACGTTGATTGCTGCCGTTTTCGGAAGTGTTTTTGTCTTTCTGTAGTTCTCAAAGATGTCAGCGGCAGTAATATCTACGTTATCGGTATATTCCTGCTCCCCAAGGCGGACATGGTATGGAAATGTATGAACGTGATAGCGCTCGGTCAGTTCCTTGCTGAGATCGCAGGTGGAATCAGCGCTGAGAATGATTTGATTCATGGTAATCCCCCTAAAGAGCTTTCAAATTATATGGAACAGATTAGACTGTTCCGCATTGTTTTATAAGTATATCATAAAGAAAGCACTTTTACAAGGATAAACAATGTATCTTACTGTTTTTTCGTTTCTGACAGCCTGAAAAAGTGTTCGTCAAAAAAACGGAGCGGAGAAATAACTTTCGTGCAAAACGACAAAAAAGAATCCGTTGATAGATAAATGCCGGAATGTTCACCAAAAATTCATATTTACCATTCATAATATTCTGGATACTAAAAATCGGAGGCAAAACAATGAAAGCAAAATCATTTCACCTTTCCAAAAAAGGTATGGCAATGGAAGTAGCCGGGGAAATCGGCCGCGTATTTGAGTGCGTCAGTGACAAAATTCCACCGGCATATCCCTGTGAAAACGAGAAAGTTCTCTTCATTACGGCTGAGATGAGCGGACACCTTGACAAGGCTGTTGAGTCGCTGCTGAAAGATCTTACTCCGGTTCGTGCAAAAAATGTAATTTTCGTCACGATCAATAAGGACGGCAACACCGATGGGTTGGAGAATATTTCTAAGACTCTCGAAGGAAAAGGAATTCATGTTGCGGGAAAATACGGCATCAAAGCTACCGGCGGACT
>ONSY01000189.1 GCA_900320605.1 uncultured Eubacteriales bacterium | reverse complement strand
GTATTCCCGCGGTTACTGTAAACGGTTTGAAAGAATACTGTCTTTGGTCAGACCGTATTTGCGCGCGATATCCATCGCGTAACTTTTGCCGGAACCGGCGCCGCGGACAGCCGAGAAGAGACGTTCATGAGAAACAGGATCAATCGCCATCGACAGATGATCCAGCTTTGATCTGGGATTTCCTTCGTTGATTGAGGGAATTTCCGGACACAGTTCATGGAGGTGGGTTGAAAAGATTCCCCTGAGACCGATTTCAGAGTAGGCGCGAAGTATTTCCTCGGCGATATAACGGGCTTCCTCGCCACTTGTTCCGGAGAGAGCCTCGTCAAAGAGGAAAAGGGTATCCGGCGCCATCTCGCGGCTTAAGGCGGCAATTGTCTTGCATTCCTCACCGAAGCGGCTCTCGCCGTATTCGGTCGGGAGTTCCTTGTTAAAATGTGTTATGATTTCACCGACAGGCGAAACTTCGGCCTGTTCTGCGGGCAGCAGCAGCCCCAGATGAAGCATGGAATAGAAGACGCCGACGGATTCAAGATAAACCGATTTTCCGCCGCGGTTCGGACCGGTCAGGATATAGATCCTTCCGGAGGAATCAAAATCAAGATCGTTCTTTACCATTCGGCTTCCGGAAAGCGCCATACGAGGATTGTAGAGAGAACGGACATGGTCCTCGGAGGAAAAGACCGGGACACAAAGCGGAAATCCCTTTTCGCGCAGGGAACGCAGCACGGAAGAACAGATCAGGATGAACTCAAGCTCCGGCAGAACGGCGCAGAGCGTCTGGGCGCGTGAAAGAACAAACCGGTGAATCTGCGGCGACCATGATTTGATGGTGGAGTGGAAAAAACGGTTGAGGATCGCGAGAATCGCGTCCTTCAGCGCGGCGCGTTCCGCGGCGCTGCTGCCTTTTGATGCGGGAAGGAGCGGCGTTACGCTTGTGCCGTTTTCCGCTGTGCCTCCGCGACGCAGCAGACGGTCAACAATGCTTTCGCTTTTGAAGGCGTGATCCTCAATGGAGACGACGCCGGCTTCAATCGGGCGAAGCTGAGCGTCGAGGTTCACTGCGATGGTGACGCTTTTCACGAGTTCGATTTTCTGCTTCTGTTTCTGCTCTTCGCTTTTTAAAACGGCATAATCCTCGCTTGAAAATTCTTCCTCGATCTCGGTGCGAAGTTCGTTGAACGCGGCACAGTCCGGGGCGTTCTCCAGCGTGTTGTGGAAACTTTCAATACAGGAAAGGTAGACTTCAATTTCCTTAACGGAATAGAGCGCGGTTTCGGCGTCCGTTTCAACATCGCCCCTCCGGGAGGAAAGGGAGGAGAGATTGCGCAGAAGAGCGGTCGACGCGGTCAGGTTCTCAACGAAATCCGGCGAAGCGGAGAGCAGCTTCTGGAAAATTTCGCAGCGCCGGGCGATTGTCGCCTGATCTTTGGTGATATATTTCGAAAGCAGGGTCTTTTTGTCCGGACCGCCGGGAGTCGGATTGAGGTTAAACAGCGCACCCAGATTGAGATCATCGATAAAACGGTCGTCGCTGAACCCTTCGCGCGGATCATTATCGCTCCAGAGCAGGGTGATTTTTTTCATGGTGGGGCTCCTTTATCGCTTCAAAGATATTTCTATTATATCAGATTATTTGAAAAGATAAAGCATAACTTTTGCCCGTTTTCGTAGAATGGCCTCTTTCTGTCAAACATCCAGGGAATTGATAAATAAAAAGCAGAAAGGACCGGTCTGCTTCCGGTCCCTCCTGCTACATTCTTCGATTAAAAGGAAGACAAGGCATAATCTTTTTTAACTGTTTATATTTTATCAAATTCACTCTGCGAAATATTGCGATTAGGAATATTCTGCCTTAAATTTCATTAAGAATTCTGAAACTATGTTTGAAAATTTCTAAAGAAAAAGATTGAAAAATAGGTCAGAATGCGTATATAATAGTCATATATCGATCATTATGAGAAAATAGCGGCGGGGACCGCTTGAAAACGCGGGATAAGGAGGATGAGATATGCATATTATTCCGGCCATTGATTTAAAAGACGGCATGTGTGTGCGCCTGATTCAGGGGGAATACAATTCCGCAACAAAAGTCGCGGACGATCCGGT
>ONSY01000009.1 GCA_900320605.1 uncultured Eubacteriales bacterium | reverse complement strand
GCAGGGCGACATCGAGACGCTTCCGGTGTTTGCCGCGCAGGAGAGCGAGGAATAAACACAGAAGGCATTTTAACAAAAGACGCAGGGTTCCCCTCAGCGGGAGACTCTGCGTCTCTTTTTTTCTGACGTGACTGAATGCGGCCATGGGGGCTTTCCGGAAACGGAGTAACGCTTGAAAAGGCCGGAGCTATGGGATATAATCAAATCAGAAATAGAAACGGGAGGAAGCTTCCTATGAAACGGTTCCTTGCGGCTCTGCTGACAATTCTGACTGCTTTTATGTTCCTGTCCGGACCATTCCTTTCGGTGACGGCGTCGGTTTACGACTCGTCTTCCGCCGTACCGTCCGGAGAAGAGTTCTGGTATCAGTACCGCGATTTCGGAGGCAGCTATACGGGGGAGAGCGAGCACGAGACAATTCATTACCTGCTCGACGGCGCCGGGCGGATTCTCGACGACGGCCGTTCCTTTCATGTCTATGACCGATACGGATATGAAGCTCCTCTTCCGCTGACCTACCGGTATTACGACCTTGACGGATCCTGTTCGTATAAGACGAACAGCGAAGGCCTTGTGTCCGAAGTGAACATCATTTCCGGAGCCCGGATGAATTACCGCATCTATTATGACGCGGACGGCAGATTCAGCGAGGCTTCGGAACTCATGGAAGACGGGACGCTCCTGACCACGACAGCCTTTACGTATGACGCGCAGAACCGTCTCAAGAGCGCGGATACCCGGATTAATCCGAAACTGCAGGACGTTTACACCGCGTCGAGCCTCTATACCTATCAGTACAATCCGTACGGACAGATCATGTTCGTACAATATACCGGATATTTTAACGAACCGTCCGAGGACGCTTTTTCGTACACCCACACCTATTACGAATATGACGCTGACAAACGCCTCGTCGCGGAAATCACGAACGCCGGGGAGGGAACCTGGGTCAACAAGGCCACCTATTTGTATCAGTATGTTCATACCTACGACGCGCAGGGAAGACTTTCGGAAACCAGGTATCAGCACGGATCCGACTTTGATCCCGGAGCGCCGGACTATACCAGACGCTACCTGTATGACGAAACAGCGCCTTCGGGTCCGGATTCCCCTTCCGGCGGCGAAGAGCAGCCGGTTTCGGAAACGGTAAAACTGATCGAGGCGAATCCCGAGAGCGGCGGTGTCCGGGGAGATATCTGTTCACAGGTTTTCCTGTATTTTGATCATGAGATCGAGCGGATCAATTTTGAAAACGGAAACATCTGGCTCTGTGACGCCGAGACGGATCAGGCGGTTTACAGCGTGGACTACAGCGCGGCGGACGGGACGATGCGGAACGAAACGATCCGGATCCTCGCGGACTGGAGAGACGGCGTATCCGATCACCGGAAGAACTGCCTGTGGTGGCGCCTTCCGAACGGCAACACCTATGAAACGGTGAAGCTTGAGAGGGGACACACCTATTACCTGCGGATCGACGAAGGCTTCCTGAGTTTCAGAAACACGGATCAGTCTTTCTCGATGGGCTTTTCCGGGCAGAAGGAATGGACCTGGAAGCTTCTTGCGGAAGATCAGATGAAGAAAAGCGGGAATTTTACCTTCGCTTCCTCCTTCGACTACAAAATGGGCACAAGACGGGTCGGAAAGGCGGACTACACCTACAGCAGCGACTACTTTACACAGAACAGCTATTACTACGATTCCCATCTGGCGCTGCTCTCGATGGATATGGCGATCGCGGCGTACAACAAGTTCAGCGACTACGAGAACGGCTCGGAATTCATCGAAAACTTCTTCATTGAGACCGGGTTTGACCAGGACAGAATCTGGACAAACGGGGATTACCATAAGAAGCCGGAGGACAATACCGCCGGCATCGCGATCGCGTCCAGAACGCTGAGTACCGGAACGACCCTGATCGCTCTCGCCGTGCGCGGCGGAAACTATGAGGCGGAATGGGCCGGCGATTTCTACGTCGGCGCCGGGACGCCGGAGCATAAGGGGTTCGGGCTCGGCCGGGATGAGGCCCTGAAGTCTCTCGGAGAGTATATCGAAAAATACAATATAGAAGGCCATATCAAGATCTGGATCGCCGGTTACAGCCGCGCCTCCGCGATCACGAATCTGATCGGCGCGGCGCTCGATGACGGATACGAGCTTCCGGATCAGGTGTATTATGAGCTTCACGATATTTTCGCCTACGGATTCGAGGTGCCGGCGAGCACGACGGATCCCCGCGCGGGAGACGAAAAGTACGGAAACATCTACAGCATCGTCAATCCTTCCGATCCGGTTCCGAGAATGCCGCTCAATCAGTGGGGCTTCCGGCGTTACGGAAAAGTGCTTTTCCTGCCCTCACCGGGAACGGATCTGTTCTATAAGAGGTATCTTGGGCAGATGCAGTCCAATCTCTATCAGATTTACGGAAGCCTCCCGCTCAATATGCCGGACGCCAGGCAGCAGGATCATATCAACAGCCTGATGCGGGATCTGTGCTACGCCTTCCCGAGCCGGGAAATCTATGTATACTATCAGGACGACATCATGAATACGGTCCGCGGAACGCTCGGCAAAGGAGAAGGAATAGACAGCCTTGACGACGCGCTCGTCGACGTACTCGGCTGGATGATCCTCTCAAACCTGGATCTGAATGAGAATATCCCGATTCTTTCGGATATCCGCAACGCGGTTGACATTTACGACGCCGTCCTTAAGGACGCTGTGGCGAAGAAGACGCTCCTGCTTCCGCATTACGCGGAGTTTACGCTCGCGTGGATGCAGACGCTCGAAGGGACCGGCGTCCTCGAATGCACGGAGGAGCCGTCCTCCGTCAGCCCGGGTTCCCGTTACGGCAAGGTCATGGTGAAGTACTGCTGCCCGGTCGATATCGAGGTATACGGCCCGGACGGCTCGCTGCTTTCCTCGATCACCGGCGACGTTCCGTTTACGGCGGAAGACTCTCCGGTGGAGGCGTATGTCGACGAAGACGGGGCGAAAGTATTCGCCGTGCCGAAAATGGCTGAGGTCTCCATGACCGTGAAGGCGACCGGAAACGGAAGCATGCAGGTTGTCACGCAGTGCGAGGAGCTGCTGGACGGATCCGTGTCGAAAATCACGCAGTACAACGATCTGCCGCTGGTCACAGGAGAAGCGTACCGGTTTGCGCTCGATACGGGACTGCGCGGCGTGGATTATGAAATCACCGCCGAAGATCCCGGCGGCCGGACGCTGACGCCGGACCTGGAAGCACAGGAAGACGGTATCCCGAGCCGCACGGTCAGCGTCGGCGTCAGGGGCAGCGGAGCTGTTCTGGGCGCGGGGAGCTATCCCACCGGAACGCGGGCGCTGCTTCGCGCCTGCCCGATGGAGGGAGAAACCTTTGAAGGATGGTTCGACGAATCCGGAAAACTGATCGACCGAAGCGTGCAGATCGTAGTCTCTGCTGACTCAGACCGCAGCATCACAGCGCGGTTCAGCGGAGACGATCCGAAGGAGAGCGCGCAGCCAGGCGGATTCCCGGTCTGGGCGATTCTTCTGATTGTGCTCATCGCCGCGGGCGGGATCACGGGAATCGTCCTCGCCCTAGTAAAGAATCTCGGCGCGCCGAAACGGGTTCCGCCGCGCTGAGCGGTTGACGGACACACGAAGCAGAAATATAGGAAACATAGAATCAGAAACAGGAACGGAGGCCTTTGAACATGAGTACATCAGCCCTTTTGAGCGTGACCGCGAATACCTGCGTGCGGGATTTCGGTCAGTACGTCACATCCTTTGAGCTGCGCTTCGCGCCCGGAACGGATCTTTCGGAGGCGAATCCGGATCATTTTCGCTTTACCGGCACGTCGAAGCATCCCTCTGCGGCGCACGAAAGCTTCGGCGTTCTAAGGACAAGGCGCGCCGGTGAAACACTGGAACTTTCCGTCGATCCGTTCCTGTATGACGACCGGTTCGGCGCGGAATTTGTTCTCGGCGGGGAGACTTTCCGCTTCTCGAAGGCGGACGTCGGAAAAATGAATGTGGAGATCGTGGACGATTTTGAGATACTCAGGACAGAACGCGGAATGACCTACCGGCTGCTGGTTCCCGAGAGCGACGGACCGCTGCCTCTGGTCGTCGCCTTTCACGGCAGCGGAGAACGCGGCACGGACGGATATAAGCACATGGTGAGCTTCCGGGTCGTCACAAAGTGGGGCGAACCCGACTCCCAGGCGAAATATAAATGCATCGTTCTCGGGCCGCAGATGACCGAAGACTGGTCCGATGAGGAACTTGAGGACGTGCGCGGGATCATCGACCGGCTGATCTCGGAGGGAAAGGCGGACCCGAAACGGATCTACGCCGCCGGCCTTGCCGCGTACCAGTCGACGCTGCGGTTCGCCGCGGCGAATACGGATCTCCTCGCGGGCGTGATCGCGATGCTGTTCTGGGAGAAATACACACCGGATCTTTCGCCGCTTGCCGATCTTCCCATCTGGATGTGCATCGGCGAGAACGATTTTACCGGCGAGTCGCCCTATCTGAGAAACGCGTACCGGTACCTGACAGAGACCCTTCATAACGAAAACGCGCGCTGCACGGTTTTCACACAGGAAGAAATGATGTCCTGGGGACTGTACGGCCGGCTGAGCCACTGCGGATGGATCCCGACGCTCAACAGCCCGCAGATCTGCG
>ONSY01000203.1 GCA_900320605.1 uncultured Eubacteriales bacterium | reverse complement strand
TTGTCGGGCTGCATTTCAACTTTTTCGCCGGGCAGGAGAAGATAGGGATAGGTTTCCTTGGCCCAGCCGAGCGTTTTCCCGTTCTCGTCGAGGACGCTGAGCTTGACGGCGGATGTGCCGAAATCGATCGAAAGGAACAGCATGGAAATACCTCCTGTTTTCAGAGAGTGGGAGCGGTGCGGGATGTGCCGAAGCTCCCTTTCCTTTATCATAACAAGCTTTCGGGGCGCTGTCAATTCATGCGTTATTCGAAAAATACTTTTTCGGGTGAATTCAGATGAAAAGAAGGTAAAGGCCTATTTACAAAACCGGGCAGTCGTTGTAAGATGATAATAAAGAATAAAAGCGCGGGCGGAAACGCCCCGGCGGAAAACGGAGGAACCTGAATATGAAAATAGCATTCGGATGCGATCCAAACGCAACGGAATTCAAGAAAATCCTGTTCGATTACGTCAGCGCCAAAGAAGGCTTTGAATGCACCGATTTCGGAAGCGACGATCCGATCTACGCGAACGTCGCCATTGAAGTCGCGACCGCGGTGGCGGCCGGAAAATTCGACCGCGGAATTCTGATCTGCGGAACGGGAATCGGCGTCTGCATCGCCGCGAACAAGGTTCCCGGAGCCTACGCGGCGCTGGTCAACAACGTCTATCAGGCGCAGCGCGCCCAGCTTTCGAACAACGCGAACATCATCACGATGGGCGCCCAGGTCACCGGGATCGAGGTCGCGAAGATGATGGTCGACGAATATCTGCGCTGCACGTTTGATCCGGCTTCGCGCTCGATGCCGAAGGTTCAGCGGATCTACGACTACGAGAAGGAGGGAAAGTAAGGCGTGAATGAAAGAACGGTAAAAGAGCTGCGTCTTATCGCGGAAAAATGCCGCAGAAACGTTCTGCGGATGGTGGAGGCGAGCCATCACGGCCACCTCGGCGGCGCGTTTTCCGCGATGGATATCGTAACGGCGCTCTATTTCTACAAGATGAACGTCCGTCCCGAAGATCCGAAATGGGAGGACCGGGACCGGTTCCTGCTCTCGGCGGGACATAAGAGCATGGTGCAGTACGCCGTGCTCGCCGAAAAGGGATATTTCGACAAATCCGTCCTCGACACCTACGGCGGATTCAAGACGCAGATCCCCGGACATCCGGATATGTTCAAGCTTCCGGGAATCGAAGCGAATACCGGCGCGCTCGGCCACGGCCTTTCGATCGCGATGGGCATGGCGCTCGGACTGCGCTCCCAGAAGAAAGACGCGAAGGTCTACGCGGTCATGGGAGACGGAGAACTCGCGGAAGGCTCCAACTGGGAAGCCGCCGCTGCCGCCGCGCATTACAGACTGGACAATCTGACGGCGTTCGTTGATTTCAACGGCCTGCAGATCAGCGGAAAGGTTCAGGACGTCATGAACTTCACCCCGATCGCGCAGCATTTCGCCGCGTTCGGCTGGGCGGTGCGCGATATTGACGGCAACAATATGGAAGAAATCGTGGAGACGCTCGACTCGCTTCCGCTTGAAAAGGGAAAACCGAGTCTGATCGTCGCCCATACAATCAAGGCGAAGGGCCTTTCCTTCGGCGAGAATATCGCGTCCTTCCATTACTGGGAACCGAACGACGAGGATCTCAGAAAGGGCATCGACGAGGTAGAGGCGCGGATCAGCGCGCTGGAAAAAGAACTTGAGGAGGCGGGAAAATGATCGGCGAGAAAAAGGATCCGAGAAAAACTTTCGGCAAAGCGGTTTCCGATATCGCGGAACAGGACGAGCGGATCGTCGTTCTTTCGGCTGACAGCGGCTTCTCCTCGGGTTTCAAGGAGTTCGCTGCGGCGCATCCGGACCGCTATTTTGAATTCGGCATCATGGAACAGGGCGTGACCGGAATCGCGTCCGGCCTCGCGACAACCGGAAAGATCCCGGTATTCTGCGCGATCGCCCCGTTCGTCACCTGCCGCAACTATGAGATGTTCCGCAACGACCTCGGGTATATGCGTCAGAACGCGAAGCTGGTCGGAAGAAACTGCGGCTTTACGTATTCCGACCTCGGCGCGACGCATCATTCCCTCGAGGATTTCGCGATCATGCGGATGATTCCGGGCGTGGTCGTTCTGGCGCCGCAGTCTCCGGACGAAATCCGCGCTGCCAGCAAGGCGATGCTGGAGCATGAAGGCCCGGTCTACATGCGCATCGGAAATCCGAAGATTCCGGAACTCTATGACGGGGAGCGGGAATTCGAAATCGGCAAGGGTCAGCTTCTGCGCGACGGAAATGACCTCGCGATCATCTCGACCGGCAGCACGACGGTCTACGCGCTCGAAGCCGCGGAGAAACTCGCCGAAAAAGGCGTTTCGGCGATGATCATCGGCATGCCGACGGTCTGCCCGATCGATGAGGAAATGGTTCTCATGGCCGCGAAGAAGGTCGGCAGGATTATGACCGTGGAGGAGCATTACTCCCACGGCGGACTCGGAACGCTCGTTGCCGAGGTCTGCGCCGAAAAGGCGCCGGTGCCGGTAAAGATGCACGGCATTCCGAAGGAATACGCGACTTCCGGCCCCTATGAGGAACTGCTCCGGTACTATAAGCTCGACGCTGACGGAATCACCCGGACGGCGCTTGAGTTTCTGGGAAAATAAAGCGTGAAAAAAGGAAATCCCTTCGCCCGGTTGGACGAAGGGATTTTTTTGAGGAACAGTGTTCCGGTCCGTATCGTTTCAGACGGAAAGACTTTTTTACCAGCGGGTTGTTTCTTTCGTCTGCGAAGGACGGGGACGTCCGGGGATGATGCCGTTTTTCGCGTCTTCCAGTTCCTGCGTGAAATCGAGATGACGGTATTCCTCGGCTTCGGGCGCCACTTTGAACCACTCGCCGAAATCTTCCCACATGATCGGCTCCCAGGCGGTGTCGATCTGCGCGGCGGTGTATTTGCCCTCGTGGAGGCGCTGGAATCCGAAGATATCGCGGACATGCGTCTTTTCAGCGTCAATGACGCAGGTTTCGGCGAGATGCGCCGGAACAAAGATCACGCCGCTTTCGGTGCCGAGAACAACGTCGCCGGGCATGCATACGGCGTTGTCGATCATGATCGGAACGTTGATTCCGACGAGCATCGCCTCGCGGAACGGAGTCGGGTCGTAGCCTTTGTAATAGAACTGGGATCCTTCGATGCCGACGATCTGATCGAGGTCGCGCACGCCGCCGGAGGTCAGTCCGCCGACGCCGGTCTTCGTGTAGATCAGCGTTGTCAGGTTTCCGCCCCAGGCGCAGCCGTTGCGGACTTTTCCGAACATGTCGATGACCATGAAATCACCGGGGACGAGATCTTCCAGAGGCCACTGATTGAAGAAGCCCTTGCGGCCTTCTTCCTCATGACCGTATTTGAGCAGATAATCAGCGACGTCCGGGCGGGTGGGCAGGTAGTGCGCGGTAACGGCGCGGCCGACGACGGTCGGGACGTTCTTGTTCGAGCGCTGGAGGCTGGTGACGTGCTGATAGTTGTATCCCAGACGTACCAGCGGCGCCCACATTTCCTCTATGGTTGTCTTCTTGATGCGTTCGAGGATCTCATCCGGAACCTTCGGACGTCCGTCTTCGAAACGCTCGCCGGTCCACAGGGGCGTAAGCTGAATAATATCTTCCTTGCAGTTGAATTTCATAAGGGCTCCTCCTCATTTTTTCGTTGCGGTCTTTCTGCCTGTATTTTATTCCTAATGCGCAAAAAAGTCAAGGGAGGAAGCGCATAAAACCGAAAAATCGTTATGCAACATTTACAAAAAGTTCCAAGTCAAATTCTGAATACAGAAAGAAAATCACGAAAACCTATTGACTATTTGCGATTCGAGCATTAAACTAAAAATAGGCCGTTATGCGCACAAGCGAGTATGGTCCAATATTCAAACTGAGGTGAAAAAGATGGGTAAAGAAACCTTTGAAGAGCTGCTGGCTCACGTAAGAACTTCCTCCAATCCGTCGGATCTGAAGATTACGGATATCAAGATCTGCGATGTAGGCCGTCCCTACGGCACGGCTGTTTTTAAAATCCTGACGAACCAGGGACTCGAGGGCTACGGCCAGGT
>ONSY01000218.1 GCA_900320605.1 uncultured Eubacteriales bacterium | reverse complement strand
GCCGGTGGCGGGGGTCGAACCCGCACCCTGTCGCCAGGACTGGATTTTGAGTCCAGCACGTCTGCCAATTCCATCACACCGGCAAAAATACAACGATAAAATTATAGCCTATATGCAGTCAAAAATCAAGCGTATTTTCGCAATTGCGTCATACTGAAAAGAAGGAGCTCTACACAGCCTTTGTAAAGCTCCTTCCCTTGCCGTTATCTTATTCTCTCAGGAAACGATCAAAAAAGTCGAAAATCAGCGAATCGTATTTCTCACCGCTGAAGTATCCGTGTTCCTGATTCGGAACTTTCACAAACTCCGCGTAGTTGCCGGCATTGCGGCTTCTTTCACAGAATTCAAGGTTGACCGTATAGGAAATACGGTTGTCGCCGTCGGAGCACATTGCCAGAAGCGGAGCGATCTTGCGGTCGGCATACGTCAGCGGACTTGCCTTGAGGAGCATACTCTCCATCTCCTCAGGTTTTCCGCCGTACATGATTTCAAATCGAGGCGGATATTCAGCATCGACCTCCATACGCTCGCGGTGGAAAGCCATCACGTCAAGCGCACCGTACCAGGAGACTGCGGCCGCAACATCACTCGGGACATTTTCCCAGCCGCCGACATTTTCAAAACCGTCGATTCCGCCTTTTACCGCCATCAGGCCGGCAAGCTGACCGCCGCATGATTCACCCCAGACGCCGATCCGATCCGGATCGATTCCGAGTTTTCCCGCATTCGCGCGCAGAAAGCGTACCGCACATTTTGTATCCTGTATCTGCGACGGGAACGGCCGTACCTGAGAGATACGGTAGTCGATACTGGCGATCAGATAACCGCGCCGAAGCATTTCAAGGAAACGTTTTTCAGGACGTGATTTCCGCGTCAGACGTTCTTCGGTAAAGCCGCCGCCATGGATCCATACAACCGCAGGCCTTTTCGCGATCTCGACAGTTTCATCCAGAAGACAGTCCATACGGAGAAACCCGTCTTCCGTTCTGGAATAAATCAAACCGTCGATAACGGTAATTCCTTCTTTAATCAGATCCACCGTTTCGGGAAGATAGGGATTCCCGATATACGCAAGCGCTTCTTTCAGCATTTCAGCAACCTCTCTTTTCTCGGATTTTATATGTTTATTTTACCATATAAACGGACTGCTTTCAAGGTCTTTCAGTTCATCAGACGATTCGTTTTTCACGTGCTCCGCACCAGGGATGAGATGATCCGTTCTAAAGAAAAATCCCGGAGAGTGCCGTTAAAAGGCTCTTCTCCGGGAAGAAATCCATCAGTTTATAGATCGTTTCTGATAAGATCTTCAAAGGTCTCACGGCGGATAATCACACGGGAAACGCCATCCCGGATCATAACGGCCATCGGACGGGGTATTCTGTTGTAATTGCTCGCCATCGAATAGTTGTAGGCACCGGTCGTCATAACCGCGAGAATGTCTCCGACCTCGGGATGCTGCATCGGAGCATGCTCCTGAATCAGGTCACCGCTCTCGCAGCATTTCCCCGCAACCGTAGCGATATAATTCTTTTTCTGATCGGCTTTGTTCGCGATGATAATGTCGTAATCCGACTGATAAAGCGCATACCGTGGATTATCGCTCATACCGCCGTCTACCGAAACATATGTACGGATATTTTCGATCGACTTGACACAGCCGACCGTATAGAGTGTCAAGCCTGCCGGACCGACAATAGCGCGGCCGGGTTCGATATAGATCCTCGGCATCGGATAATCAAGGCTGGCGGCTTTCTCTTTCATAGTGGAGGAGACCTCCTGCATGAAGACCTCGAACGGAAGCTGACCGTCAGAATCCAGATATTTGACGCCGAATCCGCCGCCGAGATTGAGTTCCGGAACAACGATCCCGGTTTTCTCACGGAATTCGTCCATGAAGCCGATCATAACACGAGCGGCCGCCTTGAAAGGCTCCGTCGTGAAAATCTGGGAACCGATGTGACAGTGGAACCCCATCAGAATCAGATTCTCATACTTCGCTGTTTTTTCGGCGGCTTCCATAGCTTCGCCGTTTTCGAGAGCAAATCCGAATTTTGAGTCAATCTGACCGGTACGGATGAAGTTATGCGTATGGGCGTCGATTCCCGGCTTGATTCGCAGAATCACTCTGACCTTCGCACCGTTTTCCTTCGCCAGCGCCTCAATGGTATCGAGTTCCGTCATATTATCGACGACAATCCGTCCGACACCGTTTTTTATCGCGTAGGCGATTTCCTCGGGAGTTTTGTTGTTCCCATGGAAGAAGAGATTTGCCGGATCAAATCCTGCTGCGAGAGCGGTATAAATCTCACCGGCAGAGACGACATCCGCCCCAAGGCCTTCGGAAGAGACGATCCTGTAGATTTCCTTGCAGGAAAACGCCTTGCTCGCATACAGAACCTGTCCGTTTCCACCGTAATATTCATCGATTGAACGCTTGAAATCACGGCAGGTTTTCCGGATCAGCCCTTCATCGAAAACGTAAAGCGGCGTACCGTAGGTTTTGGCGAGATCGACACAGTCGGCTCCGCCGCAGGTAAGATGTCCGAGTGAATTGACCGCTAAGCTGTCACTGACCATAGTTGTTTACTCCTTTATTTCATCAAGATAATCACGAAACGCATAACACAGCGTCTTAATCTGATGGCTGTCGCTTGAGAGAACGAAGCGGCCGCCTTTTTCTCGGATATAGTCACGCAGTGTTTCTGACGGATAAGGCACCGTTCTGTATCCGCGTGCTATTGCTCCGGTATTGATTTCAAACAGACTCACACCGCCGTTTATCAGACGGTCGATCGCCCGCATCGCAGGTTTTAAGTACCGGGAATCATCCTCGGAAAACAGCGCCTCCTTCTCATTGAAAATCGAAATCAGATCGAAATGTCCCACAATATCCGCTTTCATTCTCTGCGGAATCGATCCGACTGTTTCGAAATACTTTCCGATCAGTCCGTAGATATCGCCACGGAAATACCGATCGGCAATTCCTTTCTGTATTTCAGGATTCCAGTCCACTTCCACAAACTCTTCTCCGAATTTGAGATAATGAACAGAAGCGATCACGTAATCGTATCTGTCTGTCGGTTCCTCACTGTAGTAATCCTGTTCGATCCCGAGCAGAATCCGTATTCTGTCTCCGTATTCTTCCGACAGAGCGCGGATGGTTCTGCTGTAATCCGGAATTCTGTCCTTTTTCATACAGTAACTTTCATCAAACCAGGTATAGGAATGGTCGGAAAAGCCGATCGTGTCCATCCCGCGCCGCACAGCCTCCCGGACAATTTCCTCCGGAGTATTCTTCCCATCGGAAAATGTGGAGTGAATATGAAGATCACGCATCATGTCATCTTCTCCTGCTTGATTTTATGATCAATCACATGCCGTGACTGCAGTTCACGGTGAATATCCTCAAGGCTGATTCCCATCTCAACCATCAGAACCATGACATGATATGCAAGATCGGCAATTTCATAGATTGTGTCTTTTTTATCTTCCGCTTTTCCGGCTATGATGACTTCGGTCGACTCTTCACCGACTTTCTTAAGAATCTTGTCAAGTCCCTTTTCGAAAAGATAGGTGGTATAGGATCCTTCCTTCTTCTCCGTTTTGCGGCCTTTCAGCAGTTCCATCAGACCTTCGAGTGAAAAATCGGAACGTTCATTGCTTTCGAAGACAGGATTTTCAAAGCAGGAAAATGTTCCGAGATGACAGGCGGGTCCGTCCGGATCAACTGACACCAACAGTGCGTCCCGATCACAGTCCGCTGTAATTGAGACAATATGCTGATAGTTGCCGCTTGTCTCGCCTTTGAGCCATAATTCCTGGCGGCTGCGGCTGTAGAAGCAGCAGAGTTCCTTCTCCAGGGATATTCTGAGACTCTCCTCATTCATGTAAGCCAGTGTCAGAACACGCTTCGAAACAGAATCAACCACTATGGCCGGGATAAGCCCGTTCTGATCAAATTTGAGTCCATTCAGGTTTTCAGTGTGTATCATGTGTCTTCCTCCTCAGATTCGAGCTTCGATTCCGTTTTCACGCATTTTCTGCTTGAGCTCCGGAATCAGCACCTCCCCGAAATGGAAAATCGAAGCGGCAAGTCCGGCATCGACTCTGGGGAGTGTTTTGAAAAGAGTGATGAAATCTTCTATTTTTCCGGCACCGCCCGAGGCGATAACCGGAACGGAAACTACTTTACAGACTGCCTCAAGCATTTCCAGATCGAAACCGCCTTTGACACCGTCTGTGTCAATGGAATTGAGAACAATTTCTCCGGCACCGGATTCAACTCCGCGGCGTATCCACTCGATTGCCTCAAGGCCGGTATTCTCTCTTCCGCCTTTCTGAAAAACGCGGAAAACTCCGTCAACCCGTTTCACGTCGACCGATAGCACTACACACTGATCTCCGTAGCGTTTTGCGGACTCATAGATGAGACCCGGATTCCGGATCGCCCCGGAATTAACGCTTACCTTGTCTGCGCCGCACTTAAGCACACGGTCAAAATCCTCAAGCGAGCTGATCCCGCCCCCGACCGTCAGTGGAATAAAGACCTGGCGTGCGGTCTCCTTCAGGATATCCGTAAATATCTTTCTTCCGTCTGAAGAAGCGGTAATATCGTAAAAGACGAGTTCATCCGCACCGCAGGAGGAATAGTATTTTGCCAGTTCAACAGGGGACGATACGTCACGCAGGGATTCGAAATTGACGCCCTTTACAACTCTTCCGTCCCGTACATCGAGGCACGGTATAATACGTTTGGTAATCACTTGGCCACCTCAATTGCCTTTTTTAAATCGATCGCTCCGGTATAATATGCCTTTCCGATAATCGCGCCGTATATAGAAAGCGAGCGAAGCAAACAGACATCCTCCAGGGAGGAAACACCGCCGGAAGCCGTAAGCATAAAGGAATAGTTCCGGGAAATTCTTCTGTAGAGTTCAAGATTTGTCCCCTGCATGGCGCCGTCTCTTGAGATATCGGTCACAATCAGATTGCTCACGCCGATTTTCTGCATTGCTTCACAGAATTCCCCTTCAGAAAGCGCAGAGGTTTTTGTCCATCCGTGCGTCGCCACGTATCCGTTTTTGAAATCGGCGCCTACAGATATTCTGTCTCCGTACAGAGAGACTGCCTTACACAGGAACGGAAGATTTTCAATCGCGGCTGTACCGAGGATCACACGGTCAATCCCTGCGCCAAGATAGCGTTCAACAGTTTCAATATCACGGATTCCTCCGCCGATTTCACATAAAAGCCCGCTTTTTTCCTTGATTCGTACCACAGCATCAAAATTCGGCGTATTTCCGCTTTTTGCGCCTTCCAGATCAACAAGATGAATCGCTTCTGCGCCTTTATCCCGAAAGTCCAGTGCGGCAGTGACCGGGTCATCATGATATACTGTTTTCTGTTCATAATCGCCGCGCAGCAGGCGAACAGCCTTTCCTTCGATCAGATCGATCGCCGGAAGTATCAGCATAAATCCACCTCCTTCAGATTTCTGCAAAAGCTTTTAGAATCGATAGCCCGACTTCCCCGCTTTTCTCAGGATGGAACTGACACCCGTAAACATTTCCGAAGCCGACGGCAGCAGTCAGAGGAGCACCGTATTCCGCTGTAGCAATCAGAGACGTTTCGCAGTTCGCCGCGTAGAAAGAATGAACGAAATATACAAAATCGCCTTCACTGATATAACGGAACAAAGGACTTTCCCGGACAAACCACAGCGCGTTCCACCCGATATGAGGTATTTTATAATCTTTCGGTATTACCTCGGAAATCGGTCTGACTTCACCTTTCAGAAGGGCAAGGCCGGGATGTTCTCCATACTCGTAGCTTTTCTCAAAGAGCAGCTGCATGCCGAGGCAGATACCCAGAAGAGGCTTTCCCTCTCCCGCAAGTTTCTTTATTTGTGGAGCAAGAGGTCTGAGCTTTTCGGCAGCGTCCGCAAATGCGCCGACTCCGGGCAGAATGATTTTATCTGCCTTTCGAAGTGTCTCCGCATTGCTTGTCACCACTGCTTCGGCTCCGATGGCGGCAAAAGAGCTCTGAAGAGAAAAGAGATTGCCGACACCGTAATCCACGATTGCGATCATTATAATACTCCTTTTGTCGATGGAATCTCCGAAGCGAAGGCGGGATCAATTGCCACAGCCGCACGAAGGGAACGAGCCGCAGACTTAAATGCTCCTTCAATAATATGATGGGAGTTTGTTCCGGAGATGGAACGCAGATGCAGTGTAAGACACGCGTTTCTGACGAATGCCTGCCAGAATTCCTCAACCAGTTCGGTATCAAACGAACCTACTTTCTGAGTTGGGATCGACAGCGCAAAACCGAGGTAGCTGCGGCCGGACAGATCCACCGCGGAAAGAACCAGTGCCTCATCCATCGGCAGAATCGTGTCGCCGAAGCGGCAGATTCCCCGTTTGTCGCCAAGTGCCTCGCGAAAAGCCTGTCCGAGCGCAATCCCGATATCTTCAACGGAATGATGATCGTCTACCCATGTGTCGCCTTTGCAGGAAAGCTCAAGGTCGAAACGGCCATGACGCGCAAAGAGCGTCAGCATATGATCCAGAAATCCGACCCCGGAACTGATCCTGCTTTCACCTTTTCCGTCGAGATTCAGTGTCAGACTGATCTCAGTTTCCGATGTTTTTCTTGTAATGGAAGATATTCTCATTTTGTTTCCTCCAGAATCTCTGAGATGGCACTGCACAGCATTTCGATCTGATCAAGTGTTCCGACCGTGATACGATTAAAATCCCGGATCCTCTCCTGATCGAAATGGCGAATCAGTATCTTTTTTTCCTTGAGTTTCAAATACAATGTCTCACCGGAAACAGCGGAGTGTCTCGCAAAGACAAAATTCGCGCTGGACGGAAGAACGGAAAATCCGAGAGCGCAAAGCCTGTCCGTCAGTATTCTGCGGTTTTCGATGATTGCGGTGCGTGTTTTCTCAAAGTATTCAATGTCTTCAAGCGCACCGGTTCCCGCGCCCATTGTCATCGTGTTGACATTGTACGGGTTCATCGCATACTGAATCGTTTTAAGATCGCGAATCAGTGATTCATTCGCGATTCCGATTCCAAGGCGGCCTCCTGCCAGAGAACGGGATTTTGAAAACGTGCGTATTACAAGCAGATTATCGTACTTTGAAAGAAGTGATACCGCGCTTTCACCGCCGAAATCAATATAGGCTTCGTCTATAACAACAACATTGTCCGGATTGTTCTGAAGAATCCGCTCAACTGCTTCATTCGGCAGCAGAATTCCTGTCGGGGCATTCGGATTTGCAATAAACACAGTTCCGCCGCATCCGTAGTAATCGGCCGGATCGATCGTGAAATCTTCTTTTAAAGGGATTATTACGGCCGGCTCATTATGAACCGCAGCGAAGACAGAATAAAAGCCATAGGAAATATCCGGATAGACTGCCGGTGTTGACGCGTCGCAGAACGCCATAAAGGCGAAGTTCAGCGTTTCATCAGAACTGTTCGTAAAAATCAGATTATCTTCCTTAACGCCGAAAACTTTTGAGCCGGCTTTCTTGAGAATTGTACTCTCCGGATCAGAATAGAGATTCAGCTTATCAGCAGCATCTCTGGCATACCTCTGTGCAAGCGGTGAAGGCGGAAACGGCGACTCGTTTGTATTGAGTTTCAGATAGACCGTATCCTTAGGCTGTTCCCCGGGAGTATACGGCGTCAGTTCCCGGTATTTTTCCGAGAAGAAACGGCTCATTTTTCGCTCTCCTCCATTCTGCAAAGCACACTTCTCGCGTGAGCGTTAAGGCCTTCCGCCTCAGCGAATACTGCAATGTCAGGTGCAGCACGGGACAGTGCTTCACGTGTATAGTAGGTATACTGAGTTTTTTTGATAAAATCATCCACGGAAAGCGGACTGGAAAACTTTGCGGTTCCGCCGGTCGGAAGCGTATGATTCGGTCCAGCGAAGTAATCGCCGAGTGCTTCCGGACAGTCACGTCCCATAAATACCGAACCGGCGTGACGGATCTGAGACAGATAGTCAAACGGAGCATCAACACACAGTTCCAGATGTTCCGGAGCAATTTCATTTGCTATTTCAATTGATTTTTTCAGATCGTCGGCTACAATGATTTTTCCATTGTTTTCTATCGACGCGCGGGCAATCTCTTCCCGCGGCAAAAGCTGAAGCTGACGCTCGATTTCATCCCGTACCTTAAGCGCCAGTTCCATACTGTCTGTGACCAGAACGGCACTCGCCATTTTATCGTGTTCCGCCTGAGAAAGCAGATCAGCCGCGGCGAAATACGGATTTGTTTTCCCGTCAGCAACAATCAGAATTTCACTTGGACCGGCAATCATATCAATCGAAACCAGACCGAAAACCTGTTTTTTCGCTTCGGCCACGAAAGCGTTCCCCGGACCGACAATCTTATCGACTTTCGGGATGCTCTCGGTTCCGTACGCGAGTGCTGCGATTGCCTGAGCACCTCCGACTTTGAATATTTTATCAACACCGGCCACCGAAGCCGCCGCCAGAATCGCAGGATTAATCTTTCCGTCGCGGTTCGGCGGAGTAGTGATCACAACCTCACGGCAGCCGGCGATCTTCGCGGGAATTGAATCCATCAGTACAGTGGAAGGATAAGCCGCTGTGCCGCCCGGAACATAGAGCCCCGCCCGGTCAAGAGGAATGATCTTCTGTCCGATTGTAATTCCCTCTTCTTCGTTGATGATAAAGCTCGGCCGGACCTGCCGTTCATGAAATCTCCGGATGTTATTTGCCGCCTTTTCCATTATGGAAAGCAGTTTCGGATCTACGACCGATCTGGCTTCTTCAATTTCCTGTGAAGTTACAAGCAAAGAGGAAAGCACTGCATGATCGAATTTTTCCTCATATTCGAACACAGCCGCATCACCGCGCGTTCTGACCTGTTTAAGGATTTCCGAAACAGTCTCCTGTACATTGATTCCCGGGTTCATTCGGGAAAAAATCTGTTCATTCGGAACTTCGCCGTATTTGAATATTGAAATCATACCGTTTCCTCCAAAAGTGATGCTAGTTTCTGCCGGAGGTTTTTGATCGCTTCGCTTTTAAACTGATAGCTGGATTTATTTGCGACAAGCCTTGCGCTGATCGGCAGAATTGTATCGTATACGATCAGATTATTCTCCTTTAAAGTGGTTCCCGTTTCCACAATGTCGACGATTACATCGGATAGTCCGAGAATCGGCGCGAGTTCAATGGAACCGTTCAGATGAATGATATCGATATCGCGGCCTTTTGACAGATAATAATCGGCGGCGATTTTTGAGAACTTCGTGGCGACACGCAGTGTTTTGAGATGTCGGTCGTGAAAATCTTTTTTCGCGGCGACCGCCATCCGGCATTTGCCGAGTTTTAAATCCAGCAGTTCGAATACATCCGGTTCATACTCGAGCAGAATATCTTTTCCGGCCACTCCGATGTCCGCGGCACCGCGTTCCACATAGATTGCGACATCGGACGGTTTTACCCAGAAGTACCTCACTCCGGTTTCCTCATTCTCAAAAATCAGTTTTCTTCCCGGGTCAAGGATGGAGGGACAATCATATCCGGCTTTCGAGAAAAGCTCGTACACTTTATCGCCAAGTCTTCCTTTCGGGAGTGCAACATTCAGCATATTCATTGGACTTCCTCCGTCTTGCCGTTCTGAACGCGATAAATCTTTCCCGCCTGCAGAGAATCAGGAATACTTTTCAGCACACAGATTTTTTCGTTCCCGCGGCGCAGCTGTACCGCTGCGGTTTCTATGGCCTCGATGGAATCCTCCTCGCTGTACAAAAGCACAACCGGCAGATCATAAGGACTGTTTTCAGCTTCCAGCAGCTCAAGCAGATCGAGATAAACAGCAAAACCGATCGCGCCGGAGGAGCGGTTCATCGACCGAAGCAGTGCATCGTACCGGCCGCCGGAAAGGACGCTCTGAGGAATTCCGGGGACATAGCCCTTAAAAACAATGCCGTTGTAATAGTGCGGATCGTCAAGCGCTGAAAAATCAACGCGCAGGAATTCTTCCCCGATTGCGTCTGACAGCGCAGTAACTGTCTTTGCGAAAGATGTGAGGTTCTCTTCAAAAACAGAAGCACTGAGCGTTTTCCGCAGCATGGAAAGCGCTTTTTGCGGAGCATCGTGCAGCTCGGCAAGAGAAATGAGAATCGCGGATTTTTCAGCAGGTACACCCAGCGACAGAAGCATTTCCGAAAGCTCATGAAGATTTTTTTCTCCGATCAGCCGAAGAATCATCGGACGGTCAGCCGGAGCGATCGCGGCAAAATCGAGCGTATCAGACAGAATCGAAAGATCCGATATTTCCAGAACCGGTGTTTCGCTTATCAGAAGAAGACTCTTGGCTGCAAGCATCAGCACTTCAAAAACACAGTATGTATCGATTGATCCGAGGCATTCGAGACCGACCTGCATAATTTCTTTAAACGCACGGGTTCCTTTCGAAACACGGTAAACATTTTCGTTATAGTAGAGTTTCTGCTGTGTATCAGGCAAATCCGGGCTGTTCTTTACGATTGAAAGCGTCACATCCGGCTTGAGCGCCATCAGTTTTCCGTTCGTATCAGTAAAGGTAATAACCCCGTCCGAGATCAGAAAATCCTTGTTTCGGGCATAAAGGTCATATTCTTCGAATTTACTCATTCGGTAGCGCGTATATCCGTAAGTATCATACAAGCCCCGCAGCGAATATAGAATTTTTTCCAGATAATCAAAGGAACTGTTCTGCATTACTTGCTATTCTCCCCGTTTTCGAGTTTCTGAATCGCCTCACGATAACCGCCGCTGCCGTAATTTAGGCATTTACTGACTCTTCCGATTGTCGCTGTGCTGATCCCGATCTCATCGGTTATTTTCAGATAGCTCATTCCTTTTGAGAGAAGGATTGCCGTATCAAGCCGCTGCGACATGTCCTGAATTTCCTTAATCGTACAGAGATCTTCAAAATAGCGGTAACATTCCTCAACGGTTTCGAGATTCAGGAACGATTTGAATAAACGGTCAACAGATTCTGAATGAAGATTCATGTTCAAGCGCCCTTTCTGTAGTTCTTGTTTACCATAGTATTACTTTATCTTATTAAAGTCAATGCTAAAATTCATTTTTCCGGTTTCTCTCTATCCTTGAGGTAAACGCTCGACGAAACAAGTACCGATTACAATCAAAAAGAAGGTTTACGGATCAGCTCCGTAAGCCTTCTTATCATGAATACAGCGACAAATCAGGCGTTTTTCGCCTTTTTTTCCTGCCACATTACAAACAGCGGGCTGGCTATGCAAATCGAAGAATAGCAGCCGACGACCACGCCGACCATCATTGGAAGCGCGAAAGTCGTAATTGACGGCAGGTTATAGAGCAAACCGACAACATAGACTGTCGTAATTGCGACAAAAGTCGTAATCGAGGTATATACCGAACGCGAGAAAACCTGGTTGAGGCTCAGATTAAGAATTGAGGGCAGCGATTCTTTCGCCTTCAGGAGCCGATTGTTCTCACGGATACGGTCATAAATAACGATCGTATCATTGACGGAGTAGCCCAGGATCGTCAGAACAACAGCAATGAAACTGTCGTTAAGCGGAATCCGGAAAATGATAAACACAAAATATACGATAGCAACGTCATGAATCAGAGCGACAATCGCCATGAGTCCGGCCGATGCACCGCCGATCTTTCTGAAACGGATTGCAATATAGATAATCAGAAGGACCGCCGCAATTGCGACAGCAACCAGACACTTGATGAAAAACGTACGTCCCATCGAAGGATTGACAGAGCTCGAACTGATGAGTTCAAAGGACATCGAAGGATATTTTGATTCGATAGCGCTCATCAGAGATTTCTGTTTTTCGAGATCCAGCGCTTTCATTCCGCCGAATGAAACCGTAACGTTATTCAGATCCGAAACGCCGCCGGCGTTCTGGACATTCTGGTTAATCTGGGCTGAAACCGCTCCCTCGCCGGTCTGCTGCGAAACAAACGCAGCAAATTCGTCAGGATTCAGGTCGCCCTGGTAGGAATACTTGATGACAGCACCGCCTGTGAACTGAATGTCAAGCTGTGTGCCGAAAATGACATTGAAAAGCACGCCGATCAGAATTACCGCAAGAGAGAGCATGAAAAAGATCTTACGGTTCTCATAGAATTTGATTCTCAGTTTTTTCATTTTCTCTCACCTCCGAACAGCCATTTTTTCCGAAGTCCTTTAAAACCGGAGAGCGATTTGAGCATCAGACGCGAGGCGATGACACCCATCAGGAAGTTTCCGACAATACCGACCAGAAGAGTATAACCGAAGGAATAAATCGCTCCGGTCGTCGAGGCACCGAAGATTGCGGAAAGAATATTCGTCGGGCCGAAAACGAGCATCAGAATGATCGCAACAATTACAACGGTGATGTTACCGTCGATAATCGCGGAAATACTGTTTTTGAAACCGGACTGCAGCGCACTGTCGATCGTTTTGCCGAGAGAAAGCTCTTCCTTGATACGAGAGGCTGTAATGATGTGGCAGTCAACACCCATACCGATTGAGAGGATGATACCTGCAATACCTGGCAATGTCAGCGTGAAGCTGTTGATGAAACGGAAATAACCGGACACCGCCGCAAGAGAAAGGGCTGTCTGGCCAAGAAGGCAGAGAACAGCAACCGCGCCCGGCAGGCGGAACTTCAGGATCATAAAGATCGCGATGAGAATGAAGGCAATGATTCCGGCAAGCGCCATAGCCGAAAGTGAAGACAATCCCAAAGTCGGGCTTACCGTACTGAAACTTTCTGTTTTCAGGGCGAACGGAAGTGCACCGGCGTTGATCTTATTCGCGAGTTCAGAAGCGGATGCGGCTGTAAAGGCTCCGGCTGATCCGGCCTGCCCGGAAGTGATCATCGCTTCGCCGTTTGAAATAGCCTGACGGACTGTCGGTGCGGAAATCATCAGATCGTCCATCCAGATAGAGATGGTCTTACCGACGAGACGTGCGGTTGCTTCAGCGAACTTGTCGGCAGCCTCGCTCGTCATATGCAGGAGAATGACATATTCGAGATTTCCTTCGTCATCCTGAGTCAGCTGCGGTTCAGCGGATTCGATGTCGTTTCCCTGAAGAATAACCGTCTCTGCTGTTGTTCCTGCGGGAGTTCTGTACACAACTGCTCCGTTCGCGTCGACTGATTCACTCTCGTGCTCGTTGCCTTCGCGGAACGTCAGAAGCGCAGTTGCGGAGATCTCTTCAATCGCTTCTTCAGGATTGTAGTCACTCTCCCCGCTCTGCCACGGAAAACGGACAATAATACGTTTTGCACCGTAATCCGTATAAAGCTCGTAGTCTGTAATGTTATTGCCGATCAGACGTGATTCAACAATAGCTTCTGCGGCGTCTATCTGAGCGTTTGTAACCTCCTCATCGGTTGCAGGTGTAAAGGAAGCTTCCACACCGCCCTGGATATCGATGCCCCAGCGAATGTCTTCGACACCTTTCAGATAGATGACGTCGTTATCGCCGTTCTGACCTTTTACGCCCAGGGTAGCCGTAATCGCCAAAGCCAGAATAATGGCAGCGACGATAAAGAACACCGGCTTTTTTACCCTTCTCATGGGTCCATCCTCCTTAATATGCTTCAGAAGAAGCATTTTTATGATTTACGCTCCGGTTTTGTACCGGGATATACAGCTTTGCGTTAAAAAAAGACGCAAAGAATATTATAAGATTTATTCTTAAAAATGTCAACTTTTTAAGAGGAATACTAGTCAAGCAGTTTCTCAATCGCAGCAAGGCAGGTGCAGACAGAGAAAATCTCCATGGATTTGTCAATCTCCTCAATAGAAGGATAGGTCGGCGCGATCCGGATGTTGCTGTCCTGAGGATCCTCATAATACGGATAGGTTGAGCCGGCCGGATTGAGCGTCACGCCGGATTTGCGGCAAAGTTCAACAACACGCCGCGCGCATCCGGGCAGGACGTCAACGCTGATGAAATATCCACCCTTCGGATTATTCCAGGAAGCGATACCGGTACCGGAAAGCTCCGCATTGAGGCGCGAAATTGCCGTCTGGAATTTCGGAGCAATAATCTCGCGGTGTTTTTTCATCAGTTTCAGGACATTCTCACGATTCTTCAGGAATCGGATGTGCCGGAGCTGATTGAGTTTATCCGGTCCGATTGTTCTGGTAGCGAAATGCTTGCGGATATCAGCAGCATTTGATTCCCAGGTCGCGAGTGCGGATACTCCGGACCCCGCAAAAGTGATCTTTGAACTTGAAGCAAACATGAACGGCAGCGAGAGTGTTCCGGCTTTTTTGCATTCCTCGTAGAGATTAAGAAGCGGAACAGTTTCATCCGTCAGATCATGGACACAGTATGCATTGTCCCAGAAGATTCGGAAATCCTTTGCCGCAGGCGTTAGATTCGCGAACCGGCGTACGGTCTCGTCGCTGTAGGTAATTCCGGTGGGGTTCGAATACTTCGGCACGCACCAGATTCCCTTGACCGCTTTATCATTATTGACATACCGTTCGACGATATCCATATCCGGTCCGGTTTCGAGCATCGGGACAGGAATCATCTCAATATCGAAGTATTCCGTGATTGCGAAATGGCGGTCATATCCGGGCGATGGGCATAGAAATTTGATGCTGTCCTGTCTTCCCCATGGCTTCATCCCCGCAAATCCATGCGTCATCGCGCAGGAAATTACGTCGAACATGATACTGAGGCTTGAATTGTTGCCGATAATTACGGAGTCGTACGGAACTTCCAGAAGTTCACCGAAAATCTTCCGCATATCGGTAAGGCCATCCTGAATCCCGTAGTTTCGGCAGTCTTCACCGGAACCGTCTATGAAATCGGAATCCGAATTGAGAACATCCATAATATCGAGTGAAAGATCAAGCTGTTCACGGCATGGTTTTCCGCGCGTCAGGAGGAAATGGTAATCACTCGTACGATAGGCTTTATAGCGCTGGTAGTAGATCTCGCGGACACGTTTGAGCTCTTCCTGCGTCATCGATAAAAAATCCATCGGAAACCTCCAATACTATTTGATAAAGGATCAGAATTCAGCGCTTCCGGTCGTTCTCGGGAAAGGCAGAACGTCACGGATGTTCGGGATACCGGTCAAATACATGATCATACGCTCGAATCCGAGACCGAAACCGGCATGCTTGGTACCCCCGAAACGGCGAAGATCCATATACCAGGAATAATCTTCCTCAGAAAGGCCGAGCTCCTCAAGGCGTGCACGCAGAACATCAAGACGCTCTTCTCTCTGACTCCCGCCGATCAGCTCACCGATTCCGGGAACAAGCATATCAACTGCGGCGACGGTTTTTCCGTCATCATTAAGACGCATATAGAAAGCTTTGATCTCTTTCGGATAATTTGTAACAAATACGGGCCGGCCGAACACTTTTTCAGTCAGATAGCGTTCATGTTCCGTCTGCAGATCACAGCCCCACTCCACCTTATACTCGAAACTGTCATTGTTCTTCTTCAGCAGTTCAATTGCCTCCGTATAGCTGACCGTTGCGAAATCGGATTCCATTACATGGACAAGTTTCTCCTTTAGCCCCTGGTCAACAAACTGATTGCAGAAGTCAATATCCTGAGGACATGTTTCGAGCACATAGCGTATGATGAATTTAACCATATCACGCGCAAGTTCCATATCGTCCTGAAGATCAGCAAAAGCGATTTCAGGTTCGATCATCCAGAATTCCGCCGCGTGACGCTGCGTATAGGAACGTTCTGCGCGGAATGTCGGTCCGAATGTATAAATCTTACCGAAAGCCATGGCCATACATTCACCTTCAAGCTGACCTGACACGGTCAGTAAAGTCGGTTTTCCGAAGAAATCCTGTGAATAGTCAACTTCCCCGTTTTCAGTAAGCGGAGGATCTTTCGGATCAAGAGTCGTAACTCTGAACATTGCTCCCGCACCTTCAGCATCGGATGCCGTAATCAGCGGAGTATGGGCATACACAAATCCTCTCTCCTGAAAAAACTTGTGAATGGCATACGCTGCAGCGGAACGGATCCGAAAAGCTGCGGAGAAAAGGTTCGCGCGGGGGCGAAGATGAGCAATCGTTCTCAGATACTCCATTGTATGACGCTTCTTCTGCAGAGGATAATCCGGTGTAGAAGGGCCTTCAACCTCGATTTTTTCAGCATGCAGTTCAAAAGGCTGCCGTGCCTGAGGAGTAAGCAGGACGCTTCCTCTGATAACAAGCGCAGCACCGACATTCTGTTTTTCTATCTCACTGAAATTATCAAGTTTCTCATTTTCAAATACAATCTGCAGTCCCTTAAAACAGGAGCCGTCGTTCAAATCTATAAAGCCGATATT
>ONSY01000048.1 GCA_900320605.1 uncultured Eubacteriales bacterium | reverse complement strand
GCGCCTGCGCCGTCGCCGCCGGGCATGTACGGGTTGAATTTATAGTAGTACAGCTTATAGGGATTGCCGATCACGCGGTTCTGCTTCGCGGTGATGTAGGCCACGAGCTCCGTGGACTGGAAATCCGCCGTCGAGACCATTTCTTCGACGCTTTCGCCGCCTTTTTTGAGGATCGCCTTGAATTCGTCGGCTTTTTCGCCGAAGACTTCACGCAGATTCGCGTCGAGCTCTTCCATCGTTTCCGCTTTCGGGCGCAGGAACGGCGGCATGCCGGGCTTTGCCTTCCCAACAGGATAATCATGAAATTCGGGACCGGTGTTGCCGAAGAGGATCGGAATCTGCAGGCCTTCGCCGCGCTCGATGATCGCATTGACGTCGTCATAGAGGAATTTCATATCGGTTACGATTCCTCCGACACCGCGCCGGAATCCTTTTGCCCGCTCACGCAGTTCAAACGGATCGATCGCGCGCGCCTCCTCCAGCGAGGAGACACCGATATGCCTGAAGAAGTCTTCGCCGTTTTTTTCCGCATCGGAAAGAGCGTAATAACCGAAGTGCTGCGGGGTATAGAAGAACTGCCAGTACCCGCTTTCAATCATCGCTTTCTGAAAGAGACCCTTGCATTTCGGGGACGCGATCAGCGCGGCAACGCTGTATCCGCCCATCGACTGACCGCCGATTGTGATATTATCCGGATCGCCGCCGAAAGCTGCCGCGTTGCGCTTGGCCCACTCGATGCCGGCAATCTGATCAAGACATCCGAAATTCGCGGGCGCATCCGGGGATTCCCTTGATATTTCCGGATGTGCCATGAATCCGAAGATGTTGACACGGTACGCAATGGACACAACGACGATTCCGCGCCGGGAAATTCGTTCACCGTCAAATTCCATCTCCGCGGTGTAGCCGCTTGCGAGTCCTCCGCCGTAGATCCAGACGTAGACGGGAAGCTTTTCATCGGTCGATTTCGCCGGTGTCCAGACGTTGAGATACAGGCAGTCCTCACTCATCGGGATGTCAGGATCAACATGCCATTCGCGGTCATAGAGATTTTTCGGATCCGCCTTAATCGGATCCTGCATCGCAATCGGGCCGAATTTGTAGCAGTCGCGGATTCCTTCCCAGGGCTCGGCAGGTTGAGGTGCGCGCCAGCGGTTTTTTCCCACGGGCGGCGCGGCAAAGGGAATTCCCTTGAAGGAAGTGACGCGCGGATCAGCCGCGGGAAGTCCTCGAACGAGACCGGATTCTGTTTTTGCGATTCGAAGCATTGATTTTGCCTCCCTTAATTCTCATTTTCTGTTTTTCATTATAATCGATGGGACGGCTGCTTGCAAGCAATTTGGAAAATTATCATAAGAATTAAAAACTGTGTCGCGTCGTTCTTGTACAAAATAACCGCTTTTTTGCGAAAATCGATTGACGAACGTTTCCCGCTGAGGTATGATAAATTCAGAAGGAAAGTCAAAGGAGGGCTTAAAAGTGAACGAAGAATACAGACTTAATCAGGCGCTGTTTTCCTCGGTAATGGTGTTCGATCAGAACCGTTCGAACAACCGCACAGAAAATGGCGAGCGTATACCCTATTTTGCGCCGCTCGGTGCGGAAACGACCGAAGACGGCGGGATGAAATTCAGCCTCTATGCTCCGGACGCAAAAGAGGTTGCCGTTCGCGGCAACGGCGGCACGTTCCCGGGGGATAAGCTTCATCAGATGGAAAAAGGTGAAAACGGCTGGTGGAGTGTTGTCGTTCCGCCGAGTGAGATTGAGCCGGGATTCCATTATCACGAGTATTTTGTGGACGGCGTGCGCACGATGAATCCCCGCGTTCCGATCGGCTACGGCTGCGGCAGCTTTTTCAATGTCTGCGATACGGCGGATCCCGAGAATGATTTCTATTTCCTCAAGGATGTTCCTCATGGCAGCGTCCATATGGATATCTATAAATCCGAGGTGTGCAGCCGTTTCCGCAACTGCTGGGTATATCTCCCCGCGGGATATGAGAAACATCCCGAGAAACGTTATCCGGTATGGTACCTCCATCACGGCGGCGGAGAGAATGAAATCGGATGGATCTTCCAGGGGAAGGTCAATCTGATTCTTGACAATCTGATTGCGGAAGGAAAATGCAGTGAAATGATCATCGTCATGAACTGTACGGATGCATTTGCTCCGACAGAGGAAGACGGAGTGTTCCGCAATGTCGATTACAGCGATGTTCTTGTAAAGGACTGCATTCCGTATATCGATGCGAAATACAGAACCATTCCTGAAAAAGATTCGCGCGCGATCGCAGGCCTTTCAATGGGCGTTGTCTATTCCTATCTGACAGCATTCAAATATCCGGAATTCTTTTCTTACATTGGCTGCTTCAGCGGACATATCATGCCGGTCAGCCGTGACGGCGCATATTTCGGCAGGACCTATGATTATTCCGAGGTCTTCAAAAACAGGGAACTTTTCAACAGCCGCATCCGTCTGATGTTCCATGGCGGCGGTATCCGCGAAGGGTTCGGGAAACCGCGTGAGATCCCCGGCGATGAGATGCCCTATGATTGGAAGAAATACAAAGAGGCCGGCTATAACGTTGAGGGAATCGGATACCGCGGATTCCATGAATGGGATACCTGGCGTTTCTGCGCACGCGATTTTGCGATGCGGATTTTTCGGTAAGGAGGCGGGAAAATGAAAAACGATATCAATAAGAATCAGACAATCAATTCCACTCTGCTTCATTTCGCGCCTGCGTTCCAGCGCAGAGTCCCGATGCCACCGCCGCAGGGAGGAAGAAGATTCGGTTTCTCAATGCCCGAAACTTTCAAGATGATTGAACCCTGCAAGAACCTCGGCGGAGGCCGTGTCCGCCTGACTTATTACAACCCCGATGCCAAGGAGGTTTCCGTTTTCGGTATCGGCGGATCGATGCCCGATGAATATCCGATGGTAAAAGATGAGGACGGATACTGGACGGCAGAGTTCGACGCAACACCGGGAATCCATGTTCACCGCTACAGAGTCGACGGCGTGGTGACATACAATCCGCAGATGCCTTTTGCTTTTTCAACGCAGGAACCCTGCAATATTTTCGAAGCGGTTGATGAGAGCTGCGGCTGGTACCTGATGCAGGATGTACCGCACGGTGATCTTCGCATGGAATATTACCGCTCAAGCTACACGGGACGCTGGAAGGTTTCCTGGATCTATACTCCTCCGGGATATGAGGAAAATCCGGAGAAAAAATACCCTGTGCTTTATCTGCAGCACGGAGCCGGTGAAGATGAAACCGGATGGATTGACATGGGAAAAGTCAATTACATTCTGGATAATTTGATCGCCGACGGAAAATGCGAAGAGATGCTGGTTGTCATGAACAGCGGTTTCGCTTTCAAGCCCGATGAGAAAATGGGAATTGACGGAGGCGGTTTTGAACAGGAACTTCTCTGTGACTGCATTCCGATGATCGAGGAACGCTACCGCGTTCTGACCGACCGTGAGAACCGGGCAATTGCGGGGCTCTCGATGGGAAGCTTCCAGGCACAGAAAATCGGACTGAATCATCTTGACCTCTTTGCCTCGATCGGCGTAATTATCGGAGGAGTCAATAAGGCACGGCTCGGTTATACGGCAAAGGTGTTTGATGATCTGCCAAAGCTAAACAGCGAACTCAAAGTGTTCTTCGCCTCCAATGGGGAACAGGAACCTAACTGTGAAGCAAACCGCGCCCAGATGAAAGAGCTGTATGAGGGCGGACTCAAAAATTCCGTCTTCTATTCCTGCCCCGGCTATCATGAGCTGACAGTCTGCCGCAACAGTCTGCGTGAATTTTTGCCGATGCTTTTCAGATAATCACTACCGATAT
The DNA here is from genome assembly GCA_900320605.1 of uncultured Eubacteriales bacterium. Lineage (GTDB taxonomy): Bacteria > Bacillota > Clostridia > Oscillospirales > Acutalibacteraceae > RUG612. The sequence continues at coordinate 2,256 of ONSY01000048.1, read as the reverse complement.
TATAAAAGATTCAAAAAAACTCCGGATTCAATCCGGAGTTTTTTTGAGGTTCATCTGTTTGCAATCGTTCCAGAACACACAGGAGATAGTTACGAAAGAGTTAATTTTTCTTACAATGTTGTTACCCTTCTTGACACGTGGAATCCTGCAATCTATAATTAGATTGAAAAAAGAAAATAAAGAGAAAAGAGGAAAAAGGAATATGTTCGGAAAAAACAGAATTCTGGAGGAACCGGTTACAGTCGGTGATGTGAGAAATATCACCGGAAACCATATTGTTATTCTCAATCCGAGCCGCAGAGACGGCTGGAATCCTTCTCTTTCTATGCAGATTCATAAGATGTGTTTTATCCGTGAGGATAATACGATTCTCGAATTACAGGCGAATAAGGCACAGCAGAAACAATACATAAAAGGAAGCCGCGGAATTGTACGGTACAAAAAGGGAAAGCTTCTGAATTTTATACCGGAATAGGCACAGTCTGTCCGATTTCTATTTAGATGCAGAGATCGGTGGTTCTGCGGAGAAAATGATATCTGTACGATTATTATTCTTGAAAGCAACAGTGTTTTTCCAATATAAGATGACAGCAGTTCATATGAATCTCGGTATTTGGCGTTTGACAGCTCAATTATACCAGAGATTTGTATGAACTCTTCTTTTTTTCTTCTTTCTGTAGAAATGACATTAGGGGCTGTGAGTTTCCGGTGTGTTTTCCGCACCTTTTGCTCACAGCCCCTTCTGACGGTTTATTTCCAGAGCAGTTTAATGAACTCTCTCGCACAGTAACGCCATACATCCCAGACGTGATATCCGGGAACACTGTAAAGAACGCTTTTGTAGCCTTTCTTTGCGAGTTCACGAAGTATTTCACGGTTCGAATTGCAGACTGGTTCATACTCGCCGGATCCGTAGAAAAGCAGATCGAAATCCTTGTTGAAATCCTCCGGCGACATCGCGGCCACCTTCGGCTCGAGCGAATAGAACATGCTGAAAATACCGGCGTTTGCAAAGATCTCCGGATATTTCATCACGGTCTGCTGTGTCTGACCGCCGCCCATCGAAAGGCCGGCCATGGCACGGTGGTGCCGGTCCGCAACTGTACGGTACTTCTTATCAATGAACGGAACGCATTCTGTGGCGATCACATCGCTGATGGCGGTTCTGCCAATGATGGGATCCGTGCAATCCTTCGGCATCGCGTAGCCGCAGTTCATCACGATGATCAGCTCTTCACAGGCGCCGTCGGCGATCAGATTATCAACGATATGGTTGATTTTTCCCTGCCAGATCCAGCCGGTTTCGTCTTCACCGGCACCGTGCTGGAGATAAAGCACAGGATAGCGTTTCTCGCGGTTGATATCGTATGACGGGGGAGTGTAGACAAAACAGTTGCGAACTCGGCCGGTGATTTCCGATTTGTAGTAATTCATGCGTACCGCACCGTGGGGGACATCATGGAGCAGGTAGAAATCGGAATACTTATCCGGCAGCTCGAAATAGTTGATGATCCTGCCGCAGCCGTAGCCGAAAGGAACATAGGGATTGAGCGCTCGGTTTCCGTCCACGTAGTAATCGTGATAATGAAAACCGGAATCAAGCCCGGAAACGGTCGTGTGCCACCAGCCGTCTTCACCTTTTTCCATCGGATGCTTCTCAACCGGGAAACCGCCGCCGATGCCGGTGACTTCAACGGTTTTCGCGTCCGGTGCATAGTAGGAAAAATACACGTCGCCGTTCGGAAGGACCTTTACACCTTCGGGAACATCACAGAAATATCCCATCGGACGTCCCTGAGCGTCGTTGTCAAACACGAGGGTTTTGTAGACTTCATCGAAGAAGAGAGCGGAGCTTTTGAGCGCCTGATTGTTTAATATTTCATCTCGAATCATGTTTTTCCCTCCTTACTGAAACAGCCCGAGCAGGTAGTTATATGCGCAGTGGCGCCAAACATCCCACACGTGGAAACCTTTATGGTGATAGTCTGTGATTTTGATGCCCTTTGCCCGCAGTTCCTCAATCACTGGGAGCGTCCGGTCGCAGAACCCTTCGTCCTCGCCGCCAGCCACAAAAATGAAATCAAAATCGGAGTTGACTTTTTCAGCGTCGGAGAAGTATTCTGTGAAATCGTATTCGGCGCGGGCAATCGGGAAACCTCCGGAGAAAATGCCCATGCTGCCGAAAAGATCACGGTGCTGCAGCGCTGACCGGAACGCCTGAGAAGAACCCAGGGAGAGGCCTGCGACCGCGCGGTG
>ONSY01000049.1 GCA_900320605.1 uncultured Eubacteriales bacterium | reverse complement strand
TTTGCTGTTCAGCTATGTACTTCGTCGTTGCCTACGCGTACTCGGGACTTTCACCCGTTAGAGCGCGCCCATGGCGCGCGAACTAAAAAAAAGCAGGCGTAAGCGATACGCCTGCTTTTTTCAGTTGTCTGGAAACCGTTTACATGCGAAGCTCGGTAAACTCTCTTGCACTCTTGATAAACCGTGTGGATTTCTTGAGTGTTTCGATCAGCTCGAAGAGGAAATCACGGATCGCGTCGCAATCCGGTTTTTCCTGCCGCCGCCATGATTCAATCTTCGCCGTCGGCGGTTCGTTCATCGGTACCAATTCACCTGCTTCGAGGAGATTCGCAACATATTCCGCCGCCTCCAGAAGCTCCGCGGCATCGGAGGAATGATCGCGTCTTCTCGGACGTCGTGTCGCCTTCAGTACCCGATCAGCATAGAAGATCGCCCGCTCGAGATAATCCTCCTGATTGACATCGGCACGCAGTGCGCTTTCACCGCGGTTGCGGAAGAAACCGTAAATGGCGGCAACAATCGACGGATCTCTGACCGTACCGTCGGGATAGACAACTCCGTGGACACGATTCCAGCCGTCCTGGCCGATCATCAGCTCAAAGAGATACCAACCGACTTCATATTCTTCATGAAGCGCGATGGACATGTCATAGGGATTCGCGCGCGCAAGGCAGCACATTTCGTTGTCGACTACCGGTTTACCGTATTTTTTTCCGAGCGCAATTGCGGTTTCGAGAACTTCGCGAAGACGAGCGCGGGTGGAAGAATAATCGTGGAAAACAATGACATCAACCAGTTCTGCAGTGCGGCTTGGCTCAGTTTCCCAGATAAAGATATTTCCGACACCGATATCATGATCAGGGTCTTTCTCTTTCACATAACGGCAGAAATGACGGATAAACTCCCATGTCTTTTCCTGCTTTTCACGAAGTTCAGCAAGATCTGGCACCGCCGGACGGAAGTCCTGATTGTACTTCGGCTCCTCGTCATACCAGGTCACAAAATTATCCGTATAGCCGGGTTCGTTGGAAATATCCCAGAAAAGAAGGCCTTCCTCATTCCCGATCGCTTCATACAGCCGGTCAAAATATTCCTCGCCGATTTTCCAGCTTTCAGGAGTACGGATTGTTTTGGAAAGCGGGCGAAGTGTTTCCCCGGGCAGACGTTCAAATTCTTCTTCAATCGGGAAGAAAAACGCGCCGAAATAGACGATCGGATTGGTTGAGACACCATGTTTCCACGCTGTTTGAACAAAATCCTTTACGTTCGCAAGGAACTTGTCCGGATCTGCACGGTAAACAGTATAAGGGAGAAAGATACGTGCGCTGTTCAGTTTCAGACGTTCAGCATAACCCATATCCCGGTCGACAATTGCATGATCATAGCGTTCCCAGAAATCGCGGTCATTCCACGCATCAGACTGCGTATAGTTGAAGCCGCGAAGACTTTTGTAATCAACTGTTTTTTTCATCATATACTCCCCTCTCGGCAAATTCTTAATTCTATTGTAAAATCGTCGGACAAGTTCGTCAAGCATTTTTTAATAATCGAAATAATGATAACCTGCCTTGACGCTGCTCTGCGTGCTTTGTTATAATAAAAAAAACTTCGTTTTTATCATAAAGGAGATTGTTTTATGAAATACAGAATCGGTGCCACCGCGTGGCAGCTTTCCTGCGAACCCGAAAAATCCCTGGAGTTTATCAAGGAGGCCGGACTTTCTTTTCTTCAGCTTGATCTCGGCTCAGCAAAGAAAGGTTGGCCGCTTTCCAAAAGAGAAGTGCAGAAGACGATCGAAGAGGAACGTGAGAAGACCGGAGTTGAAATCCTTTCGGTAGTGCTCAACGATTTGTGTGAAAACGGTTTTTCACACCCTGAAACGAATGAAAAAAGCGAAATTGCTCAGGAGACGATGCGGCTCGGAGTTGAAGCCGCGGCAGCACTCGGTATAAATTCCATCTGCGTTCCCAGTTTTTTTGATAACTCCATCCGAGAACCGGCTGATTATGAACGCACGGTTTCAGCTTTGCGAGTTCTCTGCGGCCACGCGGCAAAATACGGAATCCTCGTTTATACGGAGAATGTACTCCCCGCCGAAGCGCTTGCCGGTCTGTTTACAAATGTCGGCTGTGAAAATCTGCGCCTCCTCTTTGACACACAGAATTATCCTTTTATGGCAAAACGGGAAAGCGGACCGATTTTCAAAAGCGTAAAAAGTGTATGCGGTGATTTTCTACATGTCAAAGATGGTATTTCAGCGCTCAGCGACGCACCTCTGGGAAAAGGCAGCTCACACCTTTGCGAAACCCTTGAGGCAATTGTGTCTTCCCGTTTTTCAGGGATTTATCTTCTTGAAAACCGATATGATTCTCCGCAGGCACTGCGTTCGGAGGCCGATATCCTTGAACGTCTGCTCACGCTTGCAGAATTATCATCCCTCTGAGCATTTTTATCAATTACTATAGAAAAGGAGATTACGGCTATGGCAAATTTCAGATGGAACAACCCGGTCACTGTCTATTTCGGCGAGGAACAATTTAAAAACCTCGGGGAGACTGTTGCAAGCTTTGGCAGGAAGTGCCTCCTCGTTTACGGCGGCGGCAGTATCAAAAAAACAGGTCTTTACGACACAATCATGAACTATCTCAGAGAAGCTGGAATCATTGTTTTTGAAAAGGGCGGTGTTGAGCCGAATCCGAAGATCGGCCACATACGTGAAGCCTGTGCTTTATGCAAAAAAGAAGGAATCGAGGTTCTGCTGGCAGTTGGCGGCGGAAGTGTCATCGATGCGACGAAATGCATTGCGGCTGGAGCGTGTGTCGATTTTGATCCGTGGATTTTTATCAAAGACCATATTGTTCCCGAGAAGGCACTCCCGATCGTTGATGTCCTGACCATTGCCGCTACCGGCAGTGAGATGAATTCCGGCGGCGTTATCAGCAATCCGGAAACAAATGATAAGGCGAGTGTCCGCGGTCCGGTTCTTTATCCCAAAGCGTCCTTCCTTAATCCGGAAATCACCTACACCGTAAGCCGCTTCCAGACAGCTGCCGGCTCGGCAGATATCCTTTCTCACATCTGGGAAAACTGGTTTACGCTGACACCTCCGATGGACATGCTTGACAAAATCCAGGAAACCGTCATTAAAACCGTCATAAAATATGCTCCTGTTGCGCTTGATGATCCTGAGAACTATGAAGCACGCGAGAATCTGATGTGGGCGTCGTCATGGGCAATGAATGGTTTTATGATGGCCGGATTCGGTAAGAGCGGCCCGAGCTGTCATCCGATGGAGCACCAGCTCTCCGCATTCTACGATATTACACATGGACTCGGTCTGGCGATTCTCACTCCCCGATGGCTTCGTTACTGTCTTGACGAAGAAACTGTTTCAAGATATGTCACTTTCGGTGTTGATATCTGGGGAATTGACGCAGATCAGGCACCGTTCGAGATTGCAAATCAGGCAATCTCCAAAACCGAGGAATTTCTCTTTAGAAAACTCGGTCTGACAGATAATCTTTCCGCACTCGGAATCGGTGAGGAGCATTTTGAGGAAATGGCAGAAAAAGCATGCGGTGCACGCGGGTTTATTGCCGGCTTCAAGCGTTTAACGCCGGAAGATGTGATCAAGATTTACAGGATGTGCCTGTAAGGTTTTTCCCTGAAATAGATATGCCGCAAGGTAACCGCCGGGATTGTTCCGATCCCGGCGGTTTTTTGTATTCAAGGACAATTCCCGGACTTTTTTCCTGTGTGGAATGATTCTTGAAGCCCGTACTCAAATGCACAAAAAAGAGAAGACAACTTCGTTCTTTTTGCAGATTGACGATAGAATGGCAGAAAACTATCATAAATATAGGAAAATGTATGAATTCCATTCATTTTCGAATTACGAAGAAAGGATGATTTCTTATGGTACAGGATTATTACAAAAACGCAATCACCGCGTCTTCCATCCTCACGTTCCACAAGCCTGACAAGGATCTCAAAATGGATTTCAAACTAGATCCGAACGGAAAGCCCTCCGGAAATCCGTTTGCTGGAAAGATCTGGCTTGAAGACGCCGAGCCAGCGATCAAGATTCTTGACAATGGCGACGTTCGCTTCCGATATTTTGCTCCGGAGGCAAAAAAAGTTGAAGTTGCCGGCTGCGGCGGTTACTTCAGTGATGAGAAAGTCCCAATGGAAAAAGGAGAAGACGGCTGGTGGAGCTGCGTTGTTTCAGGTATCAAACCCGGATTTCACAACCATAAATATTGGGTAGACGGAAATCTTATGGTAAATCCGGATGCGCCTGTCGGTTACGGCTGGTTCTACCCGATCAATGTATTTGATCTGCCCGGAGAGGAGGACGGCTTCTGGATGCTCAGGGACGTTCCTCACGGGGATGTCCGTATGGAATACTACAAATCCTCAGCAACCGGCCGCACGAAACTGTGCTGGGTTTATACCCCCGCCGGATATGATGACAGTGATAAGCGTTATCCCGTTCTGTATATTCAGCATGGTGTCGGTGAAAACGAGATGGGATGGGTATGGCAGGGCCATATCAACATGATCGCCGACAATCTTATCGCCGAAGGCAAGATAGAAGAAATGATCATCGTCTGCAACTGCGGCTACGCGTTTGTCGAAGGTGTCAACCCTGTCTTCCTTCCCGGAGATTTCTCAAAGGAGCTCTGCGAAGATTGTATCCCTCATATCGACGAAGCCTACCGTACTATCGCAGACCGCAAACATCGCGCAATGGCCGGTCTTTCTCTGGGATCTTCCCAGGCGTTTTATATTGCCAATGAGCATAAGGATCTCTTCGCAAACCTCGGCGTATTCTCAGGAGGTTTCCCGATCAAAAATGCATTCGGCTACTGGGATTATACCGATTATTATAATGATGCCGAAGCTGTCAACCGTGATTTTGACGTTCTTTTCATCTCCGGCGGTGATGACGAAGGCTATCCTGAGCGTACAGCACCGGTAATCGAAGATGAACAGAAAAAAGGCGTCAACGTTATCGGCTACCATCATCCCGGCTTCCATGTTTGGGACGTATGGAGATTCTCCGCCCGCGAATTCATGCAGAGAATATTCAAATAAGGGGGGCTAAACGATGATCAGAAAAGAAATTCTCGAAAATCAGGCTTTAAAAGCCCACGCACTGTTCTGGGATGATCCCCACCGCGATCTCACCAGAGAAAACGGAACCTACTATGATTTGCCGAAAGGCGTTGAAGTCCTTGAAAACGGGGATGTCAATTTTGCATACCATGCTCCGGACGCCAAATGCGTTCAAGTCACCGGAACCGGCGGTTCCTTCCCGGAAAAACTGATTGACATGGAAAAGGGAGACGACGGATGGTGGCGTGTGACGGTTTCCGGACTTGAAAGCGCCTTCCATTTCGTCAACTTCTATGTAGACGGCACACGCGCTCTCAATCCTTATATGCCCTACGGGTATGGATTCGGCCGTGTAATGAACTTCTTTGAGCTTCCGGATAAGTATTCCGATTTCTATCTTTTCCATGACGACATCCCTCACGGAAGCGTCCGCATGAACTATTTCTACTCCGAAACAGTCGGCGACTGGCGCACCTGCTGGGTATATACACCTCCGGCTTACGCGCAGGACAAGGAAAAACGATATCCCGTCTTCTACCTGCAGCACGGCGGCGGTGAGGCTGAATCCTGCTGGATCTGGCAGGGTAAAATCAACAACATCATGGATAACCTGATCGCAGACGGTCAGTGCGAGGAAATGATCGTGGTTCTGAACTGCGGTTATGTTTACCGGAAAGACGGCGTCATCGGCTCGAATCCTGTAGCCAGCCCTGTTGAAGACCTTATCGTGAACGACTGCGTACCGTTTATCGACAAAAAATACCGGACAATTGCAGACCGTCATCACAGAGCGGTTTCCGGATTCTCGATGGGCGGCGGTCAGACCATGAATACCGTGATCAAGTATCCCGAAGTCTTCGCAAATGCCGGCGTATTAAGCGCTCCGGGAATCCGTTCCGATCGCGAGGATAAACTCGGTCTTCTTTCCGATCCTGTAAAATTCAATTCGAATTTTGATCTCTTTTTCGTCAATGCCGGTGCATATGAACCGGCGGGTCCGCGTCTGAAAGAGCAAACGAGAGAAATGCGTAAAAAGGGATTCAAAATCGTTTATTTTGAATCTCCGGGTTACCATGAGTGGGCACCATGGCGCTATGGAGTCGCAGAATTCGTAAAGAGACTGTTCAAAAAGTAATCTTTAATAACCAAAAAGGCTGCCGTATCAATCCATATGGCAGCCCTTTTCACTTGAATCAATTCCTCAGCGGAACATCCCTCTGTCATCAGCCCATTTTGCAAGGTGTACCACGTTTCCTTCCGGATCGGTAAAGAAGAATGTGCAGTAACCATCCTCACGCCGGTTAACCGGAGCATTCTCACCGATTCCTGCGGCTTTGAGAAAAGCGACAGCTTCCTCAAAATCTTCCGGAACAAGAGCGATATGCTTCCATCCGGTTTTCTCAAGCACCCCTTCTTCCCCTTTCCCTGGAACCATGATTTCAAGCATCACTTTGTCCGGCGTTTCAATAAAGAAATTCCCGCTCGGTCCGGCTTCCAGGAACGTAAAGCCGAGATACTTTACATACCAGTCTGTCAGTGCTTTCGGATCTTTCGCCGCGATCCCGATATGGTCAAATCCAAGAATTCTCATTTTCTCCTCCTATGTGAGTGCAATTAATATTTCATTATTCGTATCATATCACGCAGTGAATTCAAAAGCAAGAATATCCAGGTTGCGTATGCTGTCTTTTTAGGAACATTGCAAAAAAATAATTGCTATAACAATAATATTTTATTAAATCTTTCGGTTTCTTCATAGCTTTTTTCTTTTTCATATGGTAATATACTTTTATAACTAGTTTAAAGAGGAGGATTGTCATGTCTGATTTGCAGCAAAGGCCGATCGAGCATAACGTCGACGCTCCAGGTCAGCCAATTTCCGTAAAAAAACGCAGAAAAAGAGAAAAAAATCTGATCTTTTATCCGCTCGGTACCATCGGGCGCGATATGATGTACTATCTCTTTAATAACTGCATCCTGACCTACATTCTTTTTACCAAAAAGCTGACAAAAAGCCAGCTGCTCGCTGTGACGATTATCATGATCGCGGCGCGTGTGTTCGACGCTTTGAATGATCCGATCATGGGTAACATTATCGAGCGGACAAGAACAAAATGGGGAAAATTCAAACCATGGCTCCTGTCCGGTGTTCTGTTGACTTCAATCGTAATTTATTTGGCGTTCAATTCAAACCTGCAGGGATGGTCGTTCATTGTCTTCTTCGGCATCATTTATTTCGCGTACAGCATCACCTACACAATGCACGATATTTCCTACTGGGGTATGATCCCGGCCATGTCGCGGGACGCTGATCTGCGCAACCAGTACACCTCTCGGGCAACCTTCTTCGCAGGCGTCGGCTCCACCCTCGCGTCTGTTCTGATCCCGATCTTTACGGTCGGCGAAAACGCGATCGGCGGTAATGCCGCTACCGCATACGGAGTCATCGCGCTTGTGATCGCTCTTCTTGGACCGCTCTTTATTCTCTTTACGGTCTTCGGTGCGAAGGAACACCGCGGTGATGACATGGAACCGAAAACGAAACTCAATTTCCGCCGCATTACCCGTACAATCCGTCAGAACGATCAGCTGCGGTGGATGATTCTGATCTTCCTTCTTCAGCAGATTGCCAACTCTCTGGTTTTCGGCGGAATCGGCTCCTCATTGATCTATTTCCGTTACGGCTATGCCGGCGGTTACTATTCTACCTTCTCAATGGTCGGTGTTGCGGCGACGGCGGTTCTGATGCTGATCTATCCGGCGCTTTCCCGCAAATTCACCCGCAGACAGCTGATGAGCGCTCTGATGCTGACGGTCGTTATCGGCAGCGTGATCGAACTGTTCGGCGGTCTTATCCTTCCCGCAAATTTCCTGAGCTTTATTGTCCTGACAATCGGCTACATGATCGTAAATCTCGGACTCTACGGGTTCTATCTGATCATGATGATCTCAATTGTCAATACAGTTGAATACAACGAGCTCAAAACCGGACACAGAAATGAAGCGATTATCGCGTCGATGCGCCCGCTTCTGACAAAGATGGGTTCGGCGCTCGTCGTCGCACTGACCTATCTGACCTACATCATTTTCCGTGTCCTCGAGAAAACAAATGCCATCGCGGATTTTGAACAGCAGACACAGATGGGAGCAATCACGGAAGATGAACGCCTCGTCGGTATCGAAGGTGTTATCTCGACGGTTCACTCCGGCCAGACCGCCGGTCTGCTTCTTGCGATGATCCTGATCCCGCTTGTTTTCGGCTTCTTCTCCTATTATCTCTATCAGAGAAAATACAAGCTCGACGAAGTAACATATGCGGATATCTGCAGTCAGCTGGAAGAGCGTGCGGACGGAAATGGAACCACTGTCGAAAACTAATTTCAAAAAAGCAGCAGCGTTATCTGAAACAGCTGCTGCTTTTGTCATATACCCAAACGCTGAGAATGGGACTTGTGTCTCTCACATTCTTCAGATTCAATAAACAAGGAGGAAACTGATATGACCCCGGAAAACAAGGCAAAATTCGACGCGAAATGGAAACGGATCCGAGACGCCATCGCTCTTCGAGAACCGGATATGGTTCCGATCGCGCCATCTCCTGCGATTTACCCCTATCTCCACGCCGGCTATACGATGACAGAAGTCATTTATGACGAGACGATGGAGAAAGCCTCCAATGCCATGATTAAATATCTCAAGGATTTCGATCCGGACAATGCCACTGTCCTTGGCAATTATGTCGCCGAAGGAAAACTGATGGAACTCCAGAGCCCGACAAACATGGCATGGTCCGGAATGCCCGGCAATCCGATCGGAGACAATTCAATCCAGCAGTATATCGAGTTTCCGATTCTTCTTGACGACGAATTCGATGAGTTTTTCAATGACAACGTGACATGGCGTGTCCATAAGGAACTGCCGCGTAATTCGAACCTTCTGAAACCGCTTGAAAACTTCCGTCTCGGACGCGGAACACTTGGCCTTGCCTCCGCTGTTTCCACTCCGGAAATGAGAGAAATGATTGAAAAACTCTGGAAGATCAGTGACGGATATAAAGCTTTAGCACAGAAAAAAGCCGCTTTCAATCAGCAGATGGAGGATCTCGGTTATCCGATCATCCGGGCATCAATGGGGGCAGCCGTGCCCTTCGATCATTACAGCGATTTCCTGCGCGGAACACTGCTCTCGCTTTCGGATCTTTACGAGAATCCGGATGAGGTGCGCCGGTTTATTGATGCGACCTTTGATCAGACAATTGCTTCAATCAAAGCTTCGAAAGGCCGTGACGACGGCAAACTTGTTTTTATGGCGCTGCACAAAGGTATGGATGGCTTTATGAGTGATGAACACTACCGGGAATACTACTGGAGTCACCTGCAGAAAATCATTGAAGCAATTATTGACGCAGGAAAAGTTCCCTATATCTTTACCGAAGGAAAGTATAATTCGAGACTCGACTGCCTCGCGGAAGTACCTGTCGGCAAGGTATTCTATCATTTTGAGCAGGTGGATATGGCGCTCGCAAAGAGCAAGCTCGGCAAAGTTGCCTGTATCGGCGGCGGATTCTCACCGTATCTCCTCAATTATGGGACAAAACAGGAAGTCATTGACGAATGCAAGAGACTGCTTGATATCTGTGCTCCGGGAGGCGGATTTGTCTTTGAGACCGCCTACGGTATGGATTACGCCAAAGACGAAAATGTTGAGGCAATGTTCGACACCGTGCGCACGTACGGAAAGTACTGATTTCCCATCATCGTCCATAATCAGAAAGCGTCCTTTTCTGTTCCGGAAAAGGACGCTTTTACTGTCAAATTCCAACGCGGTTTTTCATCCGTTGATTATGATTTTATTCCGCGCTTTTTAGGCTCAGGGAGTTCCTCATAGATTTCCCTGACCAGATCGGAAAGGAACACGCGATCATCGAGTTCACCGACAAGAAGCATCTCTTTTGCCCCGTCGTACGGTTTTTCCATCAGCGCGTCAGGAAGCATGCGCCGTGCAGCCTGGGTCGGCCTTACAAGGAACCGGTCATCATAGATTCCGCCGATGATTTTCCCCTCATAATAGAGAATATACTCCCCCATCATCGTCTTATAGGAAACGCCCTCCAGACCTGAAAGCTGGTCCATCAGGAACATCAGATATTCCTTGCTCGAAGCCACGCCCGTTCTCCTTCCCTTTCACAAGCCACAATTTGCGTTCTCATCCCGCAGCTGCAACAACCGCATACATCAAGCTGTTGAAATCCGGCAGTGCCTCTGTGATTCCCTTCTCAAGAATGCGAAGTCCGTTTTTCCGGATTTCTTCCTCGAAGGTCGGAAACGAAACCATCCTGCAGGACGTAGCCGCTACTGTCATCTTGCCCGACTCGTGTTCTCTCTCCTGCAGTTCAAAGGCATCACCCGGATCAGTTTGCATTTCAAGCGTTCCATCGCCCATGGTACAGATCAGTGCAATCCCCCGTTCACTCAGGTGATCCCTGATAAACCGGTAGAATCCGTCGCGATCTGCATCGAGTACGAGCATATGCACGACGGCTACAGCATAGATAAAACCAAAAGTTTCTTCCAGACTGTCTGAAAGGCAATCCAGAACCTGAAAATGCTTCTCATATTCCGGCAGGATCCTCCTGCAGTACTCGATCGCCTCGGCTGAAAGATCCGTCGCCAGAAGCTGAAATCCGGCTTTCAGCACAGCTCTCGCGTCTCTTCCTTCACCGCAGCCGATTTCAAGCAGACGGGATTTTCCGCTGATCTG
>ONSY01000096.1 GCA_900320605.1 uncultured Eubacteriales bacterium | reverse complement strand
TCCGATCGATTCCAGCGTCTGGGGAAGCAGGATGCGCTTCAGGCCGCTGTGCAGGAACACTTCTTTTTTGATCGATTTGATTTTCGTTTTGCTCAGATCGAGAGACTTTAATCCGGCGCAGAAACCGAATGTTGAATTGTTCAGTGTTTTCACTTTTGTGCAGGACAAATCGACCGATGCAAGTCTTTCGCACTTGTAAAAGCAGTCCACGCCCAATGCCGATACGTTTTTTCCGAACACGACCTCCTCAAGCGCGGGGCAAAAGGAAAACGCGCCTTTTTTGATCTGCGTGACACTGTCCGGAATCACAACTTTTCGGATCTGCTGATTTTCGCTGAACGCATACTCCCCGATAATCTTCACGCCGTCCGGAATCACAACTTCAGTTGCTTTTCCTTTGTACTCCTCGAGGGTATCGTCCTTGATTTTGAAGCTCTTATCCGCCTTCGGTTTGCTTTTATCCGCCCTCGGCCTGCTCTTTTCCGGTTCCGGCCTGGAAAAGACCATGTTCTCGTAATCTACACTTTTGAGAAGTTTGCTGCATTCTGTGGATCCGATCTCATCGGCAAACGCGATGAGCTTCCGATAAAAGCCCTTGATCGGCATTTCAACCGACAGCGCCGCCTTGAGCAAATTGGTGAAACCGCCGCGGATGAGGATCGACAGCGCGGAGCGCATGACCAGTTCATTCGTGATCGTTTTGAACTCCTCGCACTGCGAGAAGAATTTCTGCCGCGGTTTTGATCCGTCCTTGAAATACAGAAAATACCCGGTATGATCGTCGTTCCATTCGGATTGAATCCTCAATTTCCGATACTCTTCGCTCTGCCAGAAGCCGCAACCCAGCAAATCACTGTCCCACCCGGGATAATGTCCGGTCAGGATGACCTCCGCGCTCTCGGCATAACGGAGAATATCGAACCAGACGCCGTAATACGCATCAGTGAATTCTCTTCCAAACACGATTCCGGGAACCGGCTTTGCCTCCGCGAGGTATTCCTTCGCCTCTTTGAGCATGCCCGGAGTGGCAAGATCCGCGTGCGCAATGACGGTGATTGCGTTGAGGACGCCGATCACCAAAAAGTCAACCACGCGGAACTGTCCCTCCGTGGAACTGCTGGGGCTCAGTTTGAAATAGCCGGACGCATCGCTGACTTCCTCGAGTTTATTGAGTCCATCGCTGTTCTTTTTGATCTCGGCTTTTTGCGGGTCTGTGGAGAATGTGAACAGCGGCTTGAGCGCGTGCGTTCTTTTGATCGTGATCCCGTTCACGGCTTCCGTCACCCGACCCATCCGATAGCTGGTGGCGCCGCCGAAATCGATCACAACGGGATCGCCGGGATTGACTTTTCCCTGCTCCAGATACTGATAGCTTTTCCCGTCGTCGAACGCAACGGTGAGCGTCTGCCTCGGGGACGCGGGTTTCACGGAGAGATACCAGTCTTTTTTGCTTGCCTCCGCCATCGGGAGAGCGTTCACGGTTTTTTCTCTGGACATACGTCATTCTCCTTTCGTTTCGCAGGCGTAACCACCTGCCGTTCGATTAATCGAAGCTGAAAGTTCCGGCAAAAGCCAGTTTTGCCCGGAACGGAATTCTCGCCATCACCTCATAGTCATCCTGACCGGTTTCCTGGATCATCAGTTCGTATTGATCGCCGCTGTCCTCCCGCGTGTTCAGGCTGAATTGGAGCCGGTCGGCAGAAAGCTTTCCGCTGCGTACCTCCAGCCGTTTTCTTTCGTTGAGAACATGGCCTGCCGCGTCCACGAAGAACAGCTCATAGCTGTGGTCTTTCCCATCGCTCCAGTCTGTCAAAATAAAGTTCAGACCGAAAATGCTGTTTGTGATGACATAGTCCGTCCTTTCGGGAGCAATAGCAGCTGCCGCAGCCTGCTGACCCAGATGGTAGAGATCCCTCGGGTTCTTTTTGACCGCGGGCTTTTTCGACGAATTGGCAGCTTTCTTTTTTCGTAGCGTTTGCCGCGTTTCCGCGGCGATCTGCTGAAATTTCCTGCGCGAGGACGAGTTCTGCTCCGCCTCCACTGCGCGAATCGGATGGCAGACAAAGTAGATGACCTGTCTGGTGGCAGCCATCACGCTCAGCAGCTCCAGCGCTTTCTCCAGCCGGTCTTCATCGAGATTCACAAACGGATCATCCAGAATCAGGAACGGCTGTTCTTTCTCAAACAACGTATCCACCAGAGCCAGTCGCATGCAGAAGTCGATCAGATCGCCCACACCCGTGCTGTAGCCTTCCGCCACATGTATCTTGTCGTTTTCCTCGATCGTAACGTTAAAGTCAACATCGAGGATGCCTCTGAGCGCCTCGTCGTTCATCCAGATGTGCAGATAACGGTTGAACAGATCCTCCACCTTGGACAGGTAACGATTCGCAAGGTTTTCTTTCGCCCTTGT
>ONSY01000059.1 GCA_900320605.1 uncultured Eubacteriales bacterium | reverse complement strand
GAGCCTTGCTTCCATATCTGGATCAACGAACGTCTCAACCTCTTCTGCTTCCTTGAGGAAATCATGATGCGCCGCGCTCCCGGCTACAACGCGGGCGGCGGCGGAATCCTTCTGCTCCAGAACATCGAGCGCGACGTTGACGTCGGCCTGAGTTTCTGCAAGGGCGAGTATTACATGTGCACCGCCTACGGCGAGGAAAACGACGAACCCGATCCGCTTGACACGAGGAAGTCCATCTACGACTGGGATTCGCTCGAGGCAATGCCGAGCATCCGCTGGGAAATCCCGAAAGAAGAATCCTGAAAAAGTGCCCGAAAAAGAATAAGGAGGTTTTATCATGGCAGAAAAACGTAAATTCATCGGTCTGAGCCAGTTCAAGGCTCCCTTTACCTATGAGCTTTCCGGAAAGCATTTTCATCTGATCATGGATAACGGCGAGGAGTATTCCCTCCTCTTTGCCGACGGCGAAAACGTACAGATTGCGAAGAAGGGCGAAGCCTACCGCTTCGAAACCTACGAAGCCTTAAAGGGCGACGACACGACTTATCTCGTTCATATTCAGCCGACGGACGGAAAAGGCCTCATCAACTACAGCCTGGTTCTTGATACCGCGCAGCGTCTCGTTACTGTCGTACTGATGGAAGAAGGCTTCAACAGCGAATTCCCGCGCATGATCCGCACTACGCCGCTCTTCGGCGCCATCAAGGTTCCGGGAAGAGATCTGCCGAAGATCCGTCATCATCTGACGGATCGCATGGTCGGCCGCCATATCGCCTGGAAATACCAGCCCGGCATCGCGATTCAGCACATCTATCATACCGCAAACTGCGTTCGCGCGGATATGCCCGGAAAGGAATCCAGAGAGATGATGCGCAGAATGGTGGAAAACGGAATCGATTCTCCGGATCCCGAAGTTCGCCGCGCGGCCGAGGCGCGCATCGCGGAACAGCGTGAACGCGAACGCTATTACCCCTACTATGAGGAGCCCTGCTTCCATATCTGGATCAGCGACCGTCTCAATCTCTTCTGCTTCCTCGAGGAAATCATGATCCGCAGCATCCCCGGCGGACAGAGCGGCGGCGGCGGAATTCTGCTGCTGCAGGACATCGAACGCGTGGTCGACGTCGGACTGAGCTTCAGCGCCGGCGAGTACTATATGTGCACTGCCTACGGCGAGGAAAACGAAGAACCCGATGAGCTCGATACGAAAGAGTCGATCTATGACTGGAGCGTTCTCGAATCGATGCCGAGCATTCACTGGGAAATTCCCAAAGACGAATAATCACAGAAAGCGCAAAAATCCCGGGCAGAAAAGCCCGGGATTTTCTTTGTTCAGTACCGATTATTTGATTTCTTCGGAACCTGTGAACGTGCATTTGAGGCAGGTAACGTCCTCAAGATACAGAACCTCAAAGATGCCGTCGCCGACGCTGTACATTCTCTTGAGGCCTTCGTTGGCTTCGAGGATCGCGGCGCGCGCCTCGTCACGGTCGTCACGGACGGCTTTGGCGGTCAAACGCAGCCAGGAATGATCCGGATACATGCCGCTGATTTCGATCTTCGGGTTTTCAATCATTTCCTTGTAGCACTTTTTGGTGTTGTTCGTGCAGATATAAACCTTTCCTTCATATTCGGCAACCGCGCCGAAAGGACGAACGCGGGGCTGACCCTGCGCATCAGCGGTGGCGACATAGAAAACGCCGGTTTCTCTTAATGCGTCTGCAATTTTGCTCATTTTGAAAATCCTCCCTGTACACAGTATTTCTATTGATATTATAATCAACCGCAGGGTAAAAAACAAGTGCCGGGACGGAATTTTTCGTATCAGACCCGGCACGCTGTGTTTTCAGATCGGCCGGGAGAGAACCGTACCCGAAACTCCCGGCCCGGGTTTTCGGACAGCCGCAAAAAATCCTGCTTTGGCTCAACTTCCCTGCGAGCAAAAACATGGAAGACGAAAAGACATGGAAAAGAAAAAACTTCCCTCAAAAAGCCTTTCGAAAAAGACAAAGAGCAGCGATCCCGGAAAAGTCCCTACAGATCCACTTCGAAGGTCTGCGTGAGGTTCGCGATGTTGATCGCCTGCTGAAGCGCCATCAGATCTTTCGTGACCTGATTGTAGGCGGTGCGGACTTCCGCCTGGTCGAAATTGCGGCAGGTGATGTCGGCGTCTCCGCCGCCGTAGGAACGTTCGCGTTTCTTTTCGGGAATCTGCAGAAGCGCGTAAAGGCGCTTTTTCTCCTCATTGAGGCGGCTCATGCGGCCGATCGCCTCATCGAGCGTTACGGAATATTCCGGCAGCACGGTGGTCGAATTGAAAACGGCGACCGCGTGGGACAGGCGAAGCGTTTTTTCCTCGAGCGAATGAAGCTCCTCCTGCGTTTTCCGGAAAGAATACTCCGGGATGATCGGCTCCTCCCCCGGGGCGTAGGAATACGTCGTCCCCTGGGATTCGAGAATCAGCAGCGCCTCGATTTCCGCCTTATAGTTTTTGATCAGCTTGTTCGCTGTATCCGAATTGATTTTCATTCTGAATGGAACCTTCTTCGTGTTTTATCTTCCGCGCTCGGCGATGATCGCGGCCATTTCTCCGACATTCTTCATGGAGGAAATTTCGCCCATTTTGAATTTCATCCGAAATTCCCGCTCCACCGCGGAGATCAGCGTGATATGCTCGAGGCTGTCCCAGTCGTCGATATCGTCAGCGGTTGTTTCCGCCGTGACGTAAATATCGTCGTCGTCAAACACATCTCTGAAAACGTCGTTCAAACGTTCGTAAAGCTCATTTCTGTCCATCTGATCCGCTCCTTTTCTTTATTGAATCGAGGAATTATCCTCGACTGTAATGACATGGTTTCTGTTTTCGTAGCTTTCAAGCGGAAGCTCCCATACGGTATTGCCCGCTTCGTCCTCGCTGATCTTCGCAAAGCCGAAGCGTTCGTAGAGATCGCGCACCATATTGTTCTTCGCCGTCGGGTAATAATATCCGCGGATTGTCTCAAG
>ONSY01000002.1 GCA_900320605.1 uncultured Eubacteriales bacterium | reverse complement strand
GATCCTGCCTGCGGTTCCGGCGGTATGTTCGTCCAGGCAGCGCGGTATATGCACGCCCACAATGCCAGTGAAGCGGAGCAAATGAAGTTCCGCTGCTACGGCGTGGAGAAAGAGCCGGATACCGTGAAGCTGGCCAAGATGAATCTGATGCTCAACAATGTGCGCGGCGATATCACGGAGGCTAACTCCTATTACTCCGACCCCTACAACGCCTTCGGCGCCTTCGATTACGTGATGGCAAATCCGCCGTTCAACGTGGACGAGGTCTCCTTTGACCGCGTTATCGGCGATGCGCGTTTCAACACTTACGGCGTTCCGCGTAATTCCACCAAATCGGCAAAGAAGGCCTCCGACAGGAAAGAGACCGTTCCCAATGCCAACTACCTTTGGATCGGCTATTTTGCCACTGCCATGAATGAACACGGCAAGGCTGCGCTGGTCATGGCAAACTCCGCCTCTGATGCCGGAAAGAGCGAGTATGCGATTCGTAAGAAGATGATAGAAGACGGTATCATCAGCCAGATGGTGACGCTGCCTTCCAATATGTTCTCCTCCGTCACCCTTCCCGCTACGCTATGGTTTTTCGACAGGCATAAGGCCCAGACGGGAAAAAAGGATGAGATCCTGTTTATCGACGCACGCAATACATTCACCCAGGTGGACCGGGCGCACCGGAAGTTCAGCGACGAGCAAATCAAAAACCTCGGGATTATCACCCGCCTGTATCACGGTAATACCGAAGCCTTTAAAAAGCTGGTGCAAGAGTATAAGACGGAAGCATTGCGGTTGGTTGCCTCGCTGCTTGACTTGCTCTCAACCCTCAGCACATATTCCTTCTATTTTGACGGCGACGGAAAAGAAAGCTACGACGAACCACAGCTGTGCTCGTGCGCACCGATTACCCTTCACTTTGACTACGACATACTCAATGATCTGACCGCTGAAAATGTGATGGAATTCCAAAAGCACGTCAAGGCGCAGGATGAGGAGATCATGCATGCCCATACAGGGCTGCACTTTGAGCAGTATTATTCCAAGAACCAGGATAAAAAGATCAAAGAATACGACGTCTATGTGAAAGAGGCCAGGGAGACCGCAGCGGGAGCAATCTATTATCTGGATAACCTTCTATGGCTTCTGGAACGCTTCCCGGAGGGAGAATACCGGGATGTGGTCGGACTCTGCAAGGCGGCAAAGCTCGGCATTTCTTATGATTTGTACGAAAACGGGGAGCCAAAGCTCGATAAGGACGGAAATCCTATCGAGATCATCGAGGAAGACAGTATTGCTGATCAGGATTACTCCCTCAACGCCGGGCGCTATGTCGGTGTAGTCATTGAGGACGACGGTATGACGGAGGAAGAGTTTAAGGAAACGATGCTCGGCCTGAACGCGGAGTTTACATCTTTGAACGATGAAGCAAAGAATCTGGAGACACAGATCACAAAGAGCATCAAAACACTGTTTGGTGAATGAGTATGGAAACAACTGTTTATAAACTGGAGGATATATTTGATAACTATGACTACCTTCGGAAGCCATTGTCATCAATGGAAAGGGAATCATTTAAAGGGGAGTATCCTTATTATGGTGCTCAAGGGATCATAGATTATGTACAGGAGTACCGTTGCAATGGTGAATATATGCTGATTGCTGAAGACGGAGAAAACCTTATGTCGCGGAGCCAGCCAATCGCCTTAATCGCAAATGGTAAATTCTGGGTAAATAACCATGCGCATATTGTAAGAACTAACGAACTGGCAAATATGAGGTATACATGTTACGCATTAAATCATCTTGATATAACGGGGTTTGTTACCGGATCTGCTCAGCCTAAGCTAAGTCAAGGAAATCTCAATAAAATAAAGCTGGCATTTCCTCCTATAGTGGTTCAAGAAAGAATTGTTGAGATTCTCTCCGCCTACGACAACCTCATCGAGATCAACAACAAGCGAATCAAGGTGCTGGAGCAGATGGCGGAAAATCTGTATAAGGAGTGGTTTGTCCGTTTTCGTTTCCCCGGCCATGAAACCGCTGAGTTTGAAAAAGGGATTCCAAAGAGGTGGGCTTATAGGCGAGCTGAAGAAGTCATTGATTTCAATCCGACGCTGAGGACAGGGGATCAAACGGAGTTTACG
>ONSY01000201.1 GCA_900320605.1 uncultured Eubacteriales bacterium | reverse complement strand
AGTGTAATTTCAAGAATTCCCGGTTGTCGATATGTTCCCCCTGAAACATACTGTTGAGACGGTATGCTGCTTGTACCACCAAAAGAAAGTCTTTATTTCTGTGCCGTATGAACTCAGGAATAGTATATATCTGAAAAATGTAAAATGAATAATCCGAATTGAATTGATGGAGGTAAGTGTGATCATTCCTGTAGATGAAACAAATCTTCTTCAAGCAGCAACGATCCATTCAATAACGTGGAAGGAATCCCACCGTGCCTTTTGTGCGCCTGATTTCATTGAGATTCATACACCAGACAGGCAGCGAGACTATTTGAACGCCAAGATGAACAGAGGGACGAAGATCCATTTACTTGTAACAGATGAAAAGCCCGTAGGAATTGTGTCTGTAACGAACAGTTTGATAGAGGATCTTTATGTCCTTCCGGATTATCAGAATATGGGTTATGGAACGATGTTATTGCAATATGCCATCGCTCAATGTGCGGACACTCCTACGCTATGGATTCTTGAAAACAACACAAGAGCTGAAAAACTCTATCGCAGAATGGGCTTTAAGAAAACAGGGAAAAAGAATTCGATAACAGACAGGCTTGACGAAATCGAATATACGCTCTGAAAAAGGAGAAGAAAAATGAGCCGGGTTCATCAGATGTTGAAACCGAATGTGAAAACAACGGCCTTAGTCATGCTTGTCTTAGCGATGTTGGCAGTGATACTCTCTTCATGCGCTGCGGCGTTCCCGGAAAAGGAGCATATTGCGTCGCTGTCAGGAGAAGAGGCGACAAAAGTCCTGAAAGACAGGACAGAGAAGGAAATCAGCGATCACTGGGGAGAACCAGACGGTATGCTTTCCGGTTTTTACGGGGATATATACGTATATAACGGCAGGCAGATCGTGATTTACTACGACGGCGACAGTAGGGTTACGGATGTTCTGGTTTCCGATACGCAGGACTAGTTTTTCCGTTCCTGCCGCCTGTTCGGACTTTGTGGCCGTCCTGTGAGAACAGAAGCCGAAATACTGGATAAATCATATGAAGTAATGAACTTTGCGCTGTGAGGTGTCTTTATGCAGTTTATGATCAAAGCCTGTGACGGAAAAGGAATGCTCGAAAGGCGCATGGAGGTCCGTCCGCGCCACCTTCAGGGAATGAGCAGACTCAAACAGCATATCGTCTGCGCAGGGGGTCTGCTGGACGACGAAGGGAAAATGAAGGGATCCGTTCTGATCCTCGATTTCCCGGACCGTGCCGCGCTGGATGACTATCTCAGAAACGAACCGTACGTGACCGAAGGCGTCTGGGAGACAATCGAAGTGGAAAGCATGAATGTCGTGCTCGTAAACGGTGAACCGGTCTAGGTTCCGGATCTGCGGAGGTGTTCCATGTATTTTGACGAACTGAAACTCGGGATGACCGCGGAGACCGCACCGGCGGAAATCGAAAAGGAAAAGATGCTGGCGTTTGCCCGCGAATATGACAACATCCCTCTTCATACCGATGAGGAGTACGCGAAGGGTACGCCGTTCGGCAGAGTGATCGCGCCCGGCGTCATGTCTTTCATGGCGGTTTGGGCAAAATATCTGGAAGTCGACTTCTTCGGCGAGGAACTGCTCGCGGGAAAGTCCACCAGGATTGAGTGGCTCAGACCCGTATTTGCCGGAGATGTTCTGACCGGCAGGGCGGTCATCACCGATCTTGTCAGAAGAAACGAACGAAACGGGCTTGCGGAAGTCACCATTGAAGTGTTCAATCAGAACGGCGACCTTGTTTTGACGAATGTGACGGAGGCAGTCGTAAAGTGCAGACCGGTCTGATTCGATTTGCGGTCCGCGGACGGCGCGAATGATGGTCTGAAAACTATGAGCGCATCCTTCCGCCCCGCCGATTCCCAAAATAAGGAGTGTACGGCCAATGAATGTGGAGATAGTACGGTTCCTGGAAAGTGATCTGGATACCGTATTCGAAATACAGAAGGCGGCCTTTTTGCCGCTGTACGAGAAATACCGGGACGACGATACGAGCCCGTATAAGGAAAGCCGGGAGTCGGTCCTTCGGAAATACACGCGGGAGGGCACGGTCGGATACCTGTTCCTGCTCGACGGGGCCGCCGTCGGCGCGGTCAGAGTCAATCTGGAGAAAGAGAACGGAAGCGCCCGCATTTCCGCGCTGTGCGTTCTGCCTCAGGTTCAGGGCAGGGGGATCGCGCAGAGCGCGCTTCGGAAAATCGAGAAACTGCATCCGGACATCCGGAGATGGTCTCTTTCCACAATTCTGGAAGAGAAGGGAAACTGCCATCTGTACGAAAAAATCGGCTATAGAAAAACCGGGAAAACGGAGACAGTCAATGATAAAATGACGCTGGTCTATTATGAGAAAAGCGAAGAGAGAGAAGGGATTCCCATGCAGGTTCCGGATGAAATCGGAAAGCTGATCGCCGGAAAGGAATATACCTGCGACGAGACCGGAATGTCCGGCTCGAAGATTCTGATCTTCGATGACTTTGTCCTGAAGATCGTCAGCCGCAAACTCGAAGACGAGGATTCCGCCGTCCGTGTGATGCGGTGGCTTGAGGAAAAAATACCTGTCCCGAAAGTGATCGCCTATGAAAAGGATGATAAAGATCAGTATCTTCTCATGAGTAAGGTTCCGGGCAGAATGTCTTGTGATGAATATTATCTCGAGCGCCCGAAGGAACTGCTTTCCCTGCTTGCGCAGGCTCTCAGGCTTCTCTGGAGTATCGATGTTTCCGGCTGCCCTCGCGAAAGAAGCATCGATGCCGAGCTGGAGGAAGCAAAATACCGGGTGGAAAACCATCTCGTGGATCTTGACAATGCCGAACCGGACACGTTCGGAGAAGGCGGTTTCGCGGATCCGCAGGCGCTGCTTGAGTGGCTGCATGATCATAAGCCGGAGTATGATCCCGTGCTGTCGCACGGGGATTTCTGTCTCCCGAATCTCTTTATCGAAAACGGCCGTGTCAGCGGATTGATTGATCTCGGCGAAACCGGCGTCGGTGACCGGTGGAGAGACATCGCGCTGTGCTGGCGGAGCCTGAAACATAACTTCGACGGAACCTACGGGGGAAAGGTGTATCCCGATTTTGACCCCGATCTGCTGTTTGACGCGCTGGGAATCGAGCCGGACCGGGAGAAACTCCGGTTCTCTCTTCTGCTGGACGAACTGATCTGATCCGGCGGGAACTCATAAAAATGAAAATCAGGGAGGAAGAAAAATGCTGGCACTGAAAATCATTTTCACGCTGCTCGGGACCGCGTTCGCCCTGTTCGGGTATTTTATCTTCTTTCGGAAAAAGTATTCTCTGATCAACGGATTTGAGGCGGACCTGAAAGCCGGCCGGAAGAACGAGGATTACGCCAGACGGGTCGGAATGACCGAATTTGTTCTCGGAATCGCGATTCTGGCTGCGGCCGCCGCGCTGATCGTGTTCGACTGAGAACCGGCCGCACTGGAAAGTCAGTTTTGATATTAAATACTTTGACGGATCAAGGTGAAAAATGTGATACAGCTTAGACCGGTTACGCCGGAAAACTGGAGACCCGGACTGTCGGTCCGGGAGGACCAGCGCCGATTCGTTTCGGACAGCGCCGGGATTCTCGCGAGAGCGTACGCATACCGGGAAAGCCGGAGCCGCGCGTTTGTCATCTGTCAGGATGAAACTCCGGTCGGAATGGCCATGT
>ONSY01000245.1 GCA_900320605.1 uncultured Eubacteriales bacterium | reverse complement strand
TTCCGAACACAGTAGTTAAGCTCGCTGGTGCCGATGATACTTGGCTGGTGACGGCCCGGAAAAATAGGAAGATGCCAACACAGAAAAACCGCTCAGGTCTGAGCGGTTTTTTTCGTTATTTACCGGTATTGCAGAAATAATACCGGAAATATTGTCTCCCGGGGCGGCACACCGGAAAACGTTGGACGGATAAGGACAGATCAAATAAACTGGAAAATGCGGGTAATCCGATTCGTTTTGCGGCGTGACTCCGCCTTGACTTTTTTTCAGGAAGCGCTATGATTATCAATGTACGATCGTACAGGAGGTAAAGCAGATGGCGGCAAAAAACACAGTCAGATGTTCGCAGTGCGGACGTTTTTTTGACAGAAACTTCGGTGAGTACCTTGTTTCAAAAGGACGTTATCTATGCCCGGCATGTACGAAAAAAAGAGCCGTATTGCCTGCAA
This sequence comes from uncultured Eubacteriales bacterium, assembly GCA_900320605.1. GTDB lineage: Bacteria > Bacillota > Clostridia > Oscillospirales > Acutalibacteraceae > RUG612. The sequence continues at coordinate 5,452 of ONSY01000245.1, read as the reverse complement.
CCCCGGAGAAACGTTCTTATGAAAGCGATGTCCGGATGGCTGTGGCAATGGGGGAAATGACTCCGGAGCAGGCGACCATCGCAACTTACAGAGAGAGCAAGGCAAAACTGATCTGGGGAATAGTGCTGATCGTAATCGGCCTGGTAGGTGCCGCAGGGGTTGAAGAGGAAGAGAATACGGCAGCTTATCTTACGACCTGTTTCCTGCTGATTGCAGGCGGAGCGCTCCTGCTTTTTTTCCATTTGCGCGCAAAACGCAGGCTGAAGGCCGCAATTCTTGCCGAACGTCAGCGTCACGAAAAAGAAGCTGATCAATTTGAGCAAATCCTTTCGAATGCTCCGAAAAAATGTCCGAACTGCGGAGCCGCTACGAAGGGTGAAGTCTGTGAGTATTGCGGATCCCCCCTGATTTGAGAACGGGATCAGACACAGCATCGGGTTGTATATGTCAATCGCCGCTTCGCAGACTTTTCTGAAAAGACGGACTGCTCCGCTGAAATGAAAGCGGAGCTTTTTTTGACGCATAGTTAGCACTCAAAACGACTAAGTGCTAAGAATTTACAAATTGGACACAAATTCTATATAAACTGTTCTTAAAATTTTTCTATAATAACGTCAGTACAGAACAAAAAGGTGGTGTTCGTATGAATCCCAACGTGTTTACTCAGAAATCTCTCGAAGCCGTTTCGGCGGCTCAGACAATTGCGCTTTCCGCGCAGAATATGCAGATTGAGGAAATCCATCTCCTCCTCGCGCTGCTTGAACAGGAAGACGGACTTATTCCGCAGATGCTTCAGAAGATGGGAAAAGACCCGGATGCGTTTCGCAGGGCGGCAGAAAATGAAGCGGCGAAGATTCCGGGCGTTTCCGGACCCGGAAGAGAAGCGGGGAAGATCTATGTATCACAGGATGTTGATCTTGTCCTGAATGATGCGGAGAAAACAGCAAAATCGATGACAGATGAATTCGTCTCTGTGGAGCACATTTTTCTGTCTTTGATGGATCGTGCGGATGCTTCGCTGAAAAAACTGTTTTCACAGTTTGAAATCCGCCGGAATGATGTCCTGCGCGTACTCAAGGAGATCCGCGGGAATACGCGCGTAACATCCGATACACCGGAAGATACCTACGAATCTCTGAAAAAATACGGAACAGATCTTGTGGAACGCGCCCGGCAGCAGAAGATGGATCCTGTTATCGGACGTGACGAGGAGATCCGTAACGTGATTCGGATCCTCTCACGTAAAACAAAGAATAACCCGGTTCTGATCGGTGAACCGGGCGTAGGAAAAACCGCGATCGTTGAAGGCCTCGCACAGCGTATTGTTTCCGGTGATGTACCGGCAAGCCTTAAGGAAAAGACAATTTTCTCACTTGATATGGGTGCGCTGATCGCCGGTGCGAAATACCGTGGTGATTTTGAGGAACGTCTCAAGGCGGTACTGGGCGAAGTCAAAAAATCCGAAGGCAGGATTATTCTGTTTATCGATGAGCTGCACACGATTGTCGGCGCCGGTAAGACAGAAGGCTCTATGGATGCAGGAAATCTTTTGAAGCCGATGCTTGCACGCGGCGAACTCCATTGTATCGGCGCGACAACGCTTGATGAATACCGCCAGTATATTGAGAAGGATCCAGCGCTTGAACGCCGGTTCCAGCCGGTGCTTGTCAATGAGCCTACCGTAGAGGATACGATCGCAATTCTGCGCGGACTCAAGGAGCGCTATGAAGTTTTCCATGGTGTAAAGATTCAGGACCAGGCAATCATTGCGGCGGCAACGCTTTCAAACCGGTATATTACCGATCGTTTTTTACCGGATAAAGCCATTGATCTGATAGATGAAGCCTGTGCCATGATTCGTACGGAAATGGATTCCATGCCCACTGAACTCGATGTGATCCGGCGCAGGATTATTCAGCATGAAATTGAGGAAGCGGCGCTCAAAAAGGAGACGGATCCGCTTTCGAGAGGGCATCTCGAGGAAATCCAGAAAGAACTTGCAGAGATGCGGGATCAGTTCAACGAGATGAAAGCCAGGTGGGAAAATGAGAAATCCTCCATCGGCAAGGCACAGACGCTTCGTGAGCAGATTGAGGAAGTCAACCGCCAGATCGAGAAAGCTCAGCGTGATTATGATTTGAATAAGGCGGCTGAGCTCAAATACGGAAAACTTCCGCAGCTTCAGAAAGAACTTGCCGAAGAAGAGAAAAACGGCGGCGAAAAAGCAGAAAATACGCTTCTGCGAGATAAGGTGACTGAGGAAGAAATCGCCAGAATCATTGAGAGATGGACAGGAATCCCTGTCGCAAAACTGATGGAAGGCGAGAAGGAAAAACTGCTCCACCTTGAAGAGATTCTTCACAGACGTGTTATCGGGCAGAATGAGGCCGTGGAAAAAGTGACCGAAGCGATTCTGCGTTCACGGGCCGGAATACAGGACCCGAACCGTCCGATCGGGTCGTTCCTTTTCCTCGGACCGACAGGCGTCGGTAAGACAGAACTGGCAAAAACCCTGGCAGAAACTCTGTTCGATGATGAGAAAAATATGATCCGGATCGATATGACGGAATATATGGAGAAATTCTCCGTATCGAGACTGATCGGAGCTCCTCCCGGATATGTCGGTTATGAGGAAGGAGGTCAGCTTACAGAGGCGGTACGGCGCAAGCCGTATTCCGTGATTCTCTTCGATGAGGTCGAGAAGGCGCATCCGGATGTTTTCAATATCCTGCTCCAGGTTCTGGATGATGGTGTTCTGACTGATTCGCAGGGCAGAAAAGTTGATTTCAAAAACACAGTCATCATTCTCACTTCGAATCTCGGCTCGCAGTACCTGCTCGACGGGATTGATCCTGAAGGGAGAATTACAGAAGAAGCCCGTGAAGAGGTTGAAGAACTGCTGCGGCGCAGTTTCCGTCCGGAGTTTCTGAATCGTCTTGATGATATCGTCTTCTATAAACCATTGACGAAGAATGATATCTTCTCGATTGTGGATCTGATGATCAGCTCGCTCAACGAGCGTCTTGAAGCCCAGCAGCTTCACTGCGTTCTTACAACGGAAGCAAAGGACTATATCGTTGACAACGGATATGATCCGGTTTACGGTGCGCGTCCGTTGCGGCGTTATTTGCAGCGGACTCTTGAAACGCTGATTTCAAAACGTATCATCGCCGGCGATGTTCCTTCCGGGAGCCTGTTAAGAGTGGACACGGATGGAAACGGACTGACGGTAACCTGTGCGCAGAAAGAATCATGAATGGGTAAATAAAAAATGCACTTCCGATTTCGGAAGTGCATTTTTATTAACGGAATGATAGGAGAATCAAAGTTTTTTGAGCTTTTCAAGACACTCCGGACAAACCTTTTTACCTTCAAACTCAACCAGATCGTCCGCCTGCGAACAGAAAACACAGGTGATTTCATATTTCTTGATGATGATTGCTCCGGGATCGGTATAGAATTCTACAACGTCACCGGGAGCTACGTTCATTACTCTACGAAGCTCTGAAGGTAATACAACTCTTCCGAATTGATCGATAGCTCTCGTAATGCCTGTTGCTCTCATTGAAATGATACTCCTTTATTAGTTAGTTAAATATTGAACAATGTTTGCAAATGATATTATACTCCATTTATTTTCTTTTGTAAATAGTTTTATAAAAAAAGCTAAACAGGAGATAAAACCTGAGGCAAATTTGGAGAAATCACACCAATTGCACACCGTTTTCAGAAATCAATGGCATTCAGAAATCTGAAATGAACCTGTTTTATGGCGTGCCGGTTCACTTTACGAATCTGGAACAGGGTTTAGCTCACAACCACTGAGAGTTTCCGAAAGCCGTATGGGAAAAAACCTGCGGCTTTTTCCCGGATACTCCAGGTCTTACCATTGCGGGTGGATAATCGCGCGAAGTTTCTCATTATACAGAGATTCCACTGCTTTCATCTGAGTGTCGTCAAGCGGAGGAAGCTCTGCGGCTCTGACGTTGTCGAGAAGCTGCGACGCACGGCTTGCGCCGGGGATAACTACGCTGACCGCTTCATGCATTAAAATCCAGCGTATCGCGATCGGTGCCAGATCTTCTGTGGCAAAAATTCTTTTGAGCTCCTGTGCCGTCTCAAGACCGAGTTCATAGGGAACACCGGAGAATGTCTCGCCTTTATCGAATGCTTTGCCCTCCCGGTTGAAAGAGCGGTGATCACCTGCGGAGAAGTGCGTTTCCATTGTATAGCGTCCGGTCAGGATTCCGCTTGCGAGAGGAACACGGGCGATAATTCCAACTTTCTTCTCAAGAGCTTTCGGGAAAAGTTCTTCAGCGGGTTTCAGGCGGAACATATTGAATATGACTTCAATCGCTGTGATGTCGTATTCCATTGCGGCGAGTCCCTCGCTGACTTTCTCGATCGATACGCCGTAACCTGCGATTTTTCCGATTTTCTTCTGCCTTTCGAGCTCGGAAAAAATGTCGTCACGCTGATAAACCGATGTAGGAGGGCAATGCAGAAGAATCAGATCAATCTGCTCACGGCGAAGGCGGCGGAGACTTGCGTCAATAAAGCCGGCAACTGCGGCAGGGGTATAGTTTTCCGCCGTATGGGGATGGAGGCCGCGTCCGCATTTAGTCGTAATGAAAAAATTCGCCGGATGTGCTGAAAGGTATTCACCGATCATTGTTTCGCTCATGCCGTCGTTATAAACGTCAGCGGTGTCAATAAAGGTAACACCGGCTTCCTCAGCCGCGCTAAGAATCCTGACAGCTTCCTCACGGTCAAAAGGATCACCCCAGCGGGTCCCGAGCTGCCATGTCCCAAGTCCTATTTCACTGACACTGCGGCCTGTTTTTCCGATGATTCTTTCTTTCATAATCGAACCTCCTTGTTTTTCAGACCATCATAATAGTATCACATAAAGAGAGAAAAGGCAACATCGTTCGAAATCGGAAAATAGAATTCAATGAATAAAGGTTTACGAGCAAACTGAAAGATGATATACTTTAATTGTACAATGATGAATCCGAAACTGTTTCGCGGGGCGTGCGTTCCGCTTTGATTCACAGTTCTGCTCATAAAAAACGCCAGTAGGAGACATAATGGAAAAAACAGAATTCACTGTCAGAAGGAACAGCACAGCCGAAATCGGAAACAACGAAAACCCGGAGAAATCTCCGGAAATTCTGGCACCAGTCGGGGGAAAAGAAAGCCTTGTCGCCGCGGTACGCGCCGGAGCGGATGCTGTCTATTTCGGCGCAAAGGGATTCAATGCACGCAGAAACGCAGAGAATTTTGAATCCCTCGGCGAAGCAGTCGGCTATTGTCACGCACGGGGAGTTAAAGTTTACATAACATTAAATATACTTCTGCTTGACGGGGAAAAAAAGGCGTTTTATGAGACCCTTCATGAAATAGCGGAAAGCGGAGCGGACGCCGTGATCGTTCAGGATCTAGCGGTTGC
>ONSY01000162.1 GCA_900320605.1 uncultured Eubacteriales bacterium | reverse complement strand
GCGTCTGCCTGATAGTAGGCGGCGGCGTACCGGTTCAGAAGGGAGGTTAGTTCTTCCTGTCTTGTCATATGTCAATCCTCCAGAGGAGTAATGGGTGCCATGGATGCGGAAAACTTTTTGACCTGGCCGTTGTCGAAATCGATTTCCAGAATCTGTCCGCCGCCGGAACCGCTCAGACTCAGGATCGTTCCCGCACCGTATTTGGCATGGGAAACACGCTGCCCGGCGGAGAAGGCGAATGCGGGAGGACGGAGTTCCACGGGAACCGCCTGAACAGGCTTTTGAGCGGCGGCGCCGGGTTTTTTAAGCGTGTGCATGTCTGAAGAATCCTGAGAGATTCCAGAGAACAGGGAATATCCTCGCGGCGCCTGGAACGAAGAAACGGTGCCGCACGTCTGTGCGCGGCTATTTCCTCGGCTGGGACGCTGATCGGGGAGAACGGATTCGAGCTCGTCCAGAAAAACGGACGGGACGGCGGGTTCGATTCTGCCGAAGTTCATCCGCTCACGCGCATAACTGAGGTGAAGGGTATCCATGGCCCGCGTGATGCCAACATAGCACAGCCGTCTTTCTTCTTCCATACGTTCGGGATCAAAGCGGGATTTTTCGGAAGGGAACAGTCCCTGCTCCAATCCGCATAGGAACACGACAGGGAATTCGAGACCCTTCGCACTGTGGAGTGTCATCATGGTGACCTGACCCGCTTCGGCGTCAAGTTCATCAGTGGAAGTGAACAAGGCGACGTTTTCCAGAAACGCCTGCAGGGGATCCGCTTCTTCGGGAGAGAGACCTTTTTCGAACTCTGCCATATAACTGATAAGCTCGTTCACGATCTCCAGACGGGTTTCGGTGTTTTCTTTCTTGTCATCACGAAGATAATCTTCATAACAGATCTCGTTCAGCAGCCACTCCGTAATATCGGAAAGGGAGGATATCCCGAGCATGCCGAGCGCGCCGGAAAGAACGCCGCAGAACTGCCGGAACTTGGAAGCATACCTTGAAGGCTCGTCCTGCAATTTCAACGCTGCTGCCAGAAGAGAAGAATTCATTTCTGCCGCCTTTGACTCGAGCATGGAGATCGCACTGTCGCCAAGTCCCCGCTTCGGCGTATTGATAACCCGGCGGAACGAGACATCGTCGTGCGGGTTCTCAATCAGACGGAGATAAGAGAGGATATCCTTTACCTCGGCGCGTTGAAAGAAGGACACGCCGCCGTAGACACGGTAAGGAATATCGTAGCTTTTCAAGTACATCTCAAGCACGCGGCTCTGAGCATGTGTCCGGTACAGAACGGCAAAGTCGGAAAAGGAACGGCCACGGCGAACGTCACCGAGTATGGTCCTGCAGATGTTCTGCGCTTCGTCCCGGTCGTCCTGCGCGATGTAGAGATCGACCGGATCCCCGCCCTTGCGGTCTGTCCAGAGCTTTTTCTGCTTTCTGCCGCGGTTGTTGGAAATAACAAGGTTGGCGGCTTCCAGGATGTTTCCGGTTGAACGGTAATTCTGTTCCAGACGGATCACGGAAGCACCGGGAAAATCCTTTTCAAACTCCAGAATATTCCGGATATCCGCTCCCCGCCATCCGTAGATGCTCTGATCGTCGTCTCCCACAACACACAGATTCCGGTGCGCGCCTGCAAGCTGACGGACGATTTCATACTGCGCGAGATTGGTGTCCTGATATTCATCGACGAGAATATATTGGAAACGGAGACGGTACCTTTCCAGAACTTCGGGCTCTTTTTGAAACAGTTCCACCGTTTTCAGGAGCAGATCGTCGAAATCGAGCGCGTTGTTTTTTTTGAGATATTTCTCATATACGGAGAAGGCCTCAACCACCTGGCGGATCGCTCCGGACTCGCGCAGAAACGCGGCGGGATCATGCGGCATGTGGTTTTTTGCCGAACTGAACTGGGAGGCGAGCTGACGCGGTGTGAAGACCTTGTCGTCCAGATTCATGTCCTTTATGACGTGCTTGATCAGCGTCTGCTGGTCGGAGTCGTCATAGATTACAAATTTCGGGTCGTATCCGAGCCGGTCGATTTCTCTGCGCAATATCCGAACACAGAAGGAATGAAAGGTCAGCACCCACATATCCCTGGAGGCGGCGGAGTCAACAAGACGATTCACGCGTTCGCGCATTTCTTCAGCAGCCTTGTTGGTGAACGT
>ONSY01000001.1 GCA_900320605.1 uncultured Eubacteriales bacterium | reverse complement strand
TTTGCTGATGTAGCTCAGTTGGCAGAGCACCTCATTGGTAATGAGGAGGTTCACGGGTCCGACTCCCGTCATCAGCTCCAGAAAAAGCGTGATTTGTTCTTCAAATCACGCTTTTTTGTTTTGTACGCGCGCGGATACTCCGAAAACAGATCACAGGGATACGGATATGAGGACACAGATCCGCGTCGGATGATTTATGCGCTGCACGAAGCGCCGGCGGTTTTTGATTTCTTTTGCGGTTCAGGGAAAAAAGCCCCGAATCATCCGGATATCACAAGGGACGGCACAGGCATCATACGTGTATGGAAACTTGTAATTCAAAGGCGTTTCGTGTATAATATAAAGGAAGTATTTCAAAAGAATTCCCGGACGGTGTACGGTATGGATAAAGAAAAAATATTGGAGCTTCGCAGGCAGGTTTACGAAAAGGAATTCGAGCGAATGAATCCGCGCCAGCGCGAAGCGGTTTTCTCTGTAAAAGGTCCGCTGCTGATTTTAGCTGGAGCCGGAAGCGGGAAGACCACAGTCGTTGTCAACCGGATTGCAAACCTGATTGAGAACGGTGACGCATACAATTCCGATTATATTTCTTCCTCAATAACCGCGGAGGATCTTGACGCGTGTCAGGCATATCTTGAAAAGGGAGTCCCCCTGCCTGAAATCTCACGGGAACATCTGGCGGTTTATCCGTGCTTTCCCTGGAAGATTCTCGCGATCACCTTTACGAACAAGGCCGCCGGAGAACTGAAAGATCGTCTTGAGCGCATCCTGGGTGAGAAAAGCGGAGACATCTGGGCTTCAACCTTTCATTCCTCCTGTGCGAGGATTCTGCGGCGCGACGCGGACCGGCTCGGATTTACGCGTCACTTTACGATTTACGATACCGACGACACAAAGCGTCTTCTCAAGAACTGCCTGAAGGATCTTGATATTTCCGAAAAGATTCTGCCGGTTCGGTCGGTTCTTTCTGAGATATCACGCGCCAAGGATTCGATGATCCTGCCGAAGGAGTTTACGGAATCCGCTGGTACGGACTGGCGTCTGTCCCAGATTGCGCGGGTTTATGAACATTACCAAGATGAACTGCTTAAGGCAAATGCGATGGATTTTGACGACCTTCTCGTCAATACAATCCGCCTTTTCGAATTGAATCCTGACGTTCTTGAGTATTACCAGAACCGATTCGAATACGTCCTGGTTGACGAATATCAGGATACAAACCATGCGCAGTATCTCTTTATCAAGATGCTTACGGAAAAGCATCGGAACCTCTGCGTTGTAGGTGATGATGACCAGAGTATCTATAAATTCCGCGGCGCGACAATCGAGAATATTTTAAGTTTCGAGGAAACGTTTCAAAACGCAAAAACCATAAGGCTCGAACAGAATTACCGTTCGACCCAGAACATTCTCGATGCCGCGAACGCCGTTATTTCCCATAACTTCGGGCGGAAAGGAAAAACGCTCTGGACTGCAAACAAAAACGGACCGCGCCTTTCCTGTTACACCGCCGAAAATGAGCTTGACGAAGCCGATCAGATCGCGCGGATGATTGAAAACAAGGTATCCGAAGGAAGAAAATTCTCTGATTTTGCCATTCTGTACCGGATGAACACCCAGTCAAACGCGCTTGAGCGTGTTTTTCTCAAGTCTGCAATCCCTTACCGTATCGTCGGCGGTCTGCGCTTTTATGAGCGTGCGGAGATCCGTGACATCATCGCCTATCTGAGTGTCATCAACAATCCTTCCGATGTAATCCGTCTGTCACGTATTATCAATAAGCCGAAGCGTTCCATCGGTGATCGTACCGTCGCGCTCGCTTCCGAGATTGCAGTAAATCTCGGTGAAGACCTGTTTTCTGTTATCTCCCGCGCAGATGAATTCTCTCCGCTTTCGCGCAGTGCGTCAAAACTCAAGGAGTTCGCTGCAATCATCTCCGAACTGTCTGATAAAGCAAACAGCGGAACATCTCTCGAAGAAATCTATCAGCTGCTTTTGGAAAAGACGGATTTTCTTGCATATTTAAAGACGGAATATGAGGATTTTGAAGATCGGATAGACAATGTCAATGAGCTGCTTTCCAATATCGTTTCTTTCGAGGAAAGCCGTGAAAACGCCACACTTTCCGATTTTCTGGAGGAAATCTCGCTTCTGACGGACCTGGACAATTATGATGAAAAAGCCGACAGTGTCGTCATGATGACAATTCACAGCGCCAAGGGTCTCGAGTTTCCCGTCGTGTTTCTCCCCGGAATGGAGGAGGGAATATTCCCAGGTATGCAGTCTGTTTATTCCCCCGGAGAGATAGAAGAGGAACGGCGGCTTGCCTATGTCGCCATCACGCGCGCGAAAGAAGAGCTCTATTTCACGAACGCATCTTCACGGATGCTCTTCGGATCCACTTCGCGCAATACCCCCTCCCGTTTTCTCAAGGAAATCCCCCCGGAGATGATCGATTATACAGGATCAGTTTCGTATTCTTCCTACCTTCCCGCGGCTCAGCGTCCGAAAACCTCCCCTGCTTCAGGTGTGAATGTACAGCGGGGTTTCGGCTTCACGAAGCCTGCCGCTTCTCCACCTTCCTCAGATAAAGCCGTATATGCAATCGGGGATCGTGTATTCCACAAAGCTTTCGGAGAAGGACTGGTTCTTTCCAGTAAGCCGATGGGCGGAGACTGTCTTGTGGAGATTGCGTTCGACAAGGTCGGAACGAAAAAAATCATGACGAATTTTGCTCATCTGAAAAAGCTGTGATACAGTTTGAAATACTGTTATCGCGTATTTTGAGAAAGGAATCTAACCTATGGATTTGAAACTGACCGCTGAAAGCGCAAAAGAAGAGTTTTTAAGCATTTTCTCCGAAAAAGTGAAACGTCCCGGCGCTGAAAAACTGCTCGCCTGGATTCAAACCACCGATTTTTTCACAGCGCCAGCGAGCACACGCTTTCACTGTGCCTGCCACGGCGGTCTCGTAATGCACAGCGTCAGCGTATATCATGTTCTGATGGAAAAACATTTTGATCCTTCAGCGGACAGTGAGGAATCCTTCGCGATCACCGCTCTCCTTCACGATCTGTGCAAGGCTCAGTACTACAAGGTCTCAACGAGAAACGTAAAGAACGATGAAACCGGAGTCTGGGAAAAGAAGCCGTACTTCAGCGTGGAAGACCGTTTTCCTTACGGGCACGGCGAGAAATCCGTTTTTCTGATCGAACGGCTGATGAAGCTGAAAATCGAGGAGGCAATGGCGATCCGATGGCATATGGGCGGTTTTGACGACGCCGCCCGCGGAGGCAGTTTCGCCCTGAGCCAGGCGTTTGAAGCGTTCCCGCTCGCTGTAAAGCTGCATCTGGCGGATCTCGAGTCGACCTACCTTTATGAACGCGGTCTGAACGAAGGGAACACATAACCGGGAACGGGGAAAGGAGCCGCACATGCTAGCTCTGGAATCACAGGGAATCTCAAAAACATATCAAAACAAAACTGTCCTGCTCCCGCTCGATTTCACACTGCGGGAAGGTTCTTCACTTGCAATTGTGGGACCGAGAAAAAGCGGAAAAACAACCGCTCTGAAGATTCTCGCGGGAATGATTGCCCCGACACGCGGAAAATGCTCCGCGTTTGATATTCCCGCCAGGGAAACACGCAACCTTTATAAGATCTGCGGTGTTTCCACAGATGACACAAACCTTTTTCCCTTTCTCTCAGGGGTGGATAATCTGATTCTGATCGCATCTCTGTATGGGATTGAGAAAAATGCCGCTCACCAGAAGGCAAGCGAACTGATGAAAGAACTCGGGATCTGGGAGAAGCGTGAACAGAAACTTGCGGAGTATACGCCGGATGATAAGGCGCTTCTTTCGATCGCACGCGCATTGATTCATGACCCGAAGATTCTCTTTTACGATCAGAGCGGCGGCGAGGAAACGGAAAAATCCACTCGCATCATTGAATCATTTCTGCGGCGTCAGAACGAAGAAAAAGGGCTGACGCTCTGCGTTGCCACTTCAGATCCGGAACTCGCCGGCACGCTTTGTGTCGAATATGCGATTCTCGAAAGCGGCAAGTGCCTCGGCGTGGGTTCATTCGAAGAGCTTCTGCATGAACATCCTCTGCCGACGTACGCCCGATTCCAGTCAAACAGCGCAATCGAAGGCCTGACACGGCATGGGACCTGGTACGAGCAGGCGATCGAAAGACGGGAGGAATTTCCGAATCTTCTGCGAAAAATCGTTTTCGGCGGCGCAGATCTCTTTGCCGCTGAAATCCGGGAGCCCACTTTCCGTGAGCTCTATGAAAAAATACTCGAAGAAAACGCAACAGAAGAGACTCATTCCCAGGAGGCGGCCTATGAAACTGTTCCGAAAACTATTCAATAGAACGGACACGATCCTGATCCGTAACAACATCTTTGAACTCTGGTTTAACCGCCGTTCCCGCTTCTATATTATTTTCATCCCAGTCGCGATAGCGATCCTGATTCCTGTGCTGTTCCTTCTGATTGCGCTTCTGACCTCTGTAGGTGCGGACGTTGACGCTTTCCATTCGCTCCTCCCGGAATCGATGCGGAACTACAACGCGGAGCAGACCATCTATTACCTTTCAACCAATCTTCTTTTGCCGATGCTTTTCCCGATCATTCCGATTCTCGTTTCCACCGTCACAACCGGTACCTGTCTGATTGATGAGAAAGAGCAGAAAACAATCGGCTCCCTCTTTGTTACGCCGGTTGATCCCTGGCAGACACTGCGCTCCAAATTCTATACCGCCCAGCTGATCACCCTCGCGGCAACTCTGCTTTCTTCATTCTCATTTCTGATCATTGCTTCCGTCGGAAATCTGATTCTCTCGACGGCGTTTGTTCTTGATGGAATCTGGGCTGTTACGATTTTCCTGTTCTCTCCCGCGCTTTCCATCTTCAGTTCGCTTCTGGTAATTGTATTTCAAAAACAATACAGAACATCCCGGGACGCCTACCGCAGCGCCGCATATCTGATTTTTCCCCTTCTTCTTGTCTACAGTCTACAGTTTCTGGCGCTTTACAGAATCGGCTGGCTGACTCTCGCCATCGTCTCTCTTCTTCTCCTGCTGACAGGCTTCATCCTCCTGTTTGTTCAGAAAAATCATTTCCGTCCGGAAAAGATCTGATTTTACATTCTCCTTCTTGCAGTGATATCAACTAAAAGGCAGAAAGCCCGGTGCGTCGCGCCGGGTTTTTTTGCAGGAGCAAAGGACCTGCGAAGGTTATGAATCAGGGTTTAAAAACGCTAAAAACGGACAAAAATCCGTGAAAACATGACCTTCTCCCGGGTGGCAGAGCATCCTTGGCAAAAACAGGCGTAAAATAAATCTTTCTCGCCGAAATTTGACTTTGACTTTTTTTGACTTTTAAAGTATACTTAGTTCAGATTTCTAAGAAAGCAGGTTAAAGCCATGCGTCTGAGCGATACCATAACGGAGTATATCTGCCGTCTGCTCGACCGGGAAAGCGGTACGGCGGAATTCTGCCGCAACGAACTTGCGGAAACACTTGGCTGTGTACCGAGTCAGATCAGCTATGTCATTACTTCACGCTTCTCGCCGGAACACGGATATTTTGTGGAAAGCCGGCGCGGCGGAGGAGGATATATCCGGATCACACGCGTATCCTCCGGCACAGAAAACGCATTGATGGAAATCATCCATTCCATCGGCGCAAGTCTGAGTGCCGGAACCGCCGCGCTGCTACTTCACAATATGACGCGGCGTTCGCTTCTTTCCGGAGAACAGGAAAAGCTGATCCGGGCCGCGACAGCCGATCAGAGCTATGCCGCGATCCCGCAGGAATACCGGGACCAGGCACGTGCTGCCGCAATGAAAAACATGCTGATCGTTTTGATCCAAGAACAAAGGAGGAATTTCGAATGATCTGTCAGTCCTGCGGAAAAAACAATGCGACAACCTATGTCAAGACCATCGTCGGCGGGGTTCTGAGTGAATACGCACTCTGCCCGGAATGCGCAAAACAGCTTGGCTACTCCAATTTTCTGAGCGACTTCGAATTCCATTTCGGAAATCTGATCTCCCAGAACCGCGACAGCGCCAAAAGCAAGGATCCCGAATGTCCCTTCTGCGGTACGACCTTCGATGAAATTGCGAAAAGCGGAATGGTCGGATGCGCCAACTGCTATCAGGTTTTCTATGACCGTCTCCTCCCGTCAATTCAGCGGATCCACGGCAGCACCCGTCATCAGGGAAAACGTCCCGGTTCGGCTGCCCTGGTACTGAGGCCTCACGCAGACACCTCGAGCCCGCAGGAGCTTGTCGCCCAGAAGCAGCGTGCACTTGAAAAAGCGATAAAAGAGCAGGATTTCGAATACGCAGCGATCCTGCGGGATGAAATCAAAGCCTTAACAATCAGGGAGGACGGAGAAAATGCTTAAGTGGTACGAAAAAGCCGGAACAGAGGATGGCATCATCATCAGTACCCGGGTCCGTTTCGCGCGCAATCTGCGGGAATATCCTTTCCCCAGCCGTCTGACACTGCGGCAGCGCGAGGAAATAATAGAAAAAGTCTGGAATGCTCTTTCCGCCAGCCCGATCGCAAACGGGTTCTTAAGGAAAAATCTCAGCGAGCTTTCCAATATTGAACGTGTCTCACTTGTCGAGCGTCATCTCGTTTCACCGGAGCTGATCGCCTCACCGGAAGGACGGGCGGCCTTTATCTATGAAGATGAAAGCATCTCCATCATGGTCAACGAGGAAGATCATCTGAGAATACAGGTCATGAAGGAAGGATACAACTTTGAACAGGCTCTGGAGCTGGCCGATCAGATTGATTCTCTTCTGAATGAAAAGCTCAGCTTTGCGTTTGACTCCGATCTAGGCTACCTGACCCAGTGTCCTACCAATCTCGGGACCGCGATGCGTGCTTCTCTGATGCTGCATCTGCCTGCACTGCAGGAAAGCGGCAGTATTTCCCGAATTTCCGCAACCCTGTCCCGGCTCGGAATTGCAATACGCGGAACATACGGCGAAGCAAGCCGTCCCGTCGGAGCGATTTATCAGCTTTCAAACCAGCTCTCACTGGGGCTCGGAGAACAGGAAGCGATTGATAACCTCAAGGATATCGCGGCCCAGCTTCTGGAGCGCGAAAAAACGGCGCGGAAAAAAATGATTGAGAATCTCAATGTTCAGGATCAGATCGCGCGGAGTATCGGAATTCTCAAAAGCGCAAGACTTCTTTCTGCAGATGAATTCATGCGCCTTTGCTCAAATGTTCGTCTTGGCATCAGCGAGGGACTGATTCGGAATGTCTCTCCTGAAATCATCAATGCTCTAACGATACACGTCCAGCCGGCAACCATCCAGCTTCGAAGCGGAAAAGCACTCTCCCCCTCCGAACGCGACGCACTACGCGCACAGATCTGCTCGAAGGAACTCCCCGGCTAAAAGGAGGCTTTCTTTATGTACAATTTCAAAGGCTTTACCCAAAATGCAAACGAAGCGCTCAATCTTGCAATCGCGTGCGCCGGAGAACTCGGCCAGACCTATATCGGAAGCGAGCATATTATTCTGGGAATTCTCCGTCAGAAGGACAATGCTGGAGCGATTGCACTGCGCAACCTCGGCGTGGACGCCGGTCTGTATGAGCAGACAATCCGGGAAAACACGACGACGGACACCCCCTGTGAACTGACTGCGGAGGATCTCACTCCGCGAAGCAAACGCATTCTCCAGGTCGCAATGATTCAGGCTGCCCGTCTTCGGCACAATTATGTAGGCACGGAACACCTGTTGATGGCGGTCCTTGGAGAGACGGACTGCTATGCTGTCCGCTTCCTTTCGACTCTCGGTGTACGTTCCCAGAATATTTACGATGAACTTGCAAAAATCGTCAACGGAAGTGAGAAGGCGGCATCCTCGGCAAGGACACGTCCGCAGCCGGCCCAAGGTACAGGTTCAGAGGAGAAAAAGGCTCTTGATCAGTTCGGTACAGACCTGACAAGAATGGCGAAGAACGGCGAGATCGACCCGGTCATCGGCCGCAAAGAAGAAATTGAACGGGTCATCCAGATTCTCTCTCGCAGAACAAAAAACAATCCCTGCCTTATCGGTGAACCCGGTGTCGGAAAAACCGCCGTTGCGCAGGGACTGGCTCTGAGAATCGCAGAAGGTGAGGTTCCGGAAACCCTGAAGGAAAAGCGGATTATCTCGCTTGATCTTACAGGCATGGTCGCCGGGACAAAATACCGCGGAGATTTTGAGGAGCGGATCAAAAATGCGATGGACGAGGTAAAAAACTCGAAAGACATTATTCTCTTCATCGATGAACTGCACACAATTATCGGGGCCGGCAGTGCGGAGGGATCTGCTGACGCGGCCAACATTCTGAAGCCGGCGCTTGCGCGGGGTGATTTCCAGGTCATCGGCGCAACGACGATCAATGAATACCGTAAGCATATTGAAAAGGATGCAGCGCTTGAACGCCGGTTCCAGCCGGTCACTGTCGATGAACCTACGGAAGAGGAAACCATCGAGATACTGAAAGGTCTCCGGGATCGGTATGAAGCCCACCATAAGGTGAAGATCACGGACGCTGCACTTGAAGCCGCCGTAGAGCTTTCCTCTCGGTATATTGCGGATCGTTTCCTTCCCGACAAGGCAATCGATCTGATTGATGAGGCGGCATCCCGCGTCAGGCTGCGCAATTATACAGCACCGGATTCCGTAAAGGAACTCGAGGAAAAAATCAAAAAAGCGGATCAGGAGAAAGCCGCCGCAATCAGCACCCAGGATTTCGAGCGCGCCGCAAAGCTGCGCGATGAAGGGAAGCGGCTTTCCGAACAGCTTGAAAAGGCTCGGGAGGAATGGAATTCAAAAACTTCCCATAACAACACCGAAGTCGTTCCGGAAGATATTGCTCAGATCGTTTCGATGTGGACCGGTGTTCCCGTTTCCCAGCTGACAGAGGAGGAAAGCGCGCGTCTCCTGCGCCTGGAGGAAACTCTTCACGGCCGTATCGTCGGTCAGGAGGAAGCCGTAAGCGCGGTCGCCCGAGCGATCCGGCGCGGCAGAGTCGGCCTCAAGGATCCGAAACGCCCGACCGGTTCATTCATCTTCTGCGGTCCGACCGGTGTCGGAAAGACGGAACTGTGCAAGGCGCTTGCCGAGGCAATGTTCGGTGATGAGGACGCGATGATCCGGCTTGATATGTCTGAATACATGGAGAAGCATACGGTCTCACGTCTGGTCGGTTCGCCTCCGGGATATGTCGGCTACGATGAGGGCGGACAGCTTACCGAGGCCGTGCGCCGCAAGCCTTATTCCGTCATACTGTTTGACGAGATTGAAAAAGCACATCCCGATGTATTCAACATGCTTCTTCAGATTCTCGAGGACGGCCGTCTGACCGATTCGCAGGGGCGCGTCGTCAATTTCAAGAATACCGTGATCATCATGACTTCTAATGTCGGAGCTCGCCTCATTACGGAAAAGCACACCAGTCTCGGATTTTCCGCGGGTGAGAGCAGCGTTTCCGATTACAGAACGATCTGTTCACTGGTAACAGAAGAGCTCAAAAAACTCTTCCGGCCGGAATTTCTCAACCGTGTAGACGATATCATTGTTTTCCATAAACTTTCTGATGAAGACATCCGAAAAATCGCTGAAAAGATGCTGGTCTCTCTGCAGAAGCGACTTGAGGAACTGCAGGTCGAACTGTCTTTTGATGAAACGGCGGTCAGTGCGATCGCAAAAGCCGGGTACGATCCGGTTTACGGAGCGCGCCCGCTGCGCAGGGAAATCAGCGCCAGACTCGAGGACACTATTTCCGAAAGAATCCTCGACGGCAGCATCAAAGCGGGTGAATCCGTTGTCTGCTCTTTTGACGCGGGAGAGTACCGCTTTAAATCAAAAGAGCCCGCTGACACGGCTCAGGGATCGGAATAATACAGAAAACAGCCCCGGCACATCAGATTGTTCCTTTTTCTCCGTCGGAATACTTTTAGAAAAAAGAATTTTTCTGAAACACCGGAAAGCCGGAAAATCCGCTGATGATGCGGGTTTTCCGGCTTTTTTTCTTATCCGAGCAATATTGTAGTTATCGAATAATCCTGTTGACAAAACGGGAATCTGTGATACAATTTTAATAAGAAGACGGTGAATGATCCTCACC
>ONSY01000011.1 GCA_900320605.1 uncultured Eubacteriales bacterium | reverse complement strand
TGCTGGTCCAGATCAGCCGTCCTCCCTTCGGTACATTCAACGCTCCTCACGCTCCCTTTCTCCGGAAACCTGCCGGTATGTCCTGTTTCCGTCCCTGTCCGTGACGAGAGCAAGCCCCCAGTCCCGCGGATCGGATTCCCAGACCTCCAGCGCGAGATCGATCGCTTCCGTGAGCTGATCGGGGCAGTAGAGATTCTGCAGATTTCCGGCCTTGTAGACAGCCCCTCCGCAGTTGTTCCCGAGATCCTCGTCCGCCCACCGCGCGGTGAAGACAATCTCCGGATACCGTTCGCTCAGCTGCGAGACAATCCCGTGCGGAAAACTCCAGGCGGTCTCAAAGGAGAACTCGCGGTCCGACGCCGCGGAGACGTTCTGCTCCATCGCCGGCCACTTCGTTCCCCAAACCGCCGTACACCATTCGTACCAGGTCTTGAAGCCGTAGGTATACAGATTCTCATAGGCGGTTTTCCCGAGTTCCCATTCCTCCGGATGGCTCTGACGGTACGCTTCATATTCCGAAAGATCGCCGTGCGCCTCTTTCGCCGAAACATATTCCCTGTATTTTCTGAGGCCGTCCTCGGTACGGCTGCTCGCCTCGATGGAGAGTGACGGCGGCATCGGGATCACCTTGTTGAAATCGATGCTTCCGATGCCGAGACTGTCGTCCGCGATTTCCAGGAGCATCCGCCGGATCTGCGCGGGATCTCCCTCATAGCTGATTCTGTTTTTTACGTAATTCGGCATTTCCTGTTCTCCTTTTCGGTTACTATCCTGTTTATACCGCCGGTCCTTCAGCTTCTTTCTGCGGACGGGACCGGAACGCGAGCCGGTCCGCCGGATAGACGCACGCACCGGCGCGCTCCATCTTCTCCGCGAACTCGCAGATGTGATAGATATGAATCCCGCTGCTTCCGATCTGCACGTGATACGGATCGATATACCGGCATACTTCCTCGGCCTGCTCCCCGGTGTTCCACCGGATCAGGATCCTGCCTCCGTCCGGCAGGGTAAACAGGTCCTGATAGGAACTGTTAATGAACCGGATACCCCGCTGAGCCTTTTCCAGATGGGAATCGAGCAGGGCGCTTACATAGCTGTAGACAAAGAGATTGTACTCGCCGCGCTCCGGGCAGAGACGCATCATGTGCGCGAATTCCCCGTCCTGGACGCGGAAGCCGAAACTGTCCGTGTCTCCGATCCGCGCCTCGGGATGCCTGAGGCAGTACGACGCGAGAGCGTCACGGTCTCTCAGAAACGCGTCCGGCCGCGCTCCGGCGCGCAGATATGAGACCGTCTTCGAGAGCGACTGCCGGAACGCGGGCGTATTGCGCGCCTGGTCAAACCCGTTCCAGGTGCTGTAGAAACCTTTTCCGCCGAGATCCATATCCGCTCTCAGATACCCGATGTTTCCGGTCTGCGCGCGCAGCTGGCCGCTCTGGGTATAGCAGTAGAGTTTCTCCTGCTGCGTCATCGGTCTTACCGTCAAACGCCGTCACCTCTCATCGATTTCCCGCTCACGGACGCGGTGAAACAGATCCTCTCCCGGCACCAGCCCCAGAAGCCTGCCGTTTTCGAATCTGCAGTGCACCGTCCCGATGTCATCCACGTGAAGAACCGTTCCCCGGATTCCCGACGGAACCGGTCTCGGATCCTCTCCCATCCGGTCGAGCGCGATCCGGCACCCGACCGGAAACGTCTCTCTCAAAGCCTGCACTCTGTTTCGGTCAGCGAACATCTTTCATCCCTCCTGAATACGG
This sequence comes from uncultured Eubacteriales bacterium, assembly GCA_900320605.1. Taxonomy (GTDB): domain Bacteria; phylum Bacillota; class Clostridia; order Oscillospirales; family Acutalibacteraceae; genus RUG612. The sequence goes on along the minus strand of ONSY01000011.1, from coordinate 494 downwards.
AAAGGACGGAGCCCGCTTCCGGCTCCGCCCTTCTTTTCTTCCCTTTTTCCTTTATCTTCTCTTTTGTTTCTCTTTCCTGCGCGTCCATACCGCCGCGAATGAGAGCGCCCCGGCGAGGCTGAGAACCGAAATCATTCCCCAGAGAACGAGACCGGCCGCATCTCCCGTCTCAGGCGCGGGTTCTTCGGGGATTCTCCGGTTGTGGAACCGTACAAAGCTTCGCTCCCCCTCGAACACGGACACGGTTTCCGCCGGCGGAAGGACGTATCCCTTCGACGACTCGTTTTCAAGCTCCGTCACGGTATATTCCCCGATCCGCAGATTCTCGAGAGAGATCACGCCGTTTTCGTCCGTCAGAAATTCCTCACAGTAGTTTTCGCCTTCCACACGGAACGCGAAACCATCGGCTTTTCCGTCCTCCGACGTTTTCTCAATGCGGAGGCTGCCCTTACGCGCCTCGTTGACAAAGCCGACGCCCGCCTCGTTTTCGACCG
>ONSY01000050.1 GCA_900320605.1 uncultured Eubacteriales bacterium | reverse complement strand
TTCAAGCTCAAACGCCCGCCGTCGGCTGACAACCTCTTCTCCGGGCAGGAAGAGGCAGAAACCCGGCTCAAAATCATGATCACGGGATATTTCATCGTCGTATCCGAGAATCTCCGACCCGGATCCCAGCAATCCCGCCGCAAGGTACGGGATCAGATCCGGAAACTGCGAGCGCAGCATCGTCATTCCGAACGTTTCAAAATAGGCGCGGGAAAGCTCACGTCCGTTCATTATTTCTTCCATAGATTTCCTCCGCTCTTCCCTGAAGGTCTTTCGCTTCTGCAAAATACCCGTAATATGAGAAAGTAGGCGCGCACTTTTCACAGACAAATGCGTAGTATCCGTCGCGCGGGGCATCCGTCTCATCAAGCAGATCGGCGGCTTTATCAAGATAATCAAAAATAAAGTTCTCGGCAGCCTCAAGCCCGAGCTGGGCTTCTTTCGCATTTGCCATATTCAGATAGGTAATTGCCCGCTCCAGTTCACCGCCGGGTACGGAACGCATAGTGTCAAGCGCTTTCTGATAAAGGGACATGCAGTCTTCAAAACGGGAGAGAGCCGCGCAGCAAAGTGCCATATTGTTATAAAGGCCGCCGAGAAGATCCGGGCTAGTTTTCGGTGCGGATTCGTATATTTCACGCGCACTTTCAAAGAGCGGAAGTGCCTTTTCATTCTCTCCAAACGCGCACAGCGCTGTTGCGGCGTTGATGTAGGTTGTTCCCGCACTGATCGTTTTTTCAAATTCAAGCTTTTTTATCAGTGAAAGTGCCTCCCCGATATGTTCCAGGGCATTCTCCCGGTCTCCGGTTTTCCGATAATGACCGATCAGTTCCCCGTGCACAAACAGTTCACCGCGCAGATCACCGCCCAGCTTTGCCTCCTCCAGCCAGTAGCACAGATGTCGCTCGGCACCCGTATAATCACGGTGTGGCATATATTCGTCCATTTTCGCGATAATACGCTGCTGAGGAATTGGCTTTACTGCCGCCTGCACACCATAGGGTTCGTCGCACAGGACACACCTCGGCTCGATATAATCTTCGGGTCTGAGGGGTTCGTTCTCTGAATACATAGGTTCATACTCCCGATATTTTCTGTATTTTGTATTATCATACCACAATATCTGGTATAAAACAATCCTTTTTTCCGCTAAATGGACTCGTTGCAGATTCAGCATAAATGCGCTATAATATAATTTGGAATAATATGTATATCATATATTGAAAAAGGATAGTTCCTTCTTTCTGCCGCGTATTCTTTCGGCACAGTGCAGAGAAGGAAAAGAAGAAGGGAAACTGGACTTGGAAACGAACCGTATAAAGGAAGAAAAAGGAGACCCGCTGCTGAAAATAGCGTCCTTGATCGTTCGCTCACGAACGCTCGTCTTTCTGCTTTTCGCAGCCGCGGCAGTTTTCTGTCTCCTTTCAATCAATAAAGTACGCGTGAACAATGACCTGACAAATTACCTCCCGCCGCAGTCGGAGACAAGGCGCGGCCTGTCGATTATGAATGAAGAGTTCGCCGCATTCGCAACGATGGAAGTCATGATATCAAACGTCACTTACGAGCGGGCGGAAGAGGTTTCTGATCAGATTTCCGATCTTTCACATGTTACCGGCGTTGAATTTGACAATACCCCTTCGCACTATGTTCATGCGTCAGCACATTATTCGGTCCGCTTCGACGGTCCGGCCGGCGATCCGGAAATCAAGGCGCAGATGGATCACGTCCGCGGGATTGTCGAGCCCTATGATCATTATATTTCCTCCACAATCATCGACAACTACTCTGATCAGCTTCAGGGCGAGATGAGTATTGTGATACTGCTTGCCGTAATCGTCATCTTTGCTGTTCTTCTTCTGACATCGCGCAGTTATTTTGAAGTTGTCATTTTCGCGATTGTATTTGTTTTCGCTGCTCTGCTGAACATGGGTACGAATTATCTGCTCGGCGAGATATCCGTCATCACCAATACGATCGCCGTCATCATGCAGCTGGCACTCGCGATTGATTACGCGATCATTTTTGCTCACCGCTATCAGGACGCGGCGGAAATCGAGACGGATACAAAAAAGGCGCTGACTGTCTCGCTTTCAAAATCAATTGCGGAAATCGCGTCCTCGTCTCTGACTACAATCTCCGGTCTTGTCGCACTGACTCTGATGCAGTTCCGGCTCGGATATGACCTCGGAATTGTCCTTTCAAAAGGCATCCTGTGCAGCATGCTCACCGTTTTTCTTCTGATGCCCGGTCTGATTCAGCTGTTTCCGCGCGCGCTGCGAAAAACACAGCACAGAAAACTTCTCCCGAATATTACTGCATTCGGCCGATTTCTTGTAAAGAGCCGTGTCGCTCTGGTCATTCCTTTTCTGCTGCTTCTTCCCTTCGCGATTTACTGGTCTTCCAATGTCAATTACTCATTCTCCGATGACAGCGTCGACGAACTGATTTATTCGGAAACCCGTGAGGCCGCTCATAAGATCAATGACACGTTCGCACCGAATTCTCTGGTAGTTGTTCTCGTGCCATCCGGTAATTATGACGCGGAAGAGGCAATTCTGCGTGACTACGCGGATATTCCTGAAATCAAATCAGCCACAGGTCTTGCCAACATCGAAATTGACGATTCTCATGTTCTGACAAGCCGCGTCGGTCCCCGCGAGTTCTCGGAAATCCTGGACATAGATCTCGAAAAAGCAAAGCTCCTCTTTACCGCATACGGTCTTGAGAAAAAGGAATACGGCACAATCACCGCACCGGACGAATACAAGGCTCCGCTTGTTGACCTCTTCCTTTATGTCTTTGAAAAGATCGACCAGGGCGCGGTGCAGCTTTCCGCAGAACAGCAGGAGACACTTCTCTCGCTGCGGGGAAGTCTCGAAACCGGCGTAGCTCAGCTGCGGGGTGAACATTACAACCGCTTTATCCTTACAGCCGCTGTCCCTGCGACAGGTGATGAGAGCGTCTCTCTGATCGAACTGCTGCGTGAAAAGGCTCAGGCTCATTACGAGGAAGGTGAAGTGCTCGTCGTCGGAGATGTTACGAGCTCACGCGATCTTGAAAACTCCTATAAAAGCGACTCAAAGCTGATCAGCTTTCTGACGATCGGCTTTGTCTTTCTGATTCTGCTTTTCACTTTCAAGACTCCGATCGGTGCAGCCGTTCTCGTTTTTGTAATCCAGGGAAGTATCTGGCTCAATTTCTCTTTCCCCTATCTGACGGGTACACGCTGTTCGTTTGTCACAAATATGATTGTCTCCGCAATCCAGATGGGCGCTACGATCGATTACGCGATCGTTCTGAACAGCCGTTATCAGGGATTGAAGGCTCTGCATCCGAAACGTGAGGCAATGGCGCTCGCCGTCAATGAGGCATTTCCGACCATTGTCACTTCCGGTGCCATTATGTCCGTTGCTGGCTTTCTGATCGCATTCCGCATCAGCGACGTGTACGTCGGTCACATCGGACTTGCTGTCGGGCGCGGCGCGCTGATTTCTGTAATCCTTGTTATGACGGTTCTGCCGCAGCTTCTGCTTCTCTTTGACAAATGGATTGAAAAGACTACTTTCAGGATCCATATGAACACAGGAGGTGACGAACCTTGAAAAAGCCTCTTTCTTTTCTGTTCAGTCTGCTCCTGATTCTCTCTTTCCTGCCATGTGTCGCGGCGCAGGAAGAGAAAACGGAGATCCGGACGCTGGAGGACTGGAACGCCTTAGCGGCGGACTGTGTCCTGGACCGGTATTCGGCCGACCTCTCTGTTTCACTCGAAAACGATCTCGATTTTTCAGATGAAATCTTTCATCCCATTCCGCTGTTTGCCGGTTATTTCGAAGGAAACGGCCACACGCTGCGCGGTATCCGCGAAACCGGATCCGCTTCCTCATTCGGTGTGTTCCGTCATATACTCGAAGGCGGAGAGGTCCGCAATCTGAACGTCTGCGCCGACCTTTCGCTTGAAGAAAGTGAGGCAATCGGCGGCATCTCCGGCCTGAATGCCGGTGTGATCCGGCACTGCTCCTTTGATGGAAATATTTCGGCGGTTAAGAGCGCAGGCGGGATCTGCGGCGTTAATGAGACATCCGGTGTAATACTGCGCTCGAAAGCAGACGGTACAATTTCCGCACAGCACCGCTCCGGAGGAATCTGCGGAGAAAACGCAGGCAGAATCGAATCCTGCCGGAATTATGCTTCTGTCAACACGCAACCGCTGTCCCAGGTTCTTCCTGAAGAAGCTGATGAAACACTCTCTGCTGAAGAATTGCTGTCGCTCACCGATCTCGGCGGAATCTGCGGATTTTCAAGCGGCGCTCTAGTCTCCTGCAGAAACGCCGCGCCGGTCGGATACCTGCATCAGGGCAGCAACGTCGGCGGAATCTGCGGAAGAAGTTCCGGTTTTGTCGAAAGCTGCAGAAACGAAGGCAAAATCCTCGGCAAAAAAGATGTCGGCGGCATTCTCGGACAGCTGGATCCTGACCGGGAGTGGGATTTTTCGAGCGGGAATCTGAATGAACTGCAAAACAGACTTGATACACTCAAGGCGGACATTGACTCTCTTTCCGAGTACGCGCGTAAGACACAGGAAGGGATGTCTGCCGGAGTCGGATCACTTCTCTCATCACTTTCCGGTGCGGGAGCCGCAGCGGCTAATTTCAGTGCTGATGTAGAGAGCTGGGCAAAAGAAAACACTGGAATTTCGCGCGAATCACTGGAACAGTTTGCCCAGCAAAGGAAAGACGATATTTCCTCTCTGCCTGAAGAGGCACAGAACCTTCCGGAAATCATAGAGGGACTTTCCTCGGAACTTCCCGGGATGTTTGAAAACCTTCCTGAAACAATCGACGAGATTCGTGAAAATGTTCCCTCCGAAACTCCGCCGTCTTCTCCCTCCTCTTTTGAAAGCACTGCGCCCGGTGAACTGATCGCATCGCTTCAGAGTGCGCAGGCTTCCCTGTCCGCGCTTCAGGGTCAGCTTTCCGATACAGTGCTGATTGAGAAAACGCAAAAGGTGTCCGATGATCTGTTTTCAGTTTCCGATTACCTCAACGGAATCATCCGTTCGGCAGGAAAACGCAGTACATATCGATATTTGAAAGACATTTCGCTTACGGGAGAAGATACGGTCGGTATTCTTTCCGGCTGTGAGAACTGCGGAGATACCGCCGGTGAACGGAATATCGGCGGCATCGTCGGCGCTATATCAGTAGATTATTCTCTGGAAGATGCCGATGAAGAGGAAATCGACTATGCATCAATGATTTCAGGAGGGGCAAAATATCTTATTTTTGCGGCAATCGAAAGCTGCAAAAGCGAATCGGAGATCATCGCATACAAAAGCACTGCCGGCGGAATCGTGGGAAAAATGGATTTCGGAGCGGCAGTCCGTTGTCTTTTCGGCGGTGAAGTGCGTTCTCTCGGAGCGTACGCCGGAGGCATAGCGGGACTTTCAAAAGGCTCTCTGCGCAAATGTGAGGCACGTGCAAATCTGTCTGCGAAGAAATATCTCGGAGGAATTGCCGGACTCGGAAATGATCTGAGTGCCTGTCTTGCGCTTCCGTATTTTGAATCGGAAACACACTGCCTCGGCTCTATCGCAGGATCAGCGGAAGGAAACGTTTCACAGAACTACTACAGCGGCTGTGAAACCGGAGGTATTGACGGCTTTTCCTTTGAAGGCGCCTGTGAAAAAATCTCTCTTGAAGCGCTTTACGAAAAAAGCGCCGATCAGACGCTTTTCCATAATATCCGAATCCGCTGGCTATGCGAGGATACGCTCATCAGGGAAGAAATGGTTCCATACGGCACAGTGATTTCCACTCTGCCCGAAATGCCCGTACGGGAAGGGTATCGCTTCTTCTGGGAGGGACTGCCGGATACACCGCTGACGCACAGTCTCACGATTGAAGGCTTTTATGAAAAACCGATCCCTACTCTCGCGACGCGTGAAGATCCTCCGCTGCTTCTCTGCGAAGGTGCCTTCGAGCCAGGAATGATGATCGAAGTCTATGACATTACCGCGCCTGAGAACGCGCCTCTGGACACCCTTGGAGCGAAAAAGGCAAACATCGAAGGATACACCGGCAATCTTGTGCTTCATCTGCATGCGCCGAAAGACTGCCTTGTTTACAGCATCAAACCCCAAGGTGATCTCGAAGCACTTGAAGCAAAACCGGAAGGCAGCTATCTTGTATTCGAACTGGAAAACGGCGGTTCCTTCCTCTGGGCAAAGGTTCAGAAAAGCCCTCTCTCATGGCTTCTGCCCGCCGGATGCGGCTCACTGGTGCTTATTATTGGCCTCATAGCTTTGATTCTGACCAAAAAGCGCAGAAAGCATAATCACGCAGATGCGGCTTCCACACCGGACCGTTCTGATATGCCTGAAGGAAACGGAATGCAGGAGGAAAATGATGAACACATTTAACGAACTGACACGCCTTTCCCGAAGCGATACGGCCTTCTGGATTCTGCTTGGCGTTTTTCTGGCACTTCTTGTGTTTCTTCTCATATTCCGTACATTCTGGGAGCGGCGCCGCGGAAAAGAGAAACCACAGGAAGAATCCATGCCTGATTGTGAAAGAACAACCGATAAAGGAGATTCGATATGAACAAAGACTTTTTAAAAACGCTGCTTTCCACCGTTTCCGTATCCGGAAACGAAGAAGCAAATCAGGAAAACGCTCTGCTTTTTGCGAAGGATTTTGCTGAAACGCAGGAAGTTGACGCTGTCGGAAACACAATTTCCGGCTACAATACCGCTTCCCCGTTCCGTGTAATGCTCTCCGGCCATATGGACGAGATCGGATTCCGGGTCACCGAGATCGACGAGCGTGGGTTTCTTCATGTTCAGAAGGCGGGCGGAGTAGAACCGAAGCTCTATTTCGGCGAACCGATGCAGGTAATTCATGAAACAACTGAAAACGGCAAGCCGGTACGCAATAAAATTGAAGGCGTAGGCGTTCTCGATCGAGACAGGCTCAAAAAGGAGCGTCTGGACGCCACCGATCTTCTGGTCGATATCGGAGCAAGCTCAAAGGAGGAAGCCGCAGCGCTCGTATCCGTCGGCGACAGCGTGTGTGCTGACACGGCTGTTCACGAGCTTCTCAACGGAAATTTCTCCTGCCGCGCGCTGGATAACAAAACCGGTGCCTTTGTCATTCTGGAAGCGGCGAAACGCGCAAAGGAAAAGGGTGCCGCCTGCGGTGTCTACGCTCATACTGCCGTAGGAGAAGAAACCTCCGGACGCGGCGCATACTTCGCAGGAGCAAATCTCGAACCGGATTGTGCAATCATAGTGGACGTGACCTGGGCAAGCGACTGCCCTGGAACTGATCCCGCGGAAACCGGAAAAGTCTCCCTCGGCGGCGGACCGGTTCTCTGCAGAAGCGGTATGGTCAATAAAAAAATGAACGCTCTGCTCGAACAGGTCGCTCAGGAAAAATCCATCCCAATCCAGTATGAGATTGCCGGATCACGCACCCACACCGACGGAGACACCATCCTCTTTACCGGCCGCGGCGTTCCGATGGCACTTGTTTCGATCCCGCTGCGTTATATGCATTCGAGCGCGGAAGTAGGAAACTATGAAGATCTCGAGAACGCGATTGAACTGATTGCGGAATTTCTGACGCGTATCGGCCAAGACTTTGATTTTCGTCCGATTACGCTTTAAAAGGAGAAAACATAAATGGAACAGAATGAACTGAACCGGGAACTCATCCGGTTTATCGAAAAAAGCCCCAACAGTTTCTTTGCCGTAAAAACCGCGGCTGAAGCACTTGACAAAGCCGGATTTACGTACCTTTTTGAGGGCGACCGTTGGGATCTGACTCCGGGAATGAGCTACTACACCACCCGTAATTCCTCCGCCCTGATCGCGTTCCGTTTGCCGGAAAAAGACCTTCTCGGCTTCTCAATCATGGCTAGTCATGCGGATTCTCCCTGTTTCAAGCTCAAGCCGAACTTCGAACTGAAAGCGGAAGACCGCTTTCTGAAACTCAATACCGAACGCTACGGCGGAATGATCCTATCCACCTGGTTCGACCGTCCGCTATCAATCGCGGGGCGTGTGATGATCAAAACTGAAACCGGTGTGGAAAGCCGCCTTGTAAATCTCGATCAGGACCTTCTCGTGATCCCGAGTCTTGCGATTCATATGAACCGCGAAGCCAACGACGGCTTCAGGTTCAATCCGCAAACTGATCTCCTGCCGCTTTGCGGCGTCAGTTCCGATTCGCTCAAGACGCTGATTGCAGAGGCTTGCGGCTGTGAATATGAGGCGATTCTCGATACTGATCTATATCTTTACAACCGTGAAAAAGGAACGCTGCTCGGGCAGGAGGGCCTGCTCTGCGCGCCGCGGCTTGATGACCTGCAATGCGCTTTTGCCTCAATTTGCGGCCTGATCGAATCGAAGCCGGGGCGCAGCGCCGCCGTATGTGCTCTTTTCGATAACGAAGAGGTCGGATCCGGTACAAAGCAGGGCGCCGCCGCAAGCTTTTTGCGGGACGTATTAAAACGCATCGCGGATGCCCGCGGTTTTTCAGAGGAAGATTTTCTGCGCTCGCAGCGCCAGAGCTTCATGGTCTCGGCCGACAACGCACACAGCGTCCACCCGAACCATCCGGAAAAAGCAGATCCCACGAACCGTCCGTACCTCAACGGCGGAATCGTGATCAAATACAGTGCCAATCAGAAATATACGACGGACGCTGTTTCCGGCGCGATTTTCCGCGCGATCTGCGAAAAAGCCGGCGTCCCCACGCAGACCTTCGCGAACCGTTCGGATATGATGGGGGGCTCCACGCTCGGGAATATCTCAAACACACAGTTTGCGCTCAATACGGTAGACATCGGTTTGGCGCAGCTCGCGATGCATTCCGCTTTTGAGACCGCCGGTGCGAACGATACCGCGTATCTCGTAAAAGCCGCGAAAGCGCTCTTCTGCGCTTCGATCGAATCGAACGGTGACCGCTACGAGATTACCTATTCGCAGGAATAAAAGCAACTAAAGAGGCCGGATCGCATTCGGCCTCTTTTCCGCTTCGCAGAACACTTTTTCTGAAATGATTGTGAAAACCCGTGACGAACGCGCGGATTTTGTCGTTATATATAGATAGAAACCAAAAGATGCTCAAGGGAGGGATTCTGTTGCAAGACCGCGATATTATAACGCTCTTCAATGAACGAAATGAAGCTGCGATCCGCGAAAGCGAGCTGAAATTCGGCCCCTACTGCTACGAGATCGCCTACCGGATCCTTCTTTCCGCCCAGGATGCCGAAGAAGCCGAAAACGACGCCTTTCTGAAAGCATGGAACCGGATCCCTCCGGATGCACCCCTGCCGCTGCTGCCCTATTTCGGCATGCTTACGCGCCAGAGTGCGATTGACCGTCGCAGGGCGGACACTGCAAAAAAACGCGGCGGCGGCGAATACGAGCTGACACTTTCGGAACTCGAGGGATGCGTCTCCTGTGAAAGCGGCGAAACGCTGCCGGATTCCCTTGCCCTGCGCGAGGCACTCGGCGTATTTCTGCGCGGGCTTTCCAAAGATAAGCGGATCATTTTCCTGCGGCGGTATTTTTATCTTTCTACGATCCGTGAAATTGCCGAGGACTTCGCCTTGAGCGAAAGCAAGGTAAAAATGATCCTGCTGCGTACACGCGAAAAGTTGCGTGATTTTCTGAAAAAGGAGGGATTGTTCGAATGAAAAACTGGGAACTCTTTGAAGCACTCTCATATCTTGATCCAAAATTGATCGAAGAAGCAAAGCCGCGCGTGATGCACCGGCGCGCTTCGCGACTGCTTGCACCGATCGCAGCGGTGCTTGTGCTTGCAATCGTGCTCGGAATTTTCTTCGGGCGGTGGAATCCCTTTTTCAAACCGGTACCGACGGCTGACCCTGCCTCCTCTCAGGGGCCTTCCCCTTCGTCGCAGGAACCCTCCGTCTCTTCATCAGGACCTGCCGCTTCCTCGCAGGCTGAGCCCGCCTCCTCGCAGGATTCATCCGCTTCTTATCCCGCTTACAGCGGGGCAAAAACGCTCGCTTTTCAGGCATATCCCACCAACCAATCCATGGCTAAAATCTCGGCCGATACTTCACTGGATGCCTTCCTGCAAAAAACAACGGCGCAGTTCCTATCTGAAGCAGGCAGTCAAAACCTCGCTTATTCCCCTCTGAATCTCTATTTTGCGCTTGCCGCCGCTGCCCGGTGCAGCGCGGGAGAAACGCAGCGGCAGATTCTCGATCTGCTCGGAGAAACCGAATCCGAAACGCTGCTGGAAAAAGCAAATCAGATCTGGAAAGACGATTATTACCGCGATCGTGAAAACGTTCGAAAAACGCTATTTGCAACTTCCCTCTGGTTTGACGAAACGCTCTCCCCCGATGAAACGCTCCTCAAAGATCTCGGAGAGCAGCTCTATCTCTCCTCCTATCAGGGTGATACCGGATCGCCCGAATTCACCGAAGCGTTTCACGAATGGCTCAGCGAGCAGACCGGCGGAAATTTGGATCCGCAGATTTCCGGCCTGGGTTTTTCGGATTCCACACCGTTTGCGATCGCCGCAACGCTCGATTATTACTCGAAATGGTCCTATTCCCCTGAGATGTTCGACGTCTATCTATCCGTCTTCCACGGCACCGGGGGCGATACCTCCTGTGAATATCTCAGCGGCGTCTGGAGAAACGGTGCCACATATTTCTATGGTGAAAAATATACCGCGCTTTCTCTGGAACTGATGGAACAGGGGCAGATGCTTTTCATTCTGCCCGATGAAGGCTATACTCCCGCCGATTTGCTTTCCGATGAAGCGACGATCGATCTGATCGTGCAGGGCGAGCGCGCAAGACGTGAAAACAAATCCGCCGATGCGTTGCCCGGCTCCTTCGGCTATTGCCCCGCAATCGCGTATTTCTCGATTCCAAAGTTCGATTTTTCCTCTCAGATCGATTTACGCGAAGGGCTCGCCTCGCTCGGCGTTACCGATTGCTTTACCCTTGGAAAGGCTGATTTCTCCCCTCTGCTCAAAGCAGAAGAGGCCGCAATCTCCAAAGCCGATCAGGCCGTTCGCATCGCAATCGATAAAGACGGCATTTCTGCAAGCGCTTATACCGTGTTTGCTGCAGAGACCGGGATTCCCAAGGATCCTCCCGAGGATGTATGTTTTATTGCCGACCGGCCGTTTCTTTTCGTCATCACGGGGCGCAGCGGTCTGCCGCTTTTTGCGGGAATCCTCAACCAAACGGGAACGCAACCCGCTTTACCGAAGAGTGAGATTGCGAAGCTGCTGCTCGAAACGCCCGAATCCATCATAATTTCGGAACCCGGAAAAGCGGATCTTGCGCTGAGCGAAGCACAGCAAAACGCCTTTATACATTATCTTTGCTGCGCACAGATTGAATCGATGCAGGAGCCTGATTCAAAGCATATCACAAATAAGCCGAATCAGTGCGTTCTAACCGACGCTTCCGGCGCAGAAACCCGCGTCTCCTTTGCGACGTATGCGTATCAGGCCGAACGGGCCGAGCTTGTTCGGATCAACGATCAATACTACCGGCTGTGCGACGACACGCTTGATTGTATTCGGGCGATAAACGCCGTAATTCGCCTCGTGACACTAAAAGCCGGGAGTTATTAAACTACAGATAAAAAAGCTTCCTTTAGAGGGAGCTTTTTTACGAAAAAGGAGGGGATCACTCCCCTCCTTTTATTTGGTTGGATCTTATTCTTTCGGCGAGTATTTTCCGGAATAGTTGTGCGCTTTGTCGAGAAGCATATCCTTCACCTTCATCAGGCGTGTGCGGCTGGAACGGTCGTTTTCCTCGAGTTTCATCGCTATATACTTGATCGTTTCCTCATATCTGGGGATCATGACATGTTCAAGCGAATTGACGCGACGCCGTGTACGCTCAATTTCGGCAGCCATCATTTCGCAGCTCTTTTCTACCTCTGCAAGACGGATCAGATCAGGCAGCAGCTCGTTTAAAGATTCCACCGCGTTGTCAAGTTCAAACGAAGTGAACGCAAAACCGTAAGGATAGATATCGCCCTGATTCTCGCTTTCCCGGCAGATCTCAAACTGCGGAACGTCAACGCTCATCACATTTTTGTAGGTCGTTTCCACACCAGTTTTCGATTTCTGGCTCATCAGTGAGGAATCCAGCGCCTTTTTGCTCATTGCGGCGCTTGCGCTGATGAAGAAAGCGGAAGATTCAGCAAGCCGCTTCTCAACGCTTTCTCTCAGGCGGCGGTTCATTCCCACCAGCTCAATGAACTGGCGCATCAGTTCATCGCGCTTGTCCTTGAGCATCTTATGCCCGCGAATGGCGGTAGTCAGCTGCTTTTTCAGCGCTGTCATCTGCATCCGGGTCGGGCTAACGTTCATAACAGCCATGTTTCAAACTCCTTTAGCCATTATTCATCGTAATACTGATCGAGCATCTCGTCTTTAATACGGCGCAGTTCGCTGCGCGGAAGGATCCGAAGCAGTTTCCAGCCGATATCAAGCGTTTCTTCAATGGAACGATTGGTGTAATAGCCCTGGGATACATACTGCTTCTCGAATTCCTCAGCGAAGAGAGCGTATTTTTTATCCATTTCGGTCAGAGCCGCCTCGCCGAGAACGATCATCAGCTCTCTGGCATCCTTGCCGCGGGCATAGGCGGAGAAGAGCTGGTTCATTGTCGCGGAGTGATCCTCACGGGTTCTGCCTTCGCCGATACCCTTATCTTTCAGACGTGAAAGTGAAGGCAGTACATCTACCGGAGGAGTAATGCCCTTACGATACAGCTCACGGGAAAGAATAATCTGGCCCTCGGTGATATAACCGGTAAGGTCGGGAATCGGATGCGTCTTGTCATCTTCGGGCATGGTGAGGATCGGAATCAGCGTGATCGATCCGGGTTTGCCCTTCTGACGGCCGGCGCGCTCATAAAGGGTTGCCAGGTTCGTATACATATAACCGGGATATCCGCGTCTTCCGGGAACTTCCTTTCGTGCAGCGGAAACCTCACGCAGCGCGTCCGCATAGTTGGTGATATCCGTCATGATAACAAGAACATGCATTCCAAGATCAAACGCAAGGTATTCCGCAGCGGTCAGAGCCATACGCGGTGTCGCGATACGTTCGATTGCGGGGTCATTCGCAAGATTGACAAACATAACCGTACGGTCAATCGCACCGGTCTCGCGGAAAGACTGAACGAAATAGTCGGATTCTTCATAGGTGATGCCCATCGCGGCGAATACGACGGCGAACTGTTCATCTTTGCCGCGAACCGTCGCCTGGCGCGCAATCTGCGCGGCAAGCTGAGCATGCGGAAGACCGGAAGCGGAGAAAATCGGAAGCTTCTGACCGCGGACGAGGGTATTGAGTCCGTCGATTGCGGAGACACCGGTCTGGATAAATTCCTGGGGATAGTCACGCGCAGCCGGATTCATCGGCGTGCCGTTGATATCCAGCCGCTTTTCGGGGATAATCGCCGGACCGCCGTCCATCGGATTTCCAAGTCCGTCAAACACGCGTGAAAGCATATCGGCGGAAACAGGAAGTTCCATCGATTTCCCGAGGAAACGGACTTTTGAGTTTTCAAGGTTGATACCCGCCGCGGAATCGAAAAGCTGGACGAGCGCGTTGCTGCCCTCGACCTCAAGGACCTGACAGCGGCGGATTTCGCCGTTCGGAAGCTCGATCTCGCCGAGCTCGTTGTAGGTGACACCCTCAACATCGCTGACCATCATCAGAGGGCCGGCGACTTCACGAATCGTACGATACTCTTTCGGCATCAGTCCTCACTCCTTTCCAGTACTTCACGGATTTCTTTCTCGAGGAATGTCCGGATTCCCTCAAATTCCTCTTCTACTTTCGCGTCATCTGCATATTTGAAGCGGCCGATCTGTTCACGAACAGGCATCGCAATTAAGAGATCCACATTCGCGCCTTCTTCAAGAGCTTCGACCGAGCGGTCATAGCAGAGCAGGATTGCGCGCATCATCATCAGCTGCTTATTGAGCGAGGTGTAGGTATCGATCTCGTCGTACGCGTTCTGATGGAGATAGTCCTCACGGATGGAGCGGGCTGTTTCAAGTTTCAGACGATCCGGTGCGGAAAGCGCATCCATACCGACGAGGTTAACGATTTCTTCAAGTTCGGCTTCATCCTGCAGCAGTGCAAGCATTCTGCCCCGCAGCGCAGTAAAATCAGGCGAAACATTTTCGGCGAACCATTTTTCAAGCTGGTCCGTATAGAGCGAATAGCTTGTCAGCCAGTTGATCGCGGGGAAATGCCGTTTGTAGGCCAGGTTTGCGTCGAGGCCCCAGAAGACCTTCACGATACGCAGTGTCGCCTGAGAAACAGGTTCGGAAATATCTCCGCCAGGAGGTGAAACGGCTCCGATTACGGAAAGAGCTCCTTCGGTATCACCGCTGCCGTTTACGACAACACGGCCTGCCCTCTCGTAGAACTGCGCCAGACGGCTTCCGAGGTAAGCAGGATATCCTTCCTCACCGGGCATCTCTTCCAGACGGCCGGACATTTCACGCAGCGCCTCCGCCCAGCGGGAGGTGGAGTCCGCCATAAGAGCGACTGTATATCCCATATCACGGAAATATTCCGCAATTGTAATTCCTGTGTAAATTGACGCTTCACGCGCCGCGACAGGCATGTCGGAGGTGTTCGCGATCAGAACGGTGCGCTCCATAAGAGAGTTGCCCGTTCTCGGGTCTTTCAGTTCCGGGAATTCATTCAGAACGTCAGTCATCTCATTGCCGCGCTCGCCGCAACCGATATAAACAATGATATCGGCGGCAGCCCACTTCGCAAGCTGATGCTGGACAACAGTTTTTCCGGATCCGAACGGACCGGGAACAGAAGCCACGCCGCCCTTCGCGATCGGAAAGAGCGTATCAATTACACGCTGACCGGTTGTCAGAAGGATATCCGGTGAAAGCTTCTGCTTATAAGGACGGCCGCGGCGCACAGGCCACTTGGTAGCCATCCGGATATTTTCCTCGCTGCCTTCGTTTTCAAGAACCGCAACGGTTTCGTCAACGGTAAAGTCGCCTTCTTCAATCCGAACGATCTTCCCTTTTGACCCGTTGGGAATCATAATCTTATGCAGGACCGCATTTGTTTCTTCTACCGTACCGATAATATCTCCTGCGATCACTTCCTCGCCAACCGATTTAACCGGCTTAAAATGCCACTTTCTATCATGATCAAGTGAAGGCACCTCAACGCCTCGGGTAAGGTTGTTGCCGACGAGTTTCATGATCTCGTCAAGCGGACGCTGAATTCCATCGTAAATCGACCCGATCAGACCCGGTCCCAGCTCTACGGAAAGCGGAGCACCGGTTGACTCAACCGTTTCACCCGGGCCAAGTCCGGAAGTTTCTTCGTAAACCTGAATCGAAGCCTGATCTCCGTGCATTTCAATGATCTCGCCGATCAGACGCTGACGGCTGACGCGGACAACGTCAAACATATTCGCATCGCGCATGCCTTTGGCAATGACGAGCGGGCCGGCGACTTTCGTAATTGTTCCTGTTACCAAATTCTTACACCCCTCAGTTCTTAAAGAGTATGTCGGAGCCAACGGCCTGTTCCACAAAGGTGGACTGCCTCTTTAAACCGATCCCTGTATTTCCTCTTACTCCGGGCAGAGGAATGATCGCCGGAGTTGCCCGTTCCGTGTATTTTTCGCGCTCACGCGCGCTTGCCGAAAAGAGCTCCTCCGTCATATAGATAATCGCAAACCGCTCGCTCTCCGCAACGGTTTTGAGAAGCGCTGCCGCAGCGGCAGGCTCGTCGCAGACGAAAACGTCCATCCCGATTGCTGCAAAGCCCTTGACGCTTTCACGGTCGCCGATCATTGCAATGTTTTTAGCCATAGATTTCACGCAGCCTTTCCCGGATCACTTCGGGCGGAGATTTCATCCGCAGTCCGCTCGCGATCATTTCAACGAGCTTGCGGTCGTAATCACAGCCGATCATATATCCGATCATCGGATCCGCTCCTTCTACAGAAAGCTTGCACAGTCTTTTTGCAAGACGCATGACCTCATTGTCCGTGAACCGTTCAAACGCAGCAGGTGCGGTGCGATACGCTTCCACAGCGCGTCTCGCGTCGTACGCAGGTATTCTTTCGAGATATTTGAGCAGGGCTTCCTCACCTTTCAGGACTGCGGACACAAGCTCTGACTTTTTAAACACGTCCATCTCGCAGATTGCACGTTCGAGATAATAATCACCCGCGCCGACTCTTGCTGCCCGGATCGCAATTTTCATATCTGCGTAGAAGACGATTCGTTCGAGGTATTCACGCAGGAACGGTGAGTCGCTCGATTTCCCGGTTCTTAAGAGCTCCTCGAGCGCCGCGCGGTCAATCAAAGCATCGCTCGAGCGTGCATCCTTCGTATGCGCAAGCGTTTCATACGCCGCATCCGCAGCCTCACTGATCCAGGAAGGAAGCCGGTCAAACCGACGGTTTTCCACCGCTTCCTTAAGTTCTGAAACCGGGATCGTGCTCGGTTCGATCAACAGCGCCTCGTATGGAGCCGAAGCCATTGTTCCTTTTAAAACCGTCTTTAAATTGTGCAGGTCGTTCTGATAGAAAAACGGATTGAATACCGCAAAATCCGGCGCGATTGAGCGAAGATACTCCCATGTGCGCTGTGCGTTGCTTTCCAGAATCTCGTCAACGGTATCGCCGTCTCCGAAATCCCGATCTTTCAGATAGCGCGCAAGCTGGGTTTCATCGCGCAGCGCAAGCATCTGCTCTGCGTCCGCGTTATGAAAGAGGGCGTTTTCCTTCGCACGTACGGATCCGACGGAATATTCATACGATAACGCCATCTTATCCCTCCCTACGCTTCAAAAAGCGTTCTGCCGATCAGATCTTCCAACTCATCACGTCGGTCAGCGATCACTGCCGGGAAGGTCATGTTATCTTCAATATCGCCGTTTTTCAGGATAAAGCCGCCGCGTATGGAGTCGTTCGGTGTATCGCAAAGCGTGGCTGTAATTCCAAGAGCCGAAAGACGGGTGATAAAATCAGAGGGAACACGGGCAAGATCCTTCGAGTTGAGCAGAATCACTCCGCTTTTTTCCTCTAATGCCGCCGCCATTTTGCACAGTAGCTCAAAATACGCCTCGTCCGGAAGTTCCAACATTGTCTGCTCAACCGCAGCAACAGCACGGTCGATCTGGGTGCGTCTTTCCTTTAAAATCGCATTGCGTTTTTCCAGCTCTGCGCGGCTTTCGGCAGCTTTTCTCGCCGTCGTACCTGTAGTGGCGATCCGGCGTCTTGCGTCTTCCAGAAGCTCCGCCGCTTCAGCATGAGCCTTCTCGATCACCGCATTTCGGTCCTCCTGAGCAAGCGCACGGATTTTTCTTACATTCTGCTCGCATTCCTCACGGATGCTCGCCAATATCTTATCGCTGCCGCTCATATCGTTTCCACCTTTTCAAAAAATTAGATGCAGTCGCAAATCCGTCTCAGATCAGATATTGAGGCTCGGAACGGAAATCACAAGCAGCAGGGAAACGATGAAAGCAAGCAGTGCGTAGATTTCAACCAGAGTAACGGAAACCATCGCTTTGGAGAAGTTTTTCTCGTCCTTCGCGGTCATCGTGATACCGGAAACAGCCGCTTTTCCCTGCGCAAACGCGGAGAACATGCCGCCGAAGCCGATTGCGAGTGAAGCGCCGAGATATGCAAGACCCTGACCGATCGTAGGCATCGTACCGCCAAGAACACCGCAGTTGATAAGGATCAGGAAGCCTACAATAAATCCGTAGAGGCCCTGTGTACCGGGAAGCAGTGTTAAGACAAGCATTTTACCGAACATCGAAGAGTCTTCTGAAAGGACGCCCATGGCAGTCTGCGCTGCGCTGCCGACACCCCTTGCGGAACCGATCCCCGAGAAAAGCGTTGCGATGGATACTCCGATGATTGCATAGATAATTCCGTTCATTGTTTTTTCCTCCGTTTGTTAATTATCATTGCTGTTTTTGGTTTTAAAGTATTTGCTGTTTAATGAGAACGGCTCAAAAGCTTTTCCGCCGCCCTCATAAAATTTACTGAACATCTCGACGTACTGGAGACGCATGGTATGCACGTACGAGCCCAGCGCGTTTAGCGCAATCGTGATCAGATGACCTACTATGAAAATCACGATCATGAAAATGATTCCGGCAACACCGGTACCGAGAAGCGTTGACAGCATATTGAACACCTGCGCCATAACGCCTGTCGTAAGGCCGAGAGCCAGCAGACGGGAATAGCTTAAAAGGTCGCTCATATAGCTTGTAATATCATACAGCGAGGCAAGGCCGCCGACCGCTTTTCCGACAATTCCCTTTTTCGTCCTTCCCTGCGTAAGGATCAGACCGACCGCGCAGAAGATGACGATCGCGATACCGATCTTTGAGAGGATACCGCCCATCGCCATGCCCGCAGCGAGCACCGCAAAACCGATCAGCATCAGCATCCACAGCCCGGTGTCGAAAAACGCTTCACCGTAGCGCTTGTTTTTGAAGCAGACCCAGAATTTGCATCCCATACCCACAAGGATGTGAATAAGGCCGAATGCGATGGACATGATCATGATCTTCAGAGCATCCTTCTGAGTATCCAGAATCGGCCATGGGAGAAGCTCCTTCATCGTGATTTCATTTCCCGTGAAAAGCTTGTAGAACATTGCCGGGGCATCTCCGAAAATACTGCCGAAGATAAGGCCCCAGAACACCGTCGCGATTCCGCAGTACTCAAAAAGCTTCAGATTGTTGCGCATGCGGCGATCCGGCTTGAAGATCTTCTGAGCGGCGATCGTCCCGATGATCAGAAGCAGACCGTATCCCGCGTCGGAGAACATCATTCCGAAGAAGAAATAGAAGAAAAATGCCAGAAGCGGCGTCGGATCAATATCTTCTTTCGACGGTGAAGAGTACATATTGACAATACTCTGCGCCGGCTCGGCGAATCTGTTGTTCTTGAGCTTGACCGGTGCATCATCCGGCGCGTCCTCGTATTCAATGACGCTCGAAGGAATTCTCTCGCAGAGCTTCTCAAGCTTCGGACAATCCTCCTCCGGTATAAAACCGTTCAGAACGAATACATTTTTCGTCTGATCAAGCGAGGCCAGCACTTTGTACTTTTCGGCGCGCAGTGTAAAGTAGTCCTGTGTGTCGCATATCGCGCCGCGATACTCCGCATAGGAAGCAAGTTCCTCTTTTGCCTTCTCGATGCGTTCGGACAGTTCACGGCTCTGTGCCTCATATCGTTCGCAGCGTTCTCTCGGGGTGCGATGCGTAGGATTGAGCGGCTGAGAGAAGCCCAGTGACCTAAGCGCAGCGGAAGCCATAGTCTTCTGTTTCTTCGGAGCATAGAGAACGATGCATGTCATGGAACCGGAAGCAGAGAGAATCTCATAATCAAATATGAGTTCGGGTGCTTCCTGTGCGATCGCTTCAGAAAGCGCTATCTCGTCGTAAAGCTTCGGCAGCGATCCGATCAGAACAGCGACCGATTCCGTATCGCCGGTATTCAGAGGGATATCAAGCTTCTTCCACGGTTCGAGCTGCGCAATCGCTGTGCGGATCCGCACGGTTTCCGCGGCACAGTCGGCGCGTGTTTTCTGAAGCTGCTGAATTTCCGTGCAGATTCCGATGATATGCGCGGAATCAGATGCGATCCGTCCGATCTCATCAGGATCAATTTCCCGCCGGCCGCGGAAGCTGTCGAGCATTCCCTTCTTTTCCGGTGCGACCTCCGAAAGGATTTTCAGTGCGCTTTCCGTCAGTTCGATATTACGCTCGAACTGACGCAGCTGTGCGGAAGTGTCAAGCCGCTCAAAGCCTTCTTCAGCTTTTTCGGATGAGGCAACTTCCACAAGGGCGCTGTCCTGCAGATGCTCAAGAAGCCGTTTGCGGTCCTGCTTCAAAGCGATAATCCGGACCGACTTCATCTTAAGCTTTGCCAAATAGATTCACCACACTTTTCATGTTGTCGGGTCTGACGTTATTTTACGAGCATTTCAATCGCCTTGGCGACTGTATCTGAAAGGTTCTTTTCCGCAGATTCCGCAAGCGCTTCGCATTCCTTGCGTGCCTGCGAACGTGCTTCTTCAAGGAGCGCCTGCGTTTCCTGACGGCTAGTATCTTCCTGTTCTGAAATCAGCTTTGCACATTCGGATTTTGCATTCTCAAGGATTGCGGATGCTTCCTCTTTTGCACTTGCACGGACTGCCTCCGCCTCTTCCTTCGCCTGTGCCTCAAGACGCCGGCTTTCCTCTTCTGTTTCCAGAATTGCTTTGATCATTTCACTGGCCATGATAAAAGTTCTCCTTGCCTTTTCTTAGTGTAAGCCCAGATAACTCCTTTTACATTAAACCATAAAACCGGTTTAAAAGCAACCCTCTTTTTATTTAAATATGTTGCTACGTCATATTCCGATCACGGAATTTTTGATTTTGTTTCTTAGGATCCGAGCTGTGATTATATCCCCTTCACCGCGAGTTATCATACCGGCCAAATTGAGCTTCCGTCCATATTGTAATAGCATTCAGGAGATGATATAATAGGAAATAAGAAAAAACCCGCCAGCCGTGGGTTGAAGGAGGAAAAGCTATGCCGGAACTGATCTTTGGTGAGTATCACGTATGTTTCGAAGACGGAGGCGTACTCGTTGAAAAGGGAGATCGTATCCTCTACCGCAACAGCCGACCGATCTACGTCAGCGTAAAAACCTATGAAGCAATCGTTGTATTTTCGGAAATCCCGTACCACACAGTCTCGGAAGAAAACGGCGGAATCAAGGCTCGCGGAGTCTTTGAAACCGGAAACGGTTCTAAGATCGACGTATGCGACCGCTACAGTATCGAATCCGGTGCGCTCAGAATCTCACGGCGTGCCGAAGTCATAAAAGCGGACCCACGGGATCTTGGTTTTGCCACAAAACTGTCTTTCACCCTTGCGCAATCCGATGAACTGCTAGATTATGACTATTTCTCACCCGGACAGCTCTATCTCCATAATGAGTACGCAGGCAATTACGCGCTGATGAAAAACACGGATCTTTCCTACTACTGGCGCAAGGAAACCTACTCCGGGCTTCCGATGTTTGCGGCGCAGCATATCGAAAGCGGTGAGACAATCGCCTTCTCTCGCTGGAATGCGGACGCAACTCTGCCTTCGCTCGACCGAACCTCAACCGAAAACTATGCCTACGTGGACTCCAAAATGACGGTCGGCTCTTTCGGTGTTTCCCGTCCGAAAGCGGAAGCTCTGACTTATACCTACTACGGTCATGTAATGAGAACCCCGCTTCCGGAGGCTGCTCCGCAGGGTCTTTCAATTGACTACATTTATCCTGCCGTCAATGGTCAGACACCGGCAGCCGCCCGCGGTCCCTGGAATGTCGATCTTCCGCTTCAGAATATCATCTGGGTCCACCCGATGCGCGTCGGATTTGTTCAGGATTACGCAATCGGAGTCACCTTTTCCTGGCATCCGGATTTTGCCTCAATGATGAAACATACATGGCGTGAGGTTTATCCGCGTCTGAAGGATCGGCTTTTCAAGGTTGACAACGCCGCTCTTTACCGAAACATGATACGTTTTCTGCGTGATGTTACCCAGAATTTCGGTGAAAGCTGGGGAACTCCGTTTGTCGCGCAGCTTCCGGATTTCGATCCGAATTCCTACTCCGCAGAGATCGGATTTGTCGGACAGCAGGCCGGAATCGGCTATCAGCTGCTTCGGTGGGGCGTTCTGGAAAATGATGAAGAGGCGATTGAAAAAGGCTATGGAATACTGAATTTCTGGGTTTCTCAGGTTGCGGATGACGGCTGTCCGGTTGACTGGCTTCATCTTTCAGCTCATCAGCGTGAACCTCAGCCCGTATGGGTACGTCAGCTGGGCGATGGACTTGAGGCGATTCTTGACGCCTATGTGTTTGAACACAACCGCGGCATTGAGCATCCCGAGTGGCTTGAATACTGCAAAAACGCCGCATCCTGGCTGCTTCGGCGTCAGGATTCAGATGGAAGCTTCTGCCGCGCCTACACCTATGAAGGCGAACCCTGCCTCGATTCCAAAGCTTCCACTCCCTGCATCATCCGCTTCTTCGTTCAGCTGTATCTGGTAACCGGAAACGAATCGCTCCGCAGGGCGGCGATCCGTGCGGGCGACTGGACCTATGAAAACGAAACACTCGGCTTTGAATACCGCGGCGGTACCTGCGACCAGTCGGACGTAATGGATAAGGAATCCGGAATTTACGCGATGTTCGCCTTTATAGCGTTATACGATCTCGAAAAGAATCCGCGTTATCTCGAAGCTGCCTGCGCGGCTGCGGATTATGTTGAAACCTTCACCTTTGTATGGAACTTCCCGGTTGATATGCCCTACCCATGCCACCCGTTTGCGCGAAATCACATTTCCGGCACAAGCAACGTCACGGTCGGGGTTGGAGGCGGAGACGTCTATATGGCCGCATGCAGCTACGTGTATTACCGTCTTTATCTTCTCTCCGGGGATCCGCAGTACCGCGATTTTGCCGAATTTATCCATAAGAACGTCAAGCAGGCGAATGACATCGACGGTTCCTGCGGTTATAAATATATCGGTCTTGTCAACGAAGGCGGTTCCATTTCGGAACAGCAGTACCGCGGACGTTATCACTGGCTCCCCTGGTGCACATTCGTGGAGGTGGATCCGGCTGCGCGCATGTTTGATACTTTCGGCGTCTATGAGATCGATGAAGCTGAAAAACTGCCGCTTGAGGAACGCTTGCGCCGCAATGAAATCTA
>ONSY01000013.1 GCA_900320605.1 uncultured Eubacteriales bacterium | reverse complement strand
GTACGTCTCTGTATGATGCAGAAATCCCAGAGTATTGCTGCATTCACCTGCCCGGGAGCTTTCTTAGAAAAGCTCCCGGTTTTTTTGTGAAAAAACCGGGAAACGTCGAATTAAGCTTTAAAATAAAGAAAAAGGAGATTATAATAATGAGTAATTACAAATTTGAAACACTGCAGCTTCATGTTGGCCAGGAACAGGCGGATCCCGCAACCGATGCACGCGCGGTACCGATTTACGCTACCACAAGTTATGTATTCCATAATTCTCAGCATGCCGCTGACAGATTCGGCCTTGCTGATGCCGGGAATATTTACGGCAGACTGACAAATTCGACACAGGAAGTCTTTGAGAAAAGGATCGCGGCGCTTGAAGGCGGAGTCGCCGGTTTGGCGGTAGCATCCGGTGCTGCTGCGATCACCTACACGATTCAGGCCCTTGCGGCAAACGGCGGCCATATTGCAGCGCAGAAGACGATATACGGAGGCAGCTATAACCTGCTCGCCCATACACTTCCGCAGTACGGAATTGAAACGACATTCTTCGACGCTCATAACCTTGAAGAGGTCGAGAACGCAATCCAGGAGAACACACGGGCAATTTATCTTGAGACACTCGGTAATCCGAACAGCGATATCCCCGATCTCGAAGCGATCGCCGGTATTGCTCACCGCCACGGCCTTCCGCTCGTCATAGACAATACCTTCGGCACGCCGTACCTGATCCGGCCGATTGAGTACGGTGCGGACATTGTGGTTCACAGCGCCACGAAGTTTATCGGCGGTCATGGCACCACTCTCGGCGGAGTAATTGTCGACGGCGGAACATTTGACTGGGCTAAGAGCGGGAACTATCCCTGGCTGAGCGAGCCGAATCCGAGTTATCACGGAGTCCGCTTTACAGAAGCGGCCGGAAAGGCGGCGTTTGCAACCTATATCCGCGCGATACTGCTGCGCGATACAGGCGCGTGTATCTCACCGTTCGCAGCGTTCCTGCTTCTGCAGGGAGTTGAGACCCTTTCACTGAGACTGGAGCGTCATGCGGAGAACACGAAGAAGGTTATTGAATACCTGAAAAATCATCCGAAAGTGGAAAAAGTCAATCATCCTTCTCTTCCGGAACATCCTGATCATGCGCTCTATGAAAAATACTTCCCGAATGGCGGCGCCTCGATTTTCACTTTTGAGATCAAAGGCGGACGTGAGGAAGCATGGCGTTTCATTGATTCTCTGAAGATTTTCTCGCTGCTCGCAAACGTCGCGGATGTCAAGAGCCTTGTGATCCATCCGGCATCAACGACTCATTCACAGCTTTCAGATTCAGAACTGCGCGATCAGGGGATCGGTCAGAACACGATCCGTCTGTCAATCGGAACTGAGCACATCGACGATATTATTGCAGACCTCGAAAATGGTTTTTCGGCGGTTTGATTTGAAAGGAAGGAATCTAATATGGCAAAAATCTATAAAGGCACACTCGGTTTGATCGGCAATACTCCGCTTGTTGAGGCGGTTAACCTCGAGAAAGCGCTGGGACTGGAGGCAACTCTGCTTCTGAAACTCGAATACTTCAATCCGGCCGGCAGCGTAAAGGACCGTATCGCCAAGGCGATGATTGAGGATGCTGAGGAAAAGGGTTTCCTGAAAGAAGGCTCCGTTATTATTGAGCCGACTTCCGGCAACACGGGAATCGGACTTGCTTCAATTGCAGCCGCAAAAGGTTACCGGATTATTCTGACGATGCCGGAAACGATGAGCGTTGAGCGCCGCAATATTCTGAAAGCGTACGGTGCTGAAATCGTTCTGACGGACGGCACAAAGGGTATGAGCGGGGCAATCGCGAAGGCAGATGAGCTTGCAAAAGAGATTCCGAACGCATTTATTCCCGGTCAGTTTGTCAATCCGGCGAACCCGGCGATCCACCGTGCGACAACAGGTCCGGAAATCTGGAACGATACTGAAGGAGCAGTCGATATCTTTGTTGCCGG
The DNA here is from genome assembly GCA_900320605.1 of uncultured Eubacteriales bacterium. Lineage (GTDB taxonomy): Bacteria > Bacillota > Clostridia > Oscillospirales > Acutalibacteraceae > RUG612. The sequence continues at coordinate 586 of ONSY01000013.1, read as the reverse complement.
TGTGGGTACAGGCGGTACGGTCACCGGAGTTGGTGAATACCTGAAATCTCAGAAACCTGAGGTGAAGGTCATAGCGGTTGAACCGGCAAGTTCTCCGGTCCTCTCCGAAGGGCACGGCGGTGCTCATAAGATTCAGGGTATCGGTGCCGGTTTTGTTCCGGATGTTCTCAATACGGCAGTTTACGATGAAGTTTTCCCGGTTCAGAACGACGATGCGTTTGCAACTGCGAAGCTGCTCGCGAAAAAAGAGGGTGTGTCTGTCGGTATTTCTTCCGGTGCGGCACTTTTCGCGGCGATTGAACTGGCCAAAAAGCCGGAAAACAAAGGGAAGACGGTCGTAGCTTTGCTGCCGGACAGCGGGGACCGTTATTATTCGACCGCTCTCTTTTCCGATTGACAAGAATTCTCTGATCCGCTAAAATAGGGAGTACGCGGGAGAGAAGACTTCTGTGACTTTATGAAAAACGGAGGAGAACCTATGGCTGGAAATAATCGCTATGCGGGAACGCAGACGGAGAAAAATCTGGAAGCGGCGTTTGCCGGAGAATCCCAGGCGAGAAACAAATATACGTATTTCGCGTCTCAG
>ONSY01000216.1 GCA_900320605.1 uncultured Eubacteriales bacterium | reverse complement strand
GTGAAAGCCAGCGTCGTTTAGGCGCTGGCTGTTATTCGGCCTTCTAGGCCGCTTGTCAAGCCACCCCTCTTAGGGGTGGTCTTGACTATCTAAATAATATTATTAATAGTCGATTTAACCAAAGAATTTCTTATATTGGAAAAAAAGTATGGACGATTTTCAAAAAAACACTTTTAAAATTCGAAATAATGTTGTATGATAAAATCAGTATCAAGATTCAAAAGGAGGAATCGAATTGGAATATCCAAACCATGCTCATGGAATTCTTACGAGTGACCCGTGTATTTTAGCGGACAAAGCTTCCGGAAAATACTACATGACCTCTTCTCATTTCACGATCGACGGCAAACCTGCGTCGCGCGGTATGGGAAAAATCGTATGTCTTGTGAGCGAAGATCTGATTCACTGGAGTGATCCGCAGGTTATCTTCGATTGCACTGAGACGGATTTCTGGGCCAGATTTTCCGGTTATCCGGCAACAGAGATGCATTATCTGGGCGGAAAATACTATCTGGTCGGCACAGGTTCTCCCCGCGGAGATACCGGCCATCCGATGATCCTGGCGGCCGATAATCCGCTTGGACCGTTCCAGCCACTCTCCGATGAGCCTTACGGACCTGCCGGATGGGATCTGCTCGACAATACCCTCTATCTGGATGAAGATAACCATCCTTGGCTGATCTGCTCTCATCTCTGGTACGAGGTATCCGATGGTCAGATGGTCCTTCTCCCCCTCTCCGATGATTTTTCACACACAATCGGCGGACCGATGATTCTGTTCCGTGGCTCCGATGCCGTTTGGGCGGACGATCAGATCTGGTCAAAAACAGATGGAGGCGGTATCGCTGAAGCTCCTTATCTCTGGAAAGCAGAAAATGGCGAACTCTGGATGCTCTGGACAGGCCGTTCCCGTACCGGTTACTGTGTTGGCTATGCAAAGAGTGAATCCGGTAAGATCTGGGGTCCCTGGAGACAGATGGAACGTCCGATTTATGCACATGACGGCGGTCACTGTGTCCTTTTCAGACGTCTTGAAGACAACCAGCTGATGATGTCAATGCATGTTGCCGACAAAGGCCCGAAGATGCTTACAATCTTTGAGATGGAAGAAAGAAACGGTGAGCTTCATATTATCAATGAGCTGACCGGCAACTGGCTTGATACTTCCGGTGGAAATGCGATTAAATACAGACGTCAGAAGTGCACGGAAGAACCTGCGATGACTTATCCGGGTTCTCTCGAAGAGCTTGCTGAGCAGGCAAAAGTGAAACTGGAGGAGGAATGATTCATGGATTATCCTGTTCACGTACATCAAATGAACGTTGAAGATCCCTTTATCCTTGCGGATCCCGAAACGAAAAAATACTACCTCTATTCCAACGTGTTCCATTGCGGCCTCACCCCGCGTGAACGTCAGGGTACCGGCAACACTTTCTATGCAATGGTCAGTGAGGATCTTGTCCATTGGAGTAATCCTATCCTCGTTTTTGAACAGAATGATTTCTGGGCGAGCGATGATTATACCGGCCCTGAGGTTTACTACAGAAACGGTGCGTACTATCTGATCGCTGCGTTCAGCGCTCCGGGTAAACTGCGTAAAATTCAGGCTTTGAAAGCTGACAGTCCGCTTGGACCTTTCAAGCCAATCGGTGAGCCGCTTACACCTGCTGCCTGGCAGTGCATGGACGGTACTCTTTATGTGGATCGTGACGGAAAAACCTGGCTTGTTTTCGCACATGACTGGGTTCAGGTATACGACGGTCAGATTGCTGCAGTTCCGGTATCGGATGATCTGACACACGCGACCGGGAAACCTGTTATTCTATTCCGCGGATCAGATGCCCCCTGGGGTGATGATTTCATGTACACTTCCAATGACGGCGGTGGAGCCGCTTCCGGTCCCTGTGTCTGGAGAATGGAAGACGGCGGTCTCGTTATCCTCTGGTCGAATGAAACACCTTACGGCGACGCTATCGGTATTGCGAAGAGCGAGTCCGGAGAAATCTGGGGACCGTGGAAACAATATGACAAACCCGTGTGGGCACTTGACGGTATTCACGCGAGTCTGTTCCGTCGCCTTTGTGACGGGATGATCATGATGCCCTTCTATTCAAAGAACGAGGGCGGAATCGGTCTTAGAATGCTGATCTGCGAGATGGAAGAATGCTTCGCGACTGGTCTTCTCGAGACAGTTCACGAATTCACCGGTAATTTCCGCTGTGCAATGGGCGGTCATGCACTTCCCTACCGCGGCAATGCACCGATTCAGATCGAACCGCAGTTCTCTCATCTTGAAGATTACTCTCACGGTATGGCTCGCAGACGCCGTGTACGCTGGGCGATGGCTCCGGCGACGAAGTTCTCCGACAAAGGTAAGATTTCCACACGCGACTGATTTATTTTTGTTACCTGGCAAACGCAGGAGCTGCCGTTTTCACGGCAATTCCTGCGTTCTTGCAGTTTTCTCGAAAAAGGAGGCGTATTCATGGAATATCCCATCCACGCGCGTTCAATTTTGACAAGTGATCCGGCTATCCTCGCGGATCCTGTTACAAAAAAATACTATATGACTTCATCCGGTTTTACGATTGACGGCAAACCTGTGCGCGGATTCGGAAAGATATTCTCACTTGTGAGTGAGGACCTTGTTCATTGGAGTGAACCTCAAATCATTTTTGACAGCACGCTGTATCCTGATTTCTGGGGGAAAACCGGATATCCTGCGGTGGAAATGCATTACCTGCTTGGTAAATACTATCTTGCAACGACTTCTACCCCGCAGTACAGCACACTCCACCCGATGATCGTATGTGCTGACAACCCGCTTGGTCCGTTCAGACCGCTTTCCAATGAACCTTACGGACCGCGCGATTGGGATATGTTAGACTGTACGCTTTATGTAGATGAGGAAAATCACCCATGGCTCATCTATTCGCATCTATGGTATGAGGTTTCTGACGGTCAGATGCTCCTGCAGTCTCTTTCGGATGATTTTTCCAGAACAACACACGGCCCGATGATTCTTTTCCGTGGTTCTGATGCAGCGTGGTCAGACGATCAGATCTGGTCAAAAACAGACGGCGGTGGTGTGGCGGAAGCTCCGTTTCTTTACCGCTCCGATGAAGGCGAGCTATGGATGCTGTGGACAGGAAGATCCCGTACAGGATACTGCCTTGGTTACGCAAAAAGCGAAACAGGTAAAATCTGGGGCCCGTGGAAACAGATGGAACGCCCGATCTATGCTCATGACGGCGGTCACTGTTCCCTTTTCAGACGTTTTGAGGATAATCAATTGATGATGTCAATGCACGTTTGTGATCAGGGACCGAAGATGCTGACTATTTTTGAAATGGAAGAACGTAACGGTGAGCTCCATATCGTCAATGAACTGACCGGAAACTGGCTCGATACTGCCGGTGGAAACGCCAAACCTTACCGAGGCAGAAAATTCTCTGAGGAACCAGCCTTCACCTACCCGATGACGCTTTCTGAGCTCCGGGCCAAAAAAGCGAAAAAGGAGGAATGATTTTATGGAATATCCTGTTCACGTTCATAACCTCAGTGTTCCTGATCCGTTTATTTTTACGGATCCGAAGTCGAAGAAGTATTACCTTTATGCAAATCATTTTTCGTGCGGGATTACCCCTCGTAAACGTGAAGGCACCGGCAATACATTCTACGCAATGGTGAGTGAAGATCTTATCCATTGGAGCAATCCAATCCTCGTTTTCGAACAGAACGATTTCTGGGCAAGCGATGATTATACCGGTCCGGAAGTTTACTATAGAAACGGAGCATACTACATGATTGCTGCTTTCAGCGCTCCTGGAAAGCTCCGCAAAATACAGGCTCTGAAGGCTGACAGTCCGCTCGGACCTTTTAAACCGGTCGGAGAACCGCTCACCCCTGCTGCCTGGCAGTGCATGGACGGTACACTGTATGTCGATCGGGACGGAGAAACATGGCTTGTTTTCGCACATGACTGGGTTCAGGTTTACGATGGACAAATCGCCGCTGTCCCGGTATCGGATGATCTCACTCATGCAACCGGACGGCCGGTGATCCTGTTCCGCGGTTCCGAGGCGCCTTGGGGAGACGACTTCATGTATACTTCCAATGACGGCGGCGGCGCTGCTTCCGGGCCATGCGTGTGGAGAATGGAAGATGGTTCTCTTGTCATCCTCTGGTCAAATGAGACACCTTATGGTGATGCAATCGGTATTGCAAAAAGTGAATCAGGTGAGCTTTGGGGACCATGGAAGCAGTTCGATAAACCGGTTTACGCAATGGACGGTCTCCATGCGAGTCTGTTCAGACGATTCAACGACAATATGCTGATGATGTCTTTCTATTCGAAGAATCTCGGAGGCGTTGGTCTTCGCACACTGATGATGGAAATGGAAGAATGTAAATCGACCGGCCTTCTGGAAACAATTCACGAGTTCACCGGAAATGTATTCATTGCAATGGGCGGTCATGCACTTCCCTATCGCGGTGAACGAGACGTACGTGTTGAGCCGGCATATTCCGAACTCACGGATTACGCCGCGCTTGAAGCGGAAAAAAGAAAAAGAAAAGAAAAAAGTAAACAGTAATTTGCAGAAAAGGGGCTGTGAAATAACGAGATAATCGTTATTTCATGGCCCCTTTTCTGTTTCAAATCTGATCTGTCTATATTTGTGATGAAAGCAGTTTACTGGAGACCGGCACCGCGCATTGCTGACAAAGCGCCGTCGGTATAACGTTTATAAAAGCCCTTCCGTACAGGCCTGGGCAGTATCTTTCCTTCCTTCATTCTGCTTTTGAGTATCTGTTCAATTTCCTCCGGGGGCATTGAAACTCCGTGAATACCGGTAATATCAATCGTTCTCTTTTCGGTATTGTATGAAATAATGTCCCCTTCTTCAACAAAAGCGATTGGTCCGCCGGACGCAGCTTCAGGACTGACATGACCGATGGCGGCGCCTCTCGTGGCGCCGGAAAAACGTCCGTCTGTGATAAGCGAGACCATTCCGTTGAGCTTCTTGTCGCAGACAATCGCCTCCGTTGTCATCAGCATTTCAGGCATTCCACTTCCTCTGGGTCCCTCGTAGCGGATTACTATAATATCGCCGGGTTCAATTCTGCCTTCAACAACAGCCGAGTGAGCATCCTCCTCACTGTCAAACACACGGGCGGGTCCGTTATGGGTACGCATTTCAGGGCGGCAAGCAGAATATTTTACAATCGCGCCTTCCGGTGCCAGATTGCCGCGAAGGATTGCTATTGATCCGATTTCTTCCGCTTTTTCCGGAGGAATAATCACGTCATCACGCTGCAGTCCGTAGTTGTGCAGATAGCCGATATATCGATCGAAAAAGCCATGCTTTTCAAGTGTTTCAAGGTTTTCACCGAGTGTTTTTCCGGTTACGGTCATAACGTCAAGATTCAGCCGGTCACGAAGGAGTATTTCCACCATCGGAATACCGCCGGCAAACCAGAATGCTTCCGTTAAATGCTGTCCGCTTGGATCGATGTTTCCGATGTGAGGTGTCTCGTGATTGATCCGGTCAAAAAGTTCCGGTTCGATTTCTATGCCAAGTTCCAAAGCGATTGAAGGAAGATGAATGGCCGCATTGGTTGATCCGCCGATCGCGCTGTGAATAATGATGGCATTCTCAAATGCTTTGCGTGTTAAAATATCGGACGGCTTTAGACCGAGCTGAATAAGCTGCATGATCTGTTTTCCTGCCTGACGTGAAAAGCCGAGAATATCACGCATCGTCGCGGGAGCGAGTGCTGTCCCAGGAAGTGCGAGCCCAAGCGCTTCTGCCATGCACTGCATCGTGCTTGCAGTTCCAAGAAAAGTACAAGCACCAGGAGAAGGACATCCGGTCAGTTTATAATCAAGAACTTCACGCTCTGTTATTTCTCCCTTTCTTTTCTGCCGAAGGGATATATCTCCGGCAAGAAGTGATGTTGTCATGTTCGGACCGGGACGCATACTTCCGCCTGGGACAAAAATAGATGGGATATCACAGCGCGCAATAGCCTTCAAATGGGCGGGAATTGATTTGTCGCAGGAGGAAGTCAGAACCATTCCATCCCATGGAAGGACATTTGCATGCATCTCGACAAGATCGCAGATTGCCTCCCGTGAAGCTAGAATATAATTCATTCCCCGATGCCCCTGTGCACATCCGTCACAGATATCCGTAGCGTGATACTGAGCTGGAAATCCACCGCTTTCGAATACGCCGTATTTTATCTGTTCCGCAAGGCGATTCAGATGCACAGAACCGGGATGGCTGTCGCCGAACGCATCCTCGATGAGGATCTGCGGTTTCACAATATCTCCCAGATCCCAACCTGATCCGAGTTCAAGAGCGTCAAACTGAGCCCACAGAGCACGCTCCGCGGCACTTTTCTGTTTCATTGAATAATCCTCCGCTTTTCTGAAAGATTTCACATTAAGAGTATATTCTTCTTTCGATAAAGTGTCAACGATTTGAATGCTTCCGCAAAGACATGGGGATAAATTCTGTATTATTTCTTATTATTCGTTTATTTTTCTCAATAAAGCTTGTGCAGCTTTGCTTAAAACTGTATAATAATCACATAAGCTGTAAAGAGGTGAAGTCTTTTGATCGGAACTAAGCATCAGATCGTGTTTGATCCCGAAAAATGCGTCGGCTGCGGGCTCTGTTATAAGTCATGCTTTGTCGATGTTATCCGATGGGATACTGAAAAGAAGAAGCCGATTTTCAAATACGTTGAAGACTGTGAGCATTGCTTCTATTGTCAGTCTGTCTGCAGACGAGATGCAATCGAAGTCATCCCGGATTATGAAAGCGAGCATTTTCTGCAGTCGTTTGAGCGCTACCGTTAAGGAGGAATAGAGATGGAATACAGGAAAGAATCTTGTGATATTCTGATTCTTGGCGGCGGAGTTGGAGGCCTTTGCTGTGCTGTTGCAACAAAAGAATTGAATCCAGAGGCTGACATTCTGATTGTTGAGAAGAATTTTTCCGGATATTCTGGAAAAGCCAATCGTGGCGGAGGAGTTCTTCAGTATTTTGATCCGAATAAAATCGATCCATGGGAATTTGTTAAGTTTCACGCAGAAAAGATCGGAGCATATCTCGGCGATCAGGAACTGATGGCTAAATATGTTGAAATGAATCCCTATATGCTTGAAAAGCTTGCGTCCTGGGGTGCTTCACTGCCCCGTCGGGATGATGGAACCTTCAATGTCTTCCCGACCGGACCGATGACAGCGATGATTGCCACTGATCTTGATATCACGTTGAAAATCAGAAGAACCGCGGAGAAATATGGTGTTCGCTTTATTGATAAAACTGCGTTGATTGATCTTCTGACGGATGAGAATGGCATTACCGGTGCCGTGGTATTTTCTATTCTCGATGGCACTCCTACAGTAATAGAGGCGAAAAAGGTTGTACTGGCAACGGGGAGTCAAAATTATCGGATCGGTTCAATGTGGTCGAGCGGTCGCGGCGACGGCATCGCGGCTGCTTATCGCGCGGGAGCCCGGCTGCGTAATACGGAATTCGGTAATTTTGCGCAGCTTGCTCGCGTCCGAAGCCATAATGAAGTTGTTTTCGGCGAAAACCTGATGTACAATGCGAAGGATGAACACATCACTAAGAATTTTCTGAAAGAACGCGAAACGGATATCACCAGTACGGCGATTCGCGAATGGTTTACACAGATCCGCGACGGCAATGGACCGGTGCGTGTTCAGTTCCCCGCTCCCCCGCCTCCTCCGCCGAAAAAGGAAGGCGAAGATACTCCGCCACCTGCGCCGCGTCCAAAGCGCTACGGGGATACGTTCCGCAACCTGAATCATGCAGCCGCTGCAAAAGTTGATCGTGATATGGAAGTCGCTCCGCTCTTTATCGGTGAACAATCCCCGATCGCTGTCAATCATAATATG
>ONSY01000116.1 GCA_900320605.1 uncultured Eubacteriales bacterium | reverse complement strand
TTTTTGATTCAGAGCAGTCAGAGGGTCTGAATTCCGCCGGTTGCCTCACGGATCATGCGGGCGGTATAGCGGCCGAGCTCACTGAAGTGATCAGTGATGAGCATGACGCCCTCAACTTCGGAAACACATTTTCCGAAGACCTGTGCCATCAGTTCGCCGACCGGAATCAGGAACTGTCCACAGAGCAGTGTGCATGGCTTTTTGAGGGAGACGTAGCGTCCGTTTTTGAGAACAAGCAGGGAATTTGAATAGAGTTCAAGCGTTTCACCCGACGGGAACGCAAGCTGAATGCGGTCTCCGGCCTCAAACGTTTCTAGCTTTGCATCGAATGCGGCGCAGAGAAGCTCCGCAGGCGCGTACAAAGCCGGAGTTTCGAACATCTCGTCGAGCGGCGCAGCGGCGAAGTGCTCACCGGCGGAAGCCTTGAAAACACGGGGATATCCGTCTTTGTTTGATGTGTAATCGATCAGTTTTCCGGCTTTGAGGATTTTCAGGGAACCGGTAGAGAAGGCAACGGCTGTTTCGTCCTGTGCGAATTCAAGGCTGCAGACGGTTTTTCCATCGACACGCCGGCAGAAACGGTAAAGCGTTTCCCAGAGCATCTCGGCTCCCTCAGCCGGCTCCCGATGTCCCATATCCTTGATTTCCCAGACAATCACAGGGGCCTTTTCTCCCTCATAGTAGAGGAGATTGTTCTTGCCGCGGATCTGCATCTTCGGAACACTTCGCGCTTTGTTCGCATCCTGCCAGAGGAAACGGTTGAGATCATTCATCCCGTAGCGTTTTTCATAAATATAGTAGTTTTCCGGAAGCGGATCGGGAAGATGGAAAAAGACGTCCTTTTCCCCGCGCATCTGAAGAACCGGGAGAGCGCCGACAGGACGTTCGTCACAGATCATTTCCTCGGGGGAGGATCCTGTCATGTATCCCGCGGCCGCGAGCACTTCGGGATGCTGCATGGTAAACGCGAGAGTCATCATGTCGCCGTTCGACATGCCCTGCATGTAGATGCGTTCCCGGTCAATCGGATATTCTGCGCAGATCTTTTCGATCAGATCATAAACAAACTGAATGTCGCGGTCCCCGCATTTCCAGGTTTCATAATCAGGGGAGTTGGGATAAATCACCATAAAGCCCTCACGATCGGCGATCTTATGCCAGATGGTGAAATCAGCCCATCGGCGGCCGTCGTTTCCGCCGCCGTGAATCTGAACGACCAGAGGATATTTTCCTTTTGCCTTCGCGCTTTCGGGAAGATATTCATACCAGATGTTTTCCATGCCCGGAACAATCTCGGCGCGCCGTTCTTTCAGGCTTTCTGCGGGAGGAAGCTTCGCCATGTTCTCAAAATTGCGGAAAACGACCGTGTTTTTCTGATAGGATTCCATAAAACTGCTGTTCATCAAGTCACTCCTTTTCTGTTGTTACTGATTAGATTATATAGGAAGACGGGACCTTTTACAACGGGTTTTACGGCCAATTCGGAAAGTAGGTAGTTATTTACAAATTCAAAGGTGTGAAACTGTAGAAAAAAGACAAAAAAAATTCAGTAAGTTTAGCGGAAATACCGTCTGTTCTTTTTATTGTGTTTATGCTATAATTCATAGTGTATAAAACTGTGCCTGTGGGGTATTTTTGCGCCTTCGCGTGCTGAAAAACCGGTTGGCGGTATGGCACAGAATCTACTACTATCGCGGGAAGTTTTCCCGCAAGGAAGAGAGGAAATCGATTTATGCCAAACAAGAAAACGAAAGTTCCTTTCCGTGGAACTCCTGAGCAGGAACAGGAGCTTCGCACAGTGATTGCCGAACTCAAGGATGAAGGCGGGGCACTGATGCCGATCCTTCAGAAAGCCCAGGGAATTTACGGATATCTGCCGATCGAAGTCCAGAAGATTATTTCTGAAGAGCTTCGTGTTCCGCTTGAGGAGATTTACGGTGTTTCCACCTTCTATTCACAGTTCTCCCTCAATCCGAAAGGTGAGAATAAAATTTCCGTATGTCTCGGAACCGCCTGCTACGTAAAAGGCTCCGGTAATGTTTACGACCGTATCCAGAAAGAACTCGGCATCGCCGGCGGCGAATGCACCGAGGATATGAAATTCTCTCTTGACGCCTGCCGCTGCGTCGGCGCATGCGGTCTCGCACCGGTTATGATGATCAACGAAGAGGTCTACGGCCGTCTTACACCGGACGAAGTACCGAAGATTCTTGCGAAATATTCCGCATAAAAGCTTCATAAAGAGGAACCTGCCTTATGAAAATCAACGTGATCAAAGAACTGCTCGAAGGAAGAATTCTCTGCGGAGAGGATCATCTCGACCGTGATGTGTATTCCGCCTGCGGCAGCGATATGATGAGCGACGTTCTTGCTTATGTGAAGGATCAGGCCGTTCTGCTGACCGGCCTCGTCAATTCTCAGGTAATCCGCACCGCTGAAATGATGGACATGGTATGCATCGTATTTGTCCGCTCTAAACAGCCGACAAAGGAAATGATCGAACTGGCCGATGAATGCGGCATGGTTATGATTACGACCGATCTGCGCATGTACGAAGCGTGCGGAAGACTCTTTACGAACGGACTTACCGGATATGGTGAAAGCCATGAGTGATGAGCGTCTCGGTTTCCACTTCGATGTGGACGGAACGAACTTTACTTCCGCCGGACAGGCTTCCGTTGAAGTAAAAAAGAACCTTCGCCAGATCGGCGTTCCTCCGGAGATTATCCGGAAAGTGTCGATTGCCATGTACGAAGGCGAAATCAATATGGTAATACACGCGGGCGGCGGTACAGCGGACGTCTATGTTTCAGAGCACTGCGTTGAGATCGTCCTGCGGGACGAAGGCCCGGGCATTGCCAACGTTGATCTAGCCATGCAGGAAGGTTTCTCAACTGCGCCGGATAATATCCGCTCTCTTGGGTTCGGCGCCGGAATGGGATTGCCGAACATGAAGCGGTATACCGACGAAATGAATATTGAAACGCAGCTCGGCAAGGGAACCTGCATCACGATGCGGGTGAATTTCTGAGTCTGCAAGGATGAGGAAATAAAATGGACACTTATCAGCATTCGGTTCTGCTCGACCGCTCGAAATGCACAGGCTGTACCACCTGCCTTAAGCATTGCCCGACCGAAGCGATCCGGATCAGCGACGGGCATGCGGTAATCAATTCCCAGCGCTGTATCGACTGCGGCGAGTGTATCCGTGTTTGTCCTCACGAAGCGAAGCGGGCTGAATGCAATACCCTTGAAAATATCGGGGATTTCAAATGGCGCATCGCGCTGCCGGCACCGAGTCTGTACGGGCAGTTCGAAGAGCTGGACGATATCGATTATGTCCTTCAGGGGCTTCTCGACATCGGTTTTGATGAAGTCTACGAAGTCTCTCAGGCTGCGGAGCTCGTGAGCGAATATACGCGACTGTACCTGAAAACGGAAGGCATCAAGAAACCGGTAATCAGTTCAGCCTGTCCGGTGATCGCACGATTGATCGCGCTGCGCTTTCCGTATTTAAAAGATAACCTTCTGCCGCTTCTGCCTCCGATGGAAATAGCGGCGATGCGGGCGCGTGACAGGGCGCTGAAGGCGCATCCGGAGTTTACTGCGGAAGAGATCGGCGTCTGTTTCATCTCACCCTGTCCGGCAAAAACAAGCTATGTCAAAAACGGGTTCGGTTCCTATAAGAGCCGTGTCGACATGGTAATCTCAATCAGTGATGTCTATTTTATGCTGATTGCGAAGATGAACCGCGGCGTGCTTCCGCCTCCGGTTTCCCGTTCCGGCATGATCGGCCTGAGCTGGGCCACCTCCGGAGGAGAGGCTGGCGCGCTTTTCAACGATAAATATCTTGCCGCAGACGGAATCGAAAACGTAATCAAGATTCTGGATCAGATCGAAAACGAGATGATCCCGAAGCTTGAGTTTATCGAACTGAATGCCTGCACAGGAGGATGCGTCGGCGGTGTAATGGCGGTGGAAAACCCGTTCATAGCCAAGGCGAGACTCCAGAATCTGCGTCGGTATCTTCCGGTTTCTCAGAATTTCCTCGGCCCGGACGAGCGGTATATTCCGAACGAAAGCTTTTTCGAGGATATCCCGGTCTACCAGCCGATGACCCGTCTGAGCGATAATATCGGCAAGAATATCCGAATGATGTCCGATATTGAGAAGCTCCGGCAGGAACTTCCCGGAATTGACTGCGGTTCCTGCGGCGCACCGAGCTGCAGAGCACTCGCGGAGGATATCGTGAAAGGCGAAAGTACGATCGATGCCTGCGTGATCCGGAAATACCGGCTCGAACAGGAGCAGGAGAAACAGAACATCCCGAAGGAGTAAACGAACCATGAATGTCCATGATCTTGCTGAAAAACTGGGGCTTACCGTGTTTTCGCTTCCGGAAAGTGACCGGGAGGCGAAAGGAGTATATATCGGTGATCTTCTGAGCTGGGTCATGGGGAGAGCGCAGAGCGGTCAGGTATGGATCACCATTATGTCCAATATCAATGTAATCGCTGTCGCCTCGCTTTCAGATGTTGCCTGTGTGATCCTTGCGGAGGGCGTAACTGTTGAAGATAACATCCTTGAAGCGGCGAACCAGCGCGGAATCAATCTTCTGGGCAGTGAAAAATCCGCATATGAGATCGCACTGGAGCTTTCCGGACTCGTATGAACCGATATTTTTACGATTTTCATCTTCATTCATGTATCTCCCCCTGCGCGGATAATGATATGACACCCTCAAACATCGTCGGTATGGCTTCGCTTGTCGGTCTCAACATTCTCGCGCTGACAGATCATAACAGTGTGAAAAACACTCCCGCTTTCTATGAGGCCTGCAAACGCTTCGGAATTATTCCGATTGCCGGAATGGAGCTCACGACAGCCGAGGAAATCCACGTGGTCTGTCTTTTTGAGACTCTCGAAGGAGCGATTTCCTTCGGGGACGAAATTGACAGAAGGCGTGTCCGGATTAAAAACCGGGTCGAGATTTTCGGTGATCAGCTGATCGTCGACGCGGAGGACAACATCATCGGCAGGGAAGATGATCTTCTTCCCAATGCGACGACGGTTTCACTTGAGGAAGTCCCCGAACTCGTCGAGCGTTTCGGCGGAGTCTGCTGGCCTGCTCACATCGACCGGATGGCAAACGGAATTATCGCGGTTCTCGGTACATTTCCGGAGACTCCGAAGTTTCTGTGCGCGGAACTCAATGTCCCTGAAAAAAAAGAGGAATATCTGCAGAAGTATCCGATCCTCCGGGAAAAACGGATTCTCTGCTCTTCGGATTCGCACAATCTGTGGAGTATCCGGGACCAGAACGATTCCTTCCTTCTGGAGGATGAGCCATACAGCGGAGATCTTGTCCGCAGCAATTTGTTCAAGGTGTTAAGGAGCGCATTATGAAAGAGCTTTCCCTCAACATTCTCGATATTGCGGAAAATTCCGTAAAGGCTTCAGCGACGCTCATTACGATTGAAATTGCTGAAGACGAGGAGACCCTTTCGCTGTCGGTTGAAGACGACGGCACCGGGATGAAAGAAGATTTTCTCGCCGCTGTGACAGACCCTTTTACCACAACGCGCACCACACGGAATGTCGGTCTCGGAATCCCGCTTCTCAAAATGGAAGCGGAAATGACGGGGGGGTCCTTCTCAATCGTTTCCCGCCATATTTCCGATTGTCCGGACAGTCACGGTACGAAGACGTCGGCGTCCTTTTTTAAGAATCATCTTGATATGACGCCGTTGGGAGATATTGTATCGACAATTGTGGCACTGATTCAGTGCAATCCGGATTTGGATTTTGTTTTTCACCATCAGCTGCCGGGAAGAGAAATCGCTCTTGATACCAGAGAGCTGCGCTCTGTTCTCGGCGAAGAAGTCCCGTTAAACAACGCTGATGTGATCGTTTGGATAAAAGAATATCTGAGCGAGCAGTACAGCGATTGATAAAGCAAATTTTCCAGCAAATATCTTTAGAAAGGATCAGATCTTTATGAAATCATTGGCAGAACTTTCAGCGATCAGAGAGAAAATGAAAGAAAAAGTCGTTCTTCGCGAAGGTACCGGTGAAACGCGTGTCGTAGTCGGCATGGCGACCTGCGGTATCGCAGCCGGAGCGCGTCCTGTTTTGAACGCTTTTGTTGAAGGCGTTTCCAAAGCTGGTCTTACCGACAAGGTTACGGTTACTCAGACCGGATGCATCGGCGTTTGCCAGTATGAGCCCGTCGTTGAGATTTTCGAAGCCGGTAAGGAAAAAGTTACCTACGTGAAGATGACGGCTGACAAAGCCGCTGAAGTAATCGAAAGACATTTGAAGGGCGGCCACGTCATTTCGGAATATACGATTACGAACTATCAGTTATAAAAGCATTGTAGGAGGAAAATACTATGATTCGTGCACAAGTACTCGTTTGCGGTGGTACGGGATGTACTTCTTCCGGAAGCAAGGCGATCCAGCAGGCTTTTGAAGAGCAGATCGAGAAGAACGGTCTCGTTGACGAGATTAAACTCGTTCAGACCGGATGCTTCGGTCTCTGCGCACTCGGCCCGGTCGTTATCGTATATCCGGATGGTACGTTCTACAGCAAGGTTACTCCGGAAGACGTTTCGGAAATCGTTTCCGAGCATCTTCTCAAAGGCCGCGTTGTTGACCGCCTTGTCTACAAAGATACCGGTGATCTCAATACGATCATCGAAAATGTTTCCCTGAGCGATACCGCGTTCTACAAAGCGCAGAAACGTGTCGTTCTCCGCAACTGCGGTGTAATCAACCCCGAGAATATCGACGAATACATCGCGATGGACGGCTATCAGGCTCTCGGTAAGGTTCTGACGGAAATGACTCCGGAAGAAGTAATCAAGGTTGTTTCCGATTCCGGCCTTCGCGGCCGCGGCGGCGCAGGTTTCCCGACAGGAAGAAAATGGGATATGGCCCGCAACCTTGTAAAGGATGCCGATCAGAAATTCGTAGCGTGCAACGCCGATGAAGGCGATCCAGGTGCGTTTATGGACCGTTCCGTTCTGGAAGGCGATCCTCATGCTGTGATCGAGGCAATGGCTATCGCCGGTTATGCAATCGGTGCCACGAAGGGCTTCATTTACGTCCGTGCTGAGTATCCGATCGCTGTCAAACGTCTTGAAATCGCCATCGGACAGGCGAGAGAATACGGGCTTTTAGGCAAGGATATCTTCGGATCCGGATTTGATTTCGATCTTGAACTCCGTCTCGGCGCCGGCGCATTTGTATGCGGCGAGGAAACCGCCCTGATGACTTCGATCGAGGGCAACCGCGGCGAACCGCGTCCGCGTCCTCCGTATCCGGCAGTCAAAGGACTCTTCGGCAAACCGACCGTTCTCAACAATGTAGAAACCTACGCCAATATTCCTCAGATCATTCTCAAGGGTGCTGAATGGTTCGCTTCCATGGGAACTGAGAAATCCAAGGGCACGAAGGTCTTCGCGCTCGGCGGAAAGATCAACAATACCGGCCTTGTAGAAGTTCCGATGGGCACCACGCTCCGTCAGATCGTCGAAGAAATCGGCGGCGGAATTCCGAACGGCAAGAAGTTCAAGGCTGCGCAGACCGGCGGTCCTTCCGGCGGATGCATCCCGGCGAAACATCTTGATGTTCCGATCGATTATGATAACCTCGCGGCCATTAATTCCATCATGGGCTCCGGCGGACTGATCGTCATGGACGAAGACAACTGCATGGTTGACATTGCGAAATTCTTCCTGGAATTCACGGTTGACGAATCCTGCGGAAAGTGCACTCCGTGCCGTCTCGGTACAAGGAAGATGTATGAGATCCTCGACAAGATCACGAAGGGTCAGGGAACGCTCGAAGATATCGATACTCTTGAGGAACTCGCCAACTACGTCAAGGCGAACTCTCTCTGCGGTCTCGGACAGACAGCTCCGAACCCCGTTCTTTCAACTCTGCTTTATTTCCGTGATGAATATATTGCTCATGTTGTTGACAAAAAATGTCCGGCCGGCGTCTGCAAGGATCTGCTCTCATTCACGATTGATCCTGAAAAGTGCAAGGGATGCACGAAGTGCGCCCGTAACTGCCCGGTAGGCGCGATCTCCGGCGCAGTCAAGCAGCCTCATGTAATCGACCAGTCCAAGTGCATCAAGTGCGGCGCCTGCATGGCCAACTGCAGCTTCGGCGCCATTTCAAAACAATAAGAAGGAGGGTAACAGAAATGCAAATGATCAAAGTGAAAATTAACGGCATTGAGGTAGAAGTCGAATCCGGTACTACGATTCTTGACGCTGCCCGCAAAGCCGGCGTTCGCATCCCTACGCTCTGTTATCTTAGAGACATCAACGCAATCGGCGCCTGCCGTATCTGCCTTGTTGAGATTAAAGGCTCCCGCGCTCTGGCGACGGCGTGCGTATATCCGCTCGACCGTGACGGTACAGAAGTCTTTACGAATACTCCCAGACTGCGTGCCTACCGCAAGATGACCCTTGAGCTGCTGCTTTCGAACCATCGCATGGAATGCCTTTCCTGCGTCAGAAGCGACAACTGCGAACTGCGTCAGCTCTGCGCGGAGTACGGCGTAGACCAGAACCACTATAAAACATACGAAATGCAGCCCGATATCGATGATTCCGCTCCGCACCTCGTACGTGATAATTCGAAGTGCATCCTCTGCCGCCGCTGCGTAGCGGTCTGCAAGGCGAATCAGTATGTCGGCGTCATCGGAGCTGCGAACCGCGGCTTCAATTCAAGAATCGGCAGCGCGTTCGATATGGATCTCGCGGAACGTTCCTGCGTAAACTGCGGACAGTGCATTACCGTCTGCCCGACCGGCGCTCTGACCGAGAAGGACGATACCGCGAAAGTCTGGGCCGCCCTCAGCGATCCGACAAAGCATGTCGTCGTTGGTCCTGCTCCTTCCGTCCGTGCGCAGCTCGGTGAATGCTTCGGCTATCCGATCGGCACCAATGTCGAAGGCAAGCTTG
>ONSY01000247.1 GCA_900320605.1 uncultured Eubacteriales bacterium | reverse complement strand
GAAGAAGGAACCGAAGCGGAAGCCAAAGTACGGGCTGTTCTCCTGCGTCGGGTATATCTACAAGCTGATGTGGGAGTACGAGCGCAGTCTGGCGTTCACGGCCGTTCTCACCGTCCCGGTGTCGCTGATCCTGTCCGCCATCGGGCTTTACACCTCGCCCGCCATCCTGCGCGTGTTGGAGACGTCGGACACGTTCTCCTATATCGCGCTCGTGATTGTCGGTTTGCTCGGAGCGAAGCTGGTGTTTGATCTGGCACAGAATGTGATCCGGCAAAAAATCAATCTATCTGAAGGTCAGATCGATATGTTCCTCATGTACAGGCTTTCTGTGGCAAGACGGGATTTTGACTGGTATCTGGAATATGACCCGGAGGTTCACATCAAAAAGATGCGGGCAGATGAAAGCTGGAAAGGCGCGCATCTTCACCGCCATTTCTCCGATATCCTTGTCAGTCTGCTTGAATTCCTTCTGTTCGGAACCGTCGTAACGATGCTGCATCCAATGTTCTTCCTTCTGATTGCGGGGGAATGCGCGGTCGATTTTGCGGTTCGGTCTTGGAAAAGAAAAAGAGTGTGGCGGGACCGGGATACGCTGAACGAAGTTGACAAGAAGTTGGATTACATGAACCATACGTTCGGAGCCAATCCGCGCTATGCGAAGGATGTGCGGCTTTACCGCATGAAGAAGCCCCTGCACGATCTGATGGAATCGCTGAACGCGCAGAGATTGGGAGTGATGAAGAAATACAATCTGTGGGACGCGGAAAGTGCCGTTCTGTCTTTTCTTGCCGTTCTGATCCGCGACGGTGCGGCGTATGCATATCTGATATATTGCGCGGTAAACAGAGATTTGAGCGCGTCGGACTTCGTGCTGTATTTTACCGCGATCACATCCCTTTCGACCATGCTCACCGACATTATCGGTTCATGGGGATCTGTTTCCGAAGCCGCGCTTGCCGTTTCCGATACGCGGGAATACCTTGAAATCAAGGGAAAACTGAACCGGGGAGAAGGAATTCCCATCCCGCGCGCGCCTTTTTCCATCGAGTTTCGAAATGTCAGCTATCAATACCCGGAAGGAGAAGAGAAAGTCCTCGACGGCATTTCGTTTAGGATCGAAGCGGGTGAAAGGATCGCTCTGGTGGGGCTCAACGGCGCGGGGAAAACGACGCTCACCATGCTGATGTGCGGGATGATCCTGCCGGACGAAGGGGAAGTCCTGTTGGACGACCACACTCCTATGGAATACAACCGGGATGAAATGTACACGCTTTTCGGTCTTGTCCCCCAGAATTACCATGTGCTCCCCGTTTCGATTGCGCGGAATGTCGCCTGTACGCTCGAAGAAGAAGAGATAGACCGGGAAAGGCTTGATGACTGTCTTGAGCGGGCCGGATTGTCCGAGAAAATCCACTCCCTGCCGGAAGGAACGGATACGCCGCTCAATAAAGCGGTGAACAAAAACGGCGTCGAGCTCTCGGGCGGCGAAATGCAGAAGCTGCTGCTGGCAAGGTTGGTCTACAAAGCCCCTCTCTGTATGATTCTGGACGAGCCCACCTCTGCGCTCGATCCCATCGCAGAAGACAGGATGTATCGTCAGTACAACGAAATCGCGGATTCGGCTACATCCGTCTTTATCTCCCACCGTCTTGCCTCCACCCGTTTCTGTGACCGGATATTCCTTCTGGATCACGCCCGGATCGCGGAAACCGGAAGCCACGAGGAATTGATGGCGATGGGCGGCAAATACAAAGAATTGTTTGATATCCAGAGCAAATACTACAGGGAAGGAGCGGAAAACGATGAAACAAAGCAATAAACGATCCCTGCGGGAAGATATTCGTCTCATCGCGCGCGCGTTCAGGATATGGCGCGAAATCTCTCCGACGTACTGGCTTTTTCAGGTTCTGCCCATATTGACCGACGCATTCCTCCCATATTTTGCGGTCTATATGTCCGCGGAGCTTTTGAACGAACTTGCCGGAGAGAGAAATCCGCAAAGGCTGCTATGGCTTGCCGGTATTACGGCAGTGGGGAGTTTTGCGCTCAATCTGTTCACCCGGATCCTGCAATCCCGCGCGACGCTGGCTTTCGATGATTTCGATCAGCGCAAGCGATCCTATATTTTCGACCGGGAAAACGAATTCCAGTACGAACACCTCGAAAACTCCGACGTCATACTGGAACGGCAGGAGATTGCCACCATTGAAAACAGTACGGGCGGCGGACTTGTAAAGGTTGCCGATGCGGGAGGATCACTGCTGAGGCATCTGTTGAATATCATTTTTTCCGTAGTCCTTACCATATCCATGTTCCGCCTGAAAGCCGAAGGACAATATTCCGGTATCCTTGCTTTTGTCAACTCCCCATATTCCGCAGTCATCATTCTGGCGTTGATCTTCATCAATACTGCGATGGATATCCGCATCGCAAAGCGCAGAACACAGGAACTGACAGAAGTGACAAGCACCCTTTCCTCGTTCAACACAAGATATTTCACATTTGCGGAAAATTTCGGGCCGGACATGATCGTTTTTCGCCTGAACCGTCTGGTGAACGACGAGTTTGAGAAACATTCGCTGCATCCGGTCTGGATCGACGGCATGAACAAACTCAACATCCGGTACAACAGCCTTTCGATCTTGCTGTGTGCTGTCACGCAGCTTTCCGTCTTCCTGTTTACCGCCGCCAAAGCATATATCGGTGTTTTCGGAATCGGAAGTTTTCTGCTATATCAGACGAACATTTCTCGGTTTGTAGACGCCGTAAGTCGTTTTGAAAGCAATATTGGCCTGCTTCGATTCAACAACCAGTATCTTGAAAAGCTATACAATTATCTCGACCTCCCGAACGAAATGTACAAAGGCACCCTTGCCGTGGAAAAGCGGGACGATATCGACTATGAAATCGAGTT
>ONSY01000053.1 GCA_900320605.1 uncultured Eubacteriales bacterium | reverse complement strand
TGGAACGCACCCGCCATAAACGGATTATCTTCCGGCGCGTTGCAGAGTGTCACAAGTTTCGCCGGTCCGATACAGTTTTTCTCCTTTGTCAGCTCGGCGCACTGCTTCACGATTCTGCCCATCAGAGCAACGGCATCCATATTGATTCCTGCTTTTGTTGAACCGACATTGACTGAAGCGCAGATATGCTCCGTTTCGGCAAGCGCCTGAGGGATGCTCTCAATCAGCGCGCGGTCCCCGGCGGAAAAGCCTTTCTGCACAAGCGCGGAATAGCCTCCGATAAAGTTTACGCCGACTGCCTGAGCTGCTTTTTCAAGCGCCAGAGCGTAACGGACAGGATCTCCGTCCGGTGTCGCGGCCGCGAGCATCGCAATCGGCGTTACCGCGATCCGCTTGTTGATAATCGGGATTCCGAGCTCCGTTTCGATCTCTTCACAGACGGGAACAAGGCGCATCGCGAGGCCGGTGATTTTCTCATAAAGTTTTTCGCAGGCTCTTTCGATCGACGGGTCAATGCAGTCCAGCAGCGAGATACCCATCGTTACGGTACGGATATCGAGATTTTCCTCCTGGATCATCTCGATTGTCTCTAAGATATCACTCGTATTGAACATAGACGGCTCCTTAAATATGATGCATGGATTCGAAGATGTCCTCGTGCATGGTATGGATCTGCATTCCCATCTCACGTCCGAGCTGATCCATCGCTTCGCAGA
Organism: uncultured Eubacteriales bacterium; assembly: GCA_900320605.1. GTDB lineage: Bacteria > Bacillota > Clostridia > Oscillospirales > Acutalibacteraceae > RUG612. The sequence goes on along the minus strand of ONSY01000053.1, from coordinate 3,334 downwards.
AACGGATGAAATCGCCCTCAATCTTCGAAATATCGCAGACCATGATCATGCAGAACATTTCCCGAAGAACTGTCTGTGAGACTTCAAGGACGTTAACGTTATACTCCGAGCATTTTCCGGAGACTTTCGCTAGAATACCGACCGCGTCTTTTCCGACGACCGTAATAACCGCTTTCATATTTTCCCTCTTTTAAATCTTGATTTCATAAATGATAAGGAGCGCAAGCCCCGCCGCGTACAGCAGAACCGCGGTGAGGTTAACCGCCCAGAAATACCAGTGCCTTGTTTTATGATGAAACACTTTCATCCCGATCAGCGCACCCGCCGCGCCTCCGAAAACGCCGCAGAGCAGGAGCGTCTTTTCTTTGACACGCCATTGCTCTGACTTCGCTTTGTGTTTATCGGCGCCGTACAGAATAAAGGCAATGAGACTCATCAGGAGAAGAAACGCCGAAAAAATCTTCCAGACCATCACGGTTTGATCACTTCTTCGAAAATGTGCTTCATTCTCAGTTTCATCGGCTCGGTCAGAAGATCCCGGCATCGCGTGATTCCTTCCTCGTTCAGATAAATGACAAAGGGATCATCCTTCGTATAGGGTTTCCACTCTGGCATCGGTGTCCCGTCAGCATCGGGACCGTTGGGATCGCCGGTTTTGATAAAATTCGTCCAGTAGTTGCAGACATTGCGCGCAAGGTCATAGTGCGCTCCCTTGAAGGGGCGCCAGCACTTCGCGAGCGTCTCAAAGACAAACCACAGCTCGCTGGAATGGAACGCGCCCGGCTGGTCCCATCCCGGATAGGAAGGATTGAAATAGTAACAGTAGACGTTTCTGCGCCCGAAATTCTTCTGCCGTTCCAGGAAAAGAAGATTGTTGACGCAGCGCCCGATAAAGACGGCATCGCTGTTGCCGAATTCGGCTGCTTCCTCATCCGTTTTTACATTGGCTGCACAAAGGAATTCATCGGCATATTTTCCGAGATTCGCCCTGGCGTAAGCCTCGACATCCGCAAGATTCTCCGGTTTCTTCAGCGCGCCGCGCTCATGTTCGTTTCCGCAATTCCCGAGCAGAATCGGAACGTTGTGATACTGATTGCGGTAGAAACAGTCGGAAGGATCCGCCAAGAGGAAACGTCCGTCGATTGTCGGAGCCCAGGTGCGGATTCCGCCGAACGCGATCGCTTTATCCCGCAGCGTTTCCGCATCGACTGCACGTGCTTCTTCCAGTGTCGATACGCCGAGTTCCGCGAAGAATTTTACACCGTTCTGCAGGGCTTCCTCCATCGGAACCGCTGAACTACCCTGACCGTATTTCCGCAGTCCTCCGCCGCTCTGGGTAATCGCTTTCTGGAAAAGCCCCTCTGTCATCGGAGAGACCAGCTGCGCTGAAACGGAGCCTGCTCCTGCGGATTGTCCGCCGATTGTTATATTTTCCGGATCTCCGCCGAAATTCGCGATATTGCGCTTTACCCAGGAAATTCCGGCGCGCTGATCCAGGAGTCCGTAATTTCCCCAGCACTCATCGGGCTGCTCTTTCTGCAGGAGAGGATGCGACAGGAATCCGAAAACATTGACGCGGTAATTGACCGTGACACAGATGACGCCTCTGCGCGCAATACGTTCGCCGTCAAATTCCATTTCCGCCGTATAGCCGCACTGGAACGCACCGCCGAAAATCCATACGAGCACCGGAAGCTTTTCATCCGTTTTCTTCGCTGGTGTCCAGACATTGAGATACAGACAATCCTCACTCATCGGGATCTCGGAATCCACATGCCATTCCCGTGTATAGATATTATCCGGATCGCCGCCCGGAATTTCCTGCATGGAAATCGGCGCGAAGGTATAGCATTTTCTTATCCCTTCCCAGTCCTCCGCTCTCTGCGGAGCACGCCAGCGGTTTTTCCCGACTGGGGGTGCGGCGAACGGAATCCCCTTAAACGCAGTAATGCGCGGATCCGCCGCGGGAAGTCCTTCCACCAGCCCGTTTTCCGTTTTTGCGATTCTGATCATTTTGGTCCTCCTTTTCTCTTGCAGCCTATTTTTTTGTCTTCCTGTATATGAGAGCATCCGCTCTGATTGTCTTCCGGAACAGCTCCTTTGTACCAACTGATGCATGAGAGCTTCGCCAGGCAGTGAGGTTTACGGTTCCGTTTTTCCTTTCTTTCTTTCGTGACGGGAGATCAGGCGCCGGATCGGATCAAAACCGTAAAAGAAGAAATACAGCGGAACGAAAAGCGCGATTGCCGCGAAAGCGTCAAGGATCGAATGCTGTTTCACAAACACTGTGGAAAGTGAAATCAGAAGAGCGCACAGGAACGAAACGATCCGCACGCTTCTTTTCCTGAGCAGTGCGTACCGGCTTTTGAGTACCATCGCGTGAATTTCCATTGAAGCGAGAACATGCATGCTCGGCAGAACGTTTGTGCTTGTATCGGCCGAATAGATACTCGCAAGAAGACGTGTCGCAATATTGTCCCGCGGAAGAACCTGCGGGCGCATATCCTGACAGTTCGGAAAAATAAAATAGATGAGGATGCAGAGCGTCATCGAACCGAATACAAATGCCATATAACGGTAGAATTCCTCTCCGTCTTTCTGCGCGATCAGGAAAAAACCGAGTGCCGCCAGATACGGATACCAGAGGACATAAGGGAAAATGAACCACTCACAGAACGGGATATAATCGTCAAGAGGGATATGACAGACATAGTAATCCGAAAACGAAACGTGCTCGATCAGGATAAAACCCGCGAGATATACGAGCAGAAAAAGCGCCGCCCAGATATGAGGCCGCTCTTTCATCCATTGTATCAGGGTAGTTTTCATACATTATTCCTCTCATCAGATCAGAGAACTCCGTTTCAGCAGTCCGGAATTATCAGAAACCCTTTCGCTGTGCCGCGATCGCGACCCAGCCCCGTTCTTCCCGTATTTCAAGAATGAAAAATTCATCTTCAAGCGCCTTGAGGACTTCTTCCTTACGGTCTGAAATGATTCCGCTCAGGATATAGACCGCGCCGTTCACCATAAAGGCGGTAATATTCTTCGTCAGCCGCAGCAGAACGTCCGCAACGATATTCGCAAGGACAATCCGGTATTTTCCGCTGACTTTCTCGGTCAGATCACCGCAAAGCGCGGTAAAACGATCTGAAACATGGTTCATTTTTGCGTTCTCAGCGGCGGTTTTCACCGCAAGCTCGTCAATATCAATCCCAACCGCTTCTTTTGCGCCGAGCAGCAAAGCCGCGACGGACAGGATTCCGCTTCCGCAGCCGACATCAAGGACCGCGTCATTCGGTGAAACGTGTTTTTCAAGCAGTTCAAGGCACAG
>ONSY01000248.1 GCA_900320605.1 uncultured Eubacteriales bacterium | reverse complement strand
GGAGACCGGGGAGACGCTGGCGGCCTTCATCACCAAAGAAAAAATGGAGGAGGCCAAGCGCCTCCTCCGCTGGTCCGACAAGCCGATCACGGCTATCGGAAACTATTTGGGCTACTCCTCCTCCGGGCGTTTTGGCAGCGTCTTCAAAAAGACCGTCGGCCTGACGCCCAGCGAATACCGGGAAAAGCATAAATGATGCTCAGATTTCTTTTATCGGGCTGTCTGTCAGCACATCCAGTATGATCTTTGCGCCGAGCTTGAACGAGTATGTAAAAGTTTCGGCATCGGTCAAGATGCTGACCTCGCGCTGGGTGTCGGTGAAGGCTTCAAAGAGCTTCTTCTGCTCTTCACTGAAAGAGGCGCTCAGTTCTTCTTCGGCCTTCAGCAACTCGTCGAGCGCTTTCATATGCTGCCGGTTGCGGCTGCCGCTCCTTTCACCGGGGCGGATCTCTCCGAGGTACAGGTCTTCAAGTACGATCATCTTCGGCCTCCTCGGGGTAGATCAGCTCGCGCATCACGATCTCCTCGGCGCGGCTATGAATGCTGTTCATCCGTCGAACCCACTCCATCTGATCGGCGGCCTTGAGCGCTTCGGTCACTCCCTCGCGCGCAGCCATCTGTCGGGTGAGAAGTTCCATGCGCTCCTCGCAGGCCTCGTTGATTTCAGCTAAATGCCCGTACAATTCGCCGTTGAGGAGCATCGCGGAATAAAACGCCGACCGATGCTCTTTCAGATACCGCTTCCTCATCCGGCCATATTTGCCGAGCGGTTTGCTATCGGTTTCTTCGAGGGTCAGATTTGGCAGGAGCACATCACCAAAACGCGTATAGGCCCCGCCGTTCTGCTCAAAAAAGGATACTGCTGTTTTCATGGATCATACCTCCAAATAATGATATGGAAGCATCGTAAGCGTGAGTTTCAGCTTTTTTGTATCCTTAACTAATGGAATCCCCGGTTTCCCATTTTGAAACTGCTCGATCCGTAATGCCAAGTTTTTCCGCAAGAACGGCCTGTGTTAAGCCCTGCTCCTTCCTACAGGAAGCAATAAATTTTCCGATTTTCTCCTGATTCATGAGGAGCACCTCCTTTCTTGCATCAAATATACCGACTTGCGGCCATTTTTTACAGGAACCGATGGTTGATACGCCAAAATGCCTGAAATATAAGGAACTCTACTGTCAGTTGAGTCTGTCTTAATGGCTTATTTACTGCGGTTTACCGAAATCATTTTAATTTCGTTTTCTTGTCAGGACAGCACCAATAATAGATCCGATCAATATGAACGGTGCGATTCTGACAAATACAAACTCAAAACCATGCAAAATGGTACCGGCAACAGCAGTCTCCGGATCACTGAAATCCCAATTCAGATAAGGACTTCCTGCCAGGCAAATGAAAATAAAGACAACTGCAATAACTGCACATAATATTATAAAAGACCAGTGCAGCATTCGTCTTCGACCTGCCTTTTGTCTTGCCAGTTGCAGATTTACAACTTCAAGCTTTTCGGATATTGTTTTTAAATCTTCCGGAGTACTCTCCGCTATTGTCTCACCCAGCAAAGTACTGATCGGAGTTTCGAGAATGTCCGAAATTGAGATCAGCATCTCCGAATCAGGTACTGACAGCCCTCTTTCCCATTTGGAAACGGTCTGACGTACCACGTTGAGTTTGATGGCAAGTTCTTCCTGCGATAGTCCTTTTGAAATTCTGACTGCTTTTATGTTTTCGTTTAGCATAAGCGAAAACCTCCTTTCGCAGTCACAATACCTCTAATACTACCGTTGCCACAAGCAACGCATATTAACATCCCCATGATTCCAGGTTTACGAAATCATTTCTTGAACAATTCCGAGTGTGTTCCCAAACGGTAAAGCATGAGAACAAGCACATCGTCCCGAATTTCATATACCAGAAGCCAGTCCGGTTCGATGTGGCATTCTCTCGTCCCTTTATAATTTCCGGACAGATCGTGGTCACGGTATTTCGCATCGAGCGTACCGCCGTCCGCAAGGATGTTCACGACCTCGAAAAGTTTGTCCAGATCCTTATTCTGCTTCTTCGCCAGTTTCAGATCCTTCTTGAACTGGTTCGTAAATTTGACCTCGTACTTCATACGTCCAGCGCCGCCCTGAGATCATCCATATTAGTATAACCCTTTACGCTGCTGTCAGAAGCGATGCGTCTGCCTTCTTCTATGGCTGCTGCGGTCACTTCATTCGGCACATCCAGTTTGAGCGCGAAAGGAATCCCGTGTTCCCGGATCGTTGTGCGCAGGAACATATTGATAGCGGTAGTCATGTTCAAACCCAGTTCAGAATAGATCTGATCCGCCTGATCTTTGATATCCTTATCAACTCTGATGTTCAGATTCGTTGTAGCCATTGCATACACCTCCGTTCTGACTATAGTATATGCAATAATTCGTAATCTGTCAACACATCGTCATTATAATTTACGAATCGTTCATAATCAGAATCTGTCGAAATCGTTCTGGTCTGCGATTCGTCTGTATTTCACGCCGTCATTGGACTTTTCCGTCCACATATCGAGTACAAGCCCGATGGAAAGAAGGTCGAGATTATCATATATCAAGAAGGCAAACAACAAACAGGACTATGACGCCATCGCAGATGAGATTTTCCGGCTACGCGATCAGAAAGAACAATCCGAACTCGACAGCCACCACCGGGAGGAAGCCATGAACCGGATCAAGGAGCTACAGGACTTCATCGCCGGTCAGGAAACCGACATCACAGAGTTTGATGAGGCTCTGGTTAAAAAGCTCATCGAGAAGATATAATGGTCCCCGCAATCCAGACCACATCTTCCAAAACCATCGTGAACATGGTATGATCAAAAAAACACAAAGGAG
>ONSY01000012.1 GCA_900320605.1 uncultured Eubacteriales bacterium | reverse complement strand
GAGAGCAATGGCGAAATCTGCGAATCAGAAGCTGAAAATCCTGTACCTTTTAAAAATACTGCTTGAAAAAACCGACGACCAGCACCGGCTGACGATGAGCGAGATTCTTCGCCTTCTCGATGGATATGGCATTTCCGCCGAGCGAAAAAGCATCTATGATGATTTCGAGGCGCTTCGGCTGTACGGAGTTGACGTTCAGAAAAGCGAGGAAAAACCGGTGGGATATTTTGTCGGCGAACGCGATTTTGAGCTTCCCGAGCTGAAGCTCCTTGTGGACGCGGTGCAGTCGTCGCGGTTTATTACGCAGCAGAAGACGCTCTCACTGATCAAAAAACTCGAGACTCTCACGAGCGCGCCGAACGCGCGGCGCCTCCATCGCCAGGTTTATGTTTTCAACCGTGTCAAGACGATGAACTCGAGTGTCTATTACAATATTGACGGGATCAGCGAGGCAATCTCGGAAGACCGCTCGATCACCTTTCTCTATTACGAGTGGAACGAGAAAAAGGAAAAGGTTTTCCGCCACGGCGGGGAACTGTACCGGGTATCTCCGTATGCGCTCGTATGGGATGACGAAAAATATTACCTGATCGCCTATGATGAGAAAAACCTTCAGCTGCGCCATTACCGCGTGGATAAGATGTCGGGGATCCGTGATACCGGAGACAGACGGATCGGACAGGAGACGTTCCTGAAGATCGATCTCGCCCAGTACTCGAATACGGTGTTCGGGATGTTCGGCGGCAACCGGCAGACGGTCAGGCTGCTTTGCGACAACTCGCTGTCAGGAGTGATTGTCGACCGGTTCGGGCTGGATCTTCCGTTTACGCGGCGTGATGACGGGAAATTTGAGATCTCCGTGGAGGTCGCGGTCAGTCCGATGTTCCTCTCCTGGGTGATCGGTTTCGCGGGAAAAATGGCGATCCTTTCTCCGGAAAATGTCCGGCAGGAACTGCTTGAACTTGCGCTGGAAACGATGAAATCATATGAAAACCCTGATAATATCTGATAGACAGCCTGTGAAGGAAACGCCCTTTACAGGCTGCTTTTTTAATCGATAGGATGAATTTGTTTAAAAAGTTGTATGGGTATCAGCGCGCTTTCGGCGAGAATGGGCCGGAAGTCCTATAGACAGAACGGGAGCGAAGCATCTATAATAAAATCAGAAGGAAAATAATGACATAGAAATCAATCAAATCTGGAGGAGGAATGATATGAAACGAATCTGTATTCTGCTGCTTGTAATGATACTTGCCGCATTGCTGCTTTTCGGCTGCAAGGGAAACACGCCGGTTTCTTCCGAGGATTCCTCCTTGCCTGAGTCAGGCGCCTCATCGGCGCCGGAACCGGTTACACCTGATGAAACACCCGTTCTGAGGACGCTTCTGCGCTGGGGGGATATCACACTCTGCGGATACCTTCAGCCTGCGCTCGCGGGCGGCTTTCAGACTTTGAGCATTTCCGGTACGGAGGAATCTGAAAACGCCGGAGGGACTTCACTTTCCTTCTCCCTCGGAAAGCCGGACGGCGAGGGGTTACTGAGCGTAAACGGATTTGTCTATCTCGGGGATGATGCCGGGGGACTTTTTGATCTCGATCTCGAGGAGGATGAAAATGATCCGGCGGCGCAGGGAAAGGCCAATGATCTTCTCAGAGAAACGGCCGAGGCTCTGGCTGCAGAAAAAGGCACGAAGCTTCAGCAGCAGACAAGCAACGGCATTTCCTGGAATTACGCCTTTTCGGAGACCAGCGGGGACGGCAGCGTACTGCTGCATCTGCTTGCGTTCGCGCAGCTTGATAAAGGGCTTGTCTATGTCAGCGCCGACGCGTGCGGCAGCGGCGGAACGGGACTTGAAGCAGTCAGGGAGACGCTGCAGAAATGTCTTGACGCCCTGACGGTTTCCGCAGAGCCTGAAGAGAAAACGCAGCAGATCATACTGCCTTTCGGAGAACATGCTTTTTCCGCGGCGGACTGGGATCTTCTGAGTTCTTCCGCGACGGAGCTTTCCTGGGATTCCGGGGAAGGATGGCTCAGCGCTTCCTGTCATACCGCGACACAGAACGGTGATATTTACGGTTCCCTGCGCAGCGCTTCCGCGGCGCAGGCGGAGGAAATCAGCGCCGCCAGATCTCTGCCGGCACAATCGCTCGGCATCTGGCAGTATCATCTGTCGGAGAACAGCCTGACTGCCTGGACAGAGGTCGGGGAGGATACGATTCTCTTCGAGTACTCGGCAGATCCGGCACAGGAGGACGGATCCGTTGAATCCGAACTCAAGCGGGCGCTCGAATGGCTTAAGACAGCGGCTGTCAGCTGAAGAAAGGGAAGGTGTATGATGAAGAAGATAACCAGAATATTTGCCGTCTTTCTATCCGTTATGCTCCTGATACCGCTGTTTGTCAGTCAGCCGGCTTTCGCGGCGTGTCCGCTCGATGAACCGGATGAATCGGTTCCCTTTCAATACGAGGTTTTCGGTACGAATGAGGGCGATATCAGAGCTCTTGCGAAATGCAAGCACTGCGGTGACTGGTTCGGCTACTGCGGCCCGGGGACATTGAACGAGTCGCATCTGTGGTATCAGGCGGATGTGTCAATGCCGACCTGCACTTCCGACGGGTATTATGTGATCAAATGCTCCCGCTGCGATGCGGAGTGGACAACGACCACCGATAAGGCTTACGGCCACAGCTGGAGTGAATGGAAAGAAACCAAGGCGCCTGCCTGCACGTCTGCCGGCGAGGAGACGCGCGAGTGCAGTGAATGCTATGAAAAGGAATCCCGGTCCATTCCCGCGAAGGGTCATTCCTGGGGATCCTGGAAGGAAACCAAAGCGGCAACCTGCGCCGCCGAGGGGCAGGAAACGCGCGAATGCAGCGCGTGCCATCAGAAGGAAACCCGCACTGTACCCATGACCGGGAATCATACCTGGGGATCCTGGAAGGAAACCAAAGCGGCGACCTGCGCCGCCGAGGGAGAGGAGACACGGGAATGCAGTGTCTGCCATAAGAAGGAAACACGTTCCGTTCCGAAGAATGAGGATCACAAATGGGGAGAGTGGAAACCGGAAAAGGCGGAACTCGGTGAGCTCCCCCAGAACGAGGAGCGCGAGTGCAGCGTCTGCAGGAAAAAGGAAACCCGGAAGCTTGAAATACAGGATGTGCTGAAAAAGGGCGATTCGGGTTTTGAGATCCTGATCGCCAAGCAGCTGCTCGCTTTGGAAAATGAGTATACCGGGGAGATCAACCGGACTTTTGACGATTCTCTTGCGCAGGCAATCGCGGCTTATCAGAAAGCATCCGGCAGGGAACAGGACGGCCTGCTTTCCAAGGAAACGCTGCAGGCGCTGGCGGAACGTTTCGCCGGCGGATTCGGGAACAGCGTGCCGCCGGACGGAGACCTGATGCAGTTTGATTCTGGCCTGAATGCGGAGGCGGGTTTTGAGAAGTCTTTCGCTTCCAACGGAAACGGCACCCATGAGATGACGGCGCGTTTTACCCGTGTGCGTTTCGTCCTCGGAGAGGAAGAGAAAATCTTCGATCTTCCGGTCTCGTCGGTGATCACACTCGAAGCGGTTCACGAATCCTGCAGAGTGTTCAACGAAACGCAGACCTGTGAGTGCGGGTGGGAAAATCCGTTCACATTCGCGTTCGCGGATTTTATTTCTCTTCTGCAGCCCGGCCTTTCGATCTCATCCACGACCTACGATCTGCCGACGGATATAAACGGCCTGTATATCATCCAGGAACTCGATTATTCCGAAGAGGACTATCTGATCTACTGGGACGAAGTTCCCGATACCGCGAAATACAGCCTGACTCTTTTCGTCTTTGATGAGGAAGAGAGAGACTGGCGGGAAATTGTCTCCGATGAAACACAGGAAGCCGCCTATCCGATTTCGGCCGCCGATACCGGGGATTATTATGTCCGCGTTCAGGCTTTCAACGACGCTTCGGAGCCGATATCCGAACTTGCCGAGGCGGTTTTCACGAAACTGGACGGTCCGAAACTCGCTCCGCCGAAAAACCTGAGCTTCAGCTGGGGCCTGGCGACCTGGACCAATATCAATACGACTGTCAATACCGGTTTTACCGCAAGGCTTTACGCGAGAAACTCCTTTAAGGGCGATGACGAGCTGATCGCCGAAATCGAGACCGCGGCCTGCGAAGCGGATTTCACTCTGGAGATTGCGAAAAGAATCGGCTTCCCGCCGGGAACGGAGCTTTTTGTAGGCGTTTTCGCAAACGATCTCGACCATAATAAAGGATACAGCGATCCGGTCTATACAGATCCGCAGCCCTATCGCGTGCCGGCCTATTACCGCGCGGCCACTTCGGTTAACGTACGCAGCGGCCCGGGAAAGGAGTATTCGCGGGTCGGGGGACTGAGCAAAGGCGATATTGTGGCGTCCTATGAGACGGAAAAAGGATCGGACGGTGCGACATATCTGATCATCGCCTATAAGGGCGAACTGCGCTATGTGAACGCGGCATTTATGGAATGGTTCACTCCGAAAGAGTTTACGGTAAAGGTCAACCTCGGAAACGATATTACGATCGAAGTTAAGACCAATGTGGACTCGACGATTGACATGAACGATTTTGAAAGCAAAATCGCCCGGCCAGAGAACGGCCGCGTCGGGTATGTGATGACCGGATTCGGCGGCGGAATTGATGAGTTTACGCCTCTTTCTCCGGGACAGAACCTTTCCACGAACTGGTCGAAGGATCCGAGGTATGTGTTTGTAAACTTCTTTGTTGAAGGCAAGCTCAAGGAGACGGTCCCGATCCTGATCGGGAACACCTATCCCGGTCTGCAGGTGGACAAAAGCTCTGCAAAGGTCTGGACGACCGGAAGTGACGGAAGCGGAGAGCTTGTTACTCCCAGCACGCGTTTCACCTCTTCCATGGAAAATATATATCTGACAAAATTCATGGGAAGAGATGTTACGCTCGGGGAATACGCCAACAGCTGTCCCGGCTTTTTCAGAAACCTGTACGCAAGCAATACCATTCAGAGTGACATACACGGCAGTCTCATAGCCGGAGACCGGCTGCGCCTGATCAGCGTCTGGAACGCCCCGGATTCGGCGGTGGAACTGGGCTCCGGAAAAACCAGGGTCAGCAACAATTATTACGAGGTTTACTCCTACCGCCTGGATAAGAGAGGCTGGATTCTCGCGGAGCTGCTCGACGGCGCTTCAAACGCGAAGCGGTATGTATACTTTGACGCGAACGGCGGATCCTGCAGCGTCAAAAGAATGAGCGTTTCCGCTTCCACCGGAGAAATCAGCCGGAACCAGTATGCTCCCCTGACTTATGAAAACGAGTATCACATTCTGAATTATCCGACGCCGTCGCGCGACGGTTATGTCTTTACAGGCTGGCAGGATGAAAAGGGGAATTTCTACTACCCGGAAACACAAATCGACCGGCCGAGGATAGATCTGAAGGCAGTCTGGGAGAACGGAAAACCGTATTCGACCTGGACGGGAGTGGTATACAACCCGGGCTCAGTGGTAGCCTATTTCGAAGGCCCCGACGGAATGTATTCCGGAGAATACCCGCACGCTCACACCGTTCAGATTCTCGACGAAACCTCCGATATGTATTACTGCAAACTTCTGGATTTCGCTTTCCAGAAAGGCTGGTTCTACAAGGAATACGTTCTGCCGTATGAAGAAATCCGGTATACGACGATGTTTGCCTGGCCGAACGCCACGGCAAAAAAGGAGAAAGATAAACTGGGAATGGTAACGGCGGATTATCCGGTATATGTCCTGGAGAAAGCCTCCGGCCGAAGCCACATCGTCTTTGACACAGGCGCGTTTGAATGGGGAGCGAACGGAGAGTGCTGGATTGACACGCCGAAGAGCCATGCGTATTCCAGCTCTGAAGTGTATATGACCTTTGACGCCGGATGGGGAACATGTCCCGTGTTCCATCAGAGAATGATCTATCACCAGTACTATAACACCAGTAAGCCTTCGGGATATACGATGGATCAGGAATTCCCGGCAGCGTCGTGTCCCGGATACGAATTCATCGGATGGTACACAGATCCGATCAGCGGCGTACGCGTTGATTCCAGGATGACCTTTGAGGGGAACGTGACGGTTTTCGCGCATTACAGACAGATCTATGACGGACGTATCTGGGTAGTGAACGCCCCGGCGAGACTCTATAAAAACTACAGCAGCGGGGTGACCTATTACGGGAAGGAAATCCCGACCGGAACGGTGCTGATCGCGGAACGCACGAAGAGCGACGGCTCAGAGATCTATACAACCTGGGGCGGCGTTTCCGGATGGATTGCAACCAGCCGGCTTTACGAAGGAACTCTGATGACCACAACTCATGTAGAATACAAGACGGATCGCTACGTCCGCAGAGCCGCGAGCACGAGCTACAGCCTCAAGTACTACGAGGTGCGCGCAGGGGAGACGTTCGTCGTTGTCGGCGAGGTGAACAGCTACTACAAGGTGGCCTATCCTCAGGGCGAGTTCGGGTATGCCTATGTGAAAAAGGCGCACTTTATGTGATGTGTTCCTGATTGTCAGTCACAAATGAGACAGGCCCCGGCGTTTTCCCAAACGCCGGGGCCAGTTTTTCTTTCCGTAATGATTTCTTTCCGTAATGATTTCCGTTATTTCGATTCACCGTAGGGCAGGATCGTCCTGATCGTTCCGTCCGGATTGTATGTAAGCTCGGTATACTTGACGCATCTTCTGTGATTGATGCCCTCGGAGAGCTCGCAGTCATGATAGAAAAGATACCATTTTCCGTGATACTCAATGATGGAATGATGTGTTGTCCATCCGAGTACCGGCTCCAGGATGATCCCTCTGAAGGTAAAAGGACCCCAGGGGCTTTTGCCGGTGGCGTAAACGACACGGTGCGTTGTTCCCGTCGAGTAGGAAAGATAATATTCACCGTTGTACTTGTGCATCCAGGGGCCTTCGAAATATCTCCGGTCCTCGTCTCCGGCCTTGATCGGATTCCCGTCTTCATCGACGATCTGAACCATTTTCGGCGGTTCACGGAAAGCCTTCATGTCATCGGTCATCTCAGCGACGTACGGTCCGAGCGAATCGGCGTCTTCCGGAATCTCGGCCGGATTCGCGACATAGGTTCCCGTCTGCCATTTCTCAAGCTGCCCGCCCCAGAGACCGCCGTTATACATATAGTAGCGTCCGTCATCGTCCTCAAAGACAGCCGGGTCGATGCTTTTGCTTTCGGGAATGTAGGAAGGCTCAGCCTTGAAAGGCCCTGTCGGACTGTCACTGACAGCGACGCCGATATGGAATACGCCGCTCTTGTCCTTCGCCGGAAAATAGAGATAGTATTTCCCTTCCTTGCAGGCGCAGTCCGGTGCCCACATCTGTTTTCCGACCCAGGGGACGTCTTTCATATGGAGCGCCTCGCCGTTGTCGACACAGGGAGCGTCGGTGTTTTCAAGCGAAAGGACATGATAGTCCTCCATTAGGTACTCGCCGCCCTCATCGTCGTCCTCTCCGCTGTGGGGAATGTCGTGAGACGGATATACGTAGATTTTGTCATCAAATACATGTGCCGAGGGATCGGCTGTGAAAATGTGCGTTACAAGCGGTCTTCTCTGTTCCATACTGATTTCCTTTCCTGTCTGTTTTTTATTCTGAAAGATATTCCTTCATTTTTCCCAGTCCGTGTTTTGCCACCGCGAGATCTTCTTCCGACAGCGCGCCGCTGAAGGCGAAGGAGAGTCTGATCCCCTCATATTCCTCATAAGCGCCTCCGACAAACCCGTATTCGCCGAGAATCGGCTTATGATCCGGATTTCCGCTGTCGGCCTGTGTGGCGATCGCCTCGGCGCATTTTGACCAGGCGATGCCGATCAGATTCCAGCCGGCTTTGAAATTGAACGGCGTTTCAACGATTTTCATCTCGCCGATCCAGTCTTCCGTTTCACCGCGGTTCAGAACGGCTCCCGCGGCAACACCTCTGATTCCCATTGCCAGAGCTTTCTCTTTCATATCGCCAAGAGCTTTTATGAGATCACTGCGAAGTCTTTCTTCTGTCATGACGTGCCTCCCTGAAGGTTTCAGTTCGGATGATTCCGATTTTTGCTGTTACAGCGTGTAGCCGATGGTTTTGAAGATACGGTCCATCAACGCGGCGTTTCTCAGAGAAAACTCTTTTGAAACGAATGGTTTCTCACCGGTAAGAATGCATCTTCCCAGCTGCGCGATTTCCAGCGAATAATTCTGCGGGATGGAGATCTTCCTTTCGGCGGCGCCGTTATCGGTAATGACCTGATAGCTGACGTCGCCCTGCTGGTTGTATTCGATGTCCGACTTGATGCAGCCTTTCGAACCGTAAATATAGAGGTGGTCATAGCGCGCGTTGGTATCCTCGCCGAGAATCATGCCGACGTTGAACGCGGCCCGTGTTCCGTCACTGAAACGGAGAATCGCCGATGTCATGTTGTCGACACCCAGCGGGGAGAACTCCGCGATCGCCCGGACGTCCTGCGGGTCGGAATCAAGGAGTGTCAGAATCATGGTGGTGCAGTAGCATCCCAGATCGTACATCGCGCCGCCGCCCTGCTCCTTATAAAGACGGATGTTTTCCCTGTATCCCTGTGTAACGAACGCGGTTTCAATGTATTCAACCCTGCCGATCGCACCGCTCTGAATCTCATTTTTCAGAGACGCGATATACGGCGTATGAAGGTAGGCGTAGGCTTCCATCAGGAGGACGCCGTTCTTTTCCGCCGTGTCAAACATCGTTTTGACTTCATCCGCGTTGAGGCCGATCGGCTTTTCACACAGCACGTGTTTTCCTTTTTCCAGCGCAGCGATCACCCAGCGGCAGTGAAGATGGTTCGGCAGGGGAATATAAACCGCCTGAACTTCCGGGTCCTCAAGCAGTTCCTCGTAGCTTCCGTAGGCTTTTTCAAATCCGAATTCCTTCTGAAAAGCTTCGGCTTTTTCGAGGGTTCTTCCCGCAATTGCCCAAAGCTCACAGTTCTGTGCAAGCTTCATTCCCGGAATCGTGCATCCTCTCGCGATGTTTGCGGTACCCAGAACGCCCCATTTTACTTTCTGCATGGTATCAACCTCCTGTCAGCTTCGCATCAGTTTTATGTCAGAAATGGTTTTCGCTGTTCTAATCATAGCCCATCAGCGGGTATAATGTCAATATCGCAAAATGTTTCTCGGACAGAAACCCGTCATTCGACGGTCCATGGTGTCCAGTCGATTTTGAAATACTGCATCACGTCGTCGGAATATTTCATCCCGAGTTTTTCATAGAATCCGGCCGCGTTTTCGTTGGCGACCGTATAAACGGCGATATCCTTTTCTCCTCCGGCAAGCGCGTGGGCGCATTTCATCAGCGCGGTGCCGATGCCCCGGCGCTCGAACCCGCGCGCGACGCCGAGGTCCGTGACAAACATCCAGTACGCGAAATCGGTCAGCGCGAAGAGCACCCCGACAAGCAGCCCTTCTGTGTCCCGGGCCGTGAGACTGACCGGAACACTCGCTGTGAGCATTTCGATTCGTTTGCGGAAACGCTCCCGGGGATACTGTGACCCGAGATTGCATCGCTTCAGAAAATCGATGTACTCCTCCGCGGTAAGCCGTTCCCGCCGGATTGAAATGTCCCCGGCACGGTCAAGTTCCCGATCAAGTGAATTCCACTGCCTGCGGGTGATTGAGAATACTTTCGTCCGCCCGCCGTTTTCATCCCCGAATTCATCAACCGGCCGGCAGCCCCAGGAAAGAGCTGTCCTCACGGACGGCTCATTTTCGGAATTCATATATGAGAAAATCTCATTGAAGGGAAGCGTCTCAAAAGCCCAGTCCCGCACCGCGGCGGCGGCCTCTCTGGCATATCCCTTCCGCTGCATGTCCCGCCGGATATGATAACCGATTTCCGGCTTTATTGCGCCGCCGATATTCTGCATTGTAAGACCGCAGTCTCCGATCGTTTCGCCGGTCTCCCGGAGACAGACCGCCCAGAGACCGAATCCGAAAACACGGTAGCGTTCGATATTCCGGCTGATCCAGAGGCGCACGCGCTCCTCGTCGAACTCATAGGGATAATACCGCATGATCTCACGGTCGGACAGGACGGCGGAAAGAGCATCAAAATCGTCCGGTTTCATTTCCCGGAGAATCAGGCGCTTGGTATCGATTTTCATTATATCTCCTTCTTTCAGTCAGGCTCAGTATTCCTGTGCATTTCATTATACCGGAAGAATCATCACAAGGCAATCCGTTCACCGCGTCCTTCACAGAATACCGCGGTGAACGATGTTTTCATCTTGCGGAAAAAGAAAAAATATGGCAGAATAAAAACAGAACATCAGACGCCGGGGACGGCGGATGTCGGATAAAAAATAAATAACGGGAGGATTATAAAAATGGAGTATGTGATCGCGCCGAAAACCGTTGCGGTAAAGGAGTCGTATGACGTATGCGTGATCGGCGGAGGCCCCGCCGGAACCGCGGCGGCCATCGCGGCCGCGAGGAACGGTGCGTCCACCGTTCTGATCGAAAAGCGCGCCTTTATGGGCGGAAACGTGACGGCTTCCTATGTGGAAACGTGCAACTGGTATATCAATCCGAACGACTTTAAGATCAGCGGCATCTATGCCGAACTGGAAAACGGATACCGCGCGCAGTTCGGATCCTCGGACGATATCCGTCCGAACGCGCCGCACCGTTTTTCAAGCGAATATCTGAAAATCTTCCTCGACGAAACGATGAGGAAGGAAGGCGTCAAGGTTAAATTTCACTCCTTTGTCAACGACGTAATTCAGGAAAACGGGGAAATCCGATGCGTCATCATCCAGACGAAAAAGGGACCGGAGGCGATTGAAGCGAAGCGTTTCATCGACTGTACGGGGGACGGGGACGTCGCCTTCAGCGCGGGAGTCCCGTTTGAGCAGGGACGCGCGGCGGACGGGAAATGCCAGCCCGGAACGGTAAATTTCCGGATCGCCGGAGTGGATTCCAAAAAACTTACGGAAGACTATGACCATCTGCGCGACATCATGCGTCAGTTCCATGAGGAATACAGGGCGGGGAAGACAGGCCTGCGATGCTACCGCCAGGATCTGCCGATGGGCCGAATGACCGCGGGCGGTCAGATCAGCTATATCAATTACGCCTGCGCCTACGGGATTGATCCGACGGATGTTGATGATCTCTCACGCGGGGAGGCGGAATGCCGTTCCTACATTCTGGAAATGTTCCGGTATATGAAGGAGCACTACGAAGGAATGGAGAATATCGAGATTTCCTCCATCGCTCCGGAGATCGGCTTCCGGGACGGACGCCGGATCAAAGGCGTATACGAACTGACGGAGGAGGATATTGAGACAGACCGGAAGTTTGACGACGTGATCGCGGTTTATCCGCGCTTTTACGACATGCTTACCCCGGACGAGACAAAACTGACCGTCGGGGACGGGGGAATCGAGGGAAAAGGCTACGAGGGACATATTCTGGTTTCCGCCGAGAAAGGCCGCACGTTCGGAATCCCTTACCGCTGTCTGCTTCCGATCGGAATGAAGAATCTTCTGGTCGCCGGCCGCTGCATCAGTTCCACGCATGTGGCGGAAAGCAGCGTCCGCGGCATCTACGCCTG
>ONSY01000034.1 GCA_900320605.1 uncultured Eubacteriales bacterium | reverse complement strand
GGCGGGAAACACGGCTTCCGACCGGTACACGGGAGAAAACGCGCGGTCGGTGATGATGGACGTAATCCGGAGCTTTCTGAAAAAGCCCTGATAGTTTTCGTTATACGGAATCATCCGGTACCGGATGCAGATCTCGAAAATGGCGAGCAGCGCGAAAATGTGCGTCTCCGGGACGTTGTACATTTTAAAGCTGTGCGGAATCCGGTCGATCACCAGAAGAACCAGCGCAACGATGCCGAACCAGAGAACGATGACAAGCGCAAGCAGCCGAAGCGCTCTTTTCGGAACCTTTCCGAACGAGCGGGACAGAATGATGATCCCCGAAAGCGCTGTCAGGATCATCCACACGTACATCAGCCAGAAAACCGGCCCGTAGCGGTAGGTGCCGGTATCCACGGCGAAATCCGGGAGCGCGACTCCGGGAACATATATAAGCGAGTGCAGGTCATTGGTCATCGCGGTCAGGGCGAGAATTCCCGACGGGATCAGAAGCAGGCTTTCGTATTTCGCGCCGCTGTCCCGCGCGCCACGCCGGATCCGGATGCAGGCCATGAGAAACAGAGCCGGAATCAGCATCTGCGGAATCCAGTAGGCGTATACGGCGTACCGCTTCGTGCCCGCGGTCACCGCGATGCGGTATTTGAAGATGCGCAGCAGCATATGCAGCAGCATGAGAAACGCCGCCGCGAGAATATAGGTCCGGCCTCTCGAAGGAAGAAGCCTGACGCGGACCGCCTCGATCCAGAACAGGAGAAGTCCGAGAAAGATCAGATAGTTCAGGCAGGTCATCAGCGTGCTCAGTTCGGAACCGGAAAGCATGCTCAGAACGTTCGCGATTCCGGCCAGAAGAAAAAAGCCGATGAACACCAGCGTGTTTCTCGTCTGTCCTGTCATACGCTCACTCCCTTCCAAACACAGAAATCTCAGTTCACCCGCGCCTTTCCGGATCCCGCCGCGCAAACCGCGCGCCGGAAACGCGCCTGAATTGTTTTATACTTTTATAATGTGCCCAAAGAGGACGTTTGTCAAGAACCGTCTGATTTATTCCTCTAAAGTGATAAATTCCCGGATCAGGACCCCTTTGATTCCGGTTCCGGATTTCCGAGGATCTTCCGAAGCCGCCGCAGAACGCTTCTCTTGCGCTCATGGACCGCCTCTCTCGTACTGCCGGCAAGCGCGGCGTAGCGCGCCTCCGAAAGCGGAGACGGCGACAGATACAGCTTCTCAATCAGGTCCCGGTCGCGTGCCGGGATGGTTTCCAGCGCCGCGCGCAGCTTTTCCGTCATTACTTTCAGCTCGGCAGTCCGCGGCACATCCGCGTCCTCGTCCGGGATCTCCGCGAGTTTCTGTCCCGCCGGCCCGCCGGGATCCTCCGTCAAACCGTAGAATACGCACCTGGCTTTCTCATCCCCGCCCGTCTTTCGAAGATACGCGCTCCGGTTTTTCTCGCGCAGCCATTCTTTCGCGCGCGCCTGTCCGCACTCGGCGATGATCACCGGGTCGTCCTTTCCGCACGGGCCGATCCGCCCGAACTCCTTTTTCCGTTTCATTCCCTGCGGGGTGCGCAGAAAGCGGGCGAACCCTTTCTGATCCGTCACGATCCAGTTGTCTCCTCCCGGAGCCTTCTCCGGGTCTTTTTTTATAAGGTAAACGGTTCTTCTCATCTCTTTCGTCCTTTCCGAAACCGCGGACTGAGAAAAAACGCGCCGTACGAAGCAAAAATGGGCGCAAAAAAGCACCGCGGAATCCGGATTCCCGAAAAAGGGCATGCCTTCCCCCCTGATCTCATCCGGCTTCGTACGGTGCCTGGTAGTTCTCAGCACGGTTCCTGTGCTGCACCGCTTGCATAATTCCAAGCCGTCAAAATGTATTCGTTTTCAGTTAACCTGTTTTCCCTTTATCAGACTTCCTCCCAGTTCCGGCTGACCGTGTCGATCAGCGTGAATTTCTGCGATCCGAACGCGGTGCCGTCCCGGTTTGTTGAAAACGTGTCGCAGGAAAGGATGTTCCTGTCCCTGCAGACTTCGCGCACCGGCGTATGTCCCACGACCTGCAGCAGCTTTCTCGGCTTGTACATTCTCACGCGTGAAAGCTGCGGCCGGTACCAGATCGGAGAACTGTTGTCCCACATTTCGTATCTCGCGAGACGGTTGATTTTCTCCAAAACCGTGTCGATCTCGTCGTATCTGCGCCCGCAGACGAATCTGCGCACGAAATCCTCCGTCAGACCGCCGTGCAGAAACAGGATATCGTCAATCCGGTGGATGTACCGAAGCTGTTTTGAAGGCACGGTTTTCCGGAATCGCTCAAGGCACCCGAGCACCGTCGAACGGGCGGAAAACGAAAACCCGCTCTCCATCTCGTTCCAGAGATAGCTCAGATCGTGATTTCCCCAGCACCAGAGCGTGCCGGGATATTCCCGATGAAATTCCATCGCCCGCTCAAACGTCTCCTCATAGAGGGCGGTATTTCTTTCCTGCGACCAGTCGTCCGGCAGGTCCATCAGACAGACCGCCTGCGAGGCGTTTCCGCGCGCGAGAATTTCCGCCGCGCGGTCGAACATCCGCGGCTTGAGATGGACGTCCGGTATCACCAAAACCTTCATGTTTCCTCCTCTGCTGCGGCCGGAACGATTCCGACCGGCGTATAGACCGCCCCGGCGCGGTCAAGGCGCGACTGCATCAGCACGATCCGATCAACGGTCATCTCCGCGTTCCCCGGATTGAGGCTCGGCGCCTTCGCGTCATTCCGCGTTTTGCGCGCAATCGTGACATGCGCTCGAAACGGTTTCCTGTCAAACGGGATGTTCCCTGCCGCGAGCGCGTCCCGCACATCCCGGGCGAGCGCTTCGAGTTTTCCGCGCGGGGCCGCGCCGACCCAGAGAAGGTTCGGAAACCGGCCCGTCCCGTCCAGTCTTACTGTAAATGGCTTAAACTTTACAGAGTGCAAAGCCGCGAAAACCCTGGCCGGATCGTCATACTCCCCGATAAACGCGAGCGTGATATGGAGATTCTCTTTCGGGGTGAAGTTCCCGGTTACTCCCGCCTCGCGCAGTAAATCCTGATATTCTGCGGCCGCCTTTCTGAGCGTTTCGTCAAGCGGCACCGCGGCAAACAGTCTCATAGTTTCTCTCCCGTATTTCTCATTTTCCTATCCCGCCTTCTCCGCGACCAGATCCGTGACGGCGCGGGAAAGCATCGTTTCCGGTTTCGTTTCCGGACGGACCCATTCGGCGATCCGCTCCCTCGGCAGGATCAGCGGCATGCGGTCGTGGATTTTCCGGAGCGCTTCCGTCGGCTCCCGCGTCAGAACGGCAAACACCGGGAATCCCTCCTCCATCCGGTAAAGACCGCAGAGAAACGTCAGCGAGGCGTTTCTCGGCTGAATCGCGTATTTCTCCCCCGTTTTCATCTTCCCGGACGGCGTCGGGAAATGCTCCCACTCGAAATACCAGGAAGCCGGGATGACGCACCGGTGCTTCTCCCAGGATTCCCGGAAGGCCGGTCTTACCGCGGCCGTCTCGCTGCGCGCGTTGACGATCAGCGGATGCCCGGGAATCTGAAAGCCCCATTTCATCGGGAATACGCAGATTTCCCCTTTCGTGTTCGGCGCGATCACCGGAACGAGCGCCGTCGGCCGGACTTCCCCGGAGGCAATCAGCGGACTGCCGGCCTTGAGAAACTGTTCAGCCAGTTTCGAGCGCCGCGCCTGCGCGATGATCTCCCGGAACTCCTCATTGTCCGGTTCGATAAAGAATCTTGTACACATGCTGGCTGTTCCATCCTTTTTCATTCACACCGGGCGGAATCCGGAGCCGCGCGCGGGCGCGAAAATTCCCTGGTCGCTCTCGATGCTGAGAATATCCTCAAAGCTGATTTTCTCCCGGCCGATCTCGATCTGCCGCGTGTTCTCGGAATCGACGCCGCGGCAGACGCCGCTGACCGTCCGGTACTGACCGCGGATCTCATAGGAGTCGCTGTCCTCGTCGGCGCAGGGTTCGTAATACGTGACGGACACCGCGACGCGGTTCTCCCGCGCGCGCCTCGCGCCGCGCGTAAGCTCCCGGAGAATTCTCAGCCTCCGGTCCAGTTCGTCCCGGTCCGCCTCCTCGAGCAGAAGCCGGTTCTCGTAGCGCACGTCCTTCGCGATCAGCGCCGCGCTGAACCCCCGCAGCGCGTCGAACGGCGAAAAGATCTTCGCGCGCTTTCCGGTGTCCATCTTCGGGTGACGCAGGGAAAACGAATCGTACTTTTTGTGCTGCGGCTTCCCCCTGAGGAAGACATCCCGGTATTTGAAATCGTCGGGCATCCGCATCAGGCCGACCGTGTCCACTGCCGTTCACCTCCTTGTGTTTTCCGCGCAGAGCCTACGCCCTGTGCCCGCCGATCTGGCGGTTGCGCTCGAGCGCCGTGGCGCCCTCGAGCAGGTCCATTCCTTTAAACAGCGCGTTCGCGCCGTATTTTCTGCGTACGTCGAGCATCGCTCCCTTGAGCTGCCGCTCGCGCACGACCGCGTCGTGGTCGATGAAAAGATTCATCTGGAAATTGCCGAAGTCCTCGCAGACGTCCGTCGCGCAGACGCCGAGCCGGCGGTACAGAAGGCTGTGATCCGTCTTCAGATCGAACTGCCGAAGGAACATCGGCGCGATGATCCCGAGGCTGCTGGTCAGCGCGGGAAGCCGGAACTGCCCGACGCTGTGCTTCGGATGAACCCTCCCGTAGAAATCGATGCTCAGCGGCCCGCTGTAATACGGCTGTATCTCGAGTGATTTATGGTCGTAGGAGACCCACCAGGCGCAGCCTTTCGCGACGAGATTCTTCGCGAACAGATCGCTGCAGAGCACCTCGATCATCTCCGAGAAGACGATTCTCGCCTCCTCGTACCGGTACGGTCTCGGCAGAACCTGCCCGTTCGAGAGGCTGTGCCCCTCGCTTTTGTACGCCTTGATCTCCTTCATCGTAACCGGTTCGACGCCCCAGGCGTGATCGATCAGGATCTCCCCGTCGATGCCGAAGGTCCGGTAGAAATACTCCTCGTCCCGCTGGGATCTCCGGGCGATCTCTCCCATCGTGGAAAGTCCGGAATTCTCGAGCGTGCGCGCCTTTCCGCGGCCGATCTGCCAGAAATCCGTCAGCGGCCGGTGATCCCACAGGAGGAACTTGTAGCTGTCCTCGTTGAGTTCCGCGATTCTTACCCCGTTCTCGTCCGGCGGCGCCTTTTTCGCGACGATATCCATCGCGATCTTCGCGAGATAGAGGTTCGTCCCGATTCCGACCGTCGCCGT
>ONSY01000061.1 GCA_900320605.1 uncultured Eubacteriales bacterium | reverse complement strand
TGAAAGCCAGCGTCGTTTAGGCGCTGGCTGTTATTCGGCCTTCTAGGCCGCTTGTCAAGCCACCCCTCTTAGGGGTGGTCTTGACTTTTACAGGAACTTTCTGATCAGAGACTGAGAATCTCCCGGAAACTGTCTCTGAGCTTCGGATAGAGCGAATCGAATACGCGGTAGATCCGGTCGTATGCCGCGGCGTTCTCCGGATCCGGCGTGCAGACCGTGCCGCTCATGCGGATGATCTCTGCGCACGCGGCGGGAACATCCGGATATTCGCCGGCGGCGGTCATCGCGAGAATCGCGGCGCCGAGCGCGGCGCTGTTTTCGGAATCCATGTCCGGCAGAGCGACCGGAAGGTTATAGATATCGCAGAGGAGCCGGCGCCAGAAGGCGCTTTTCGAACCTCCGCCGCACATCCTCACGGATTCCGGAATGACTCCGCAGCCGCGGATTCCGTTGAGAATATCCCTTAAGGCGAACGTCGCGCCCTCCAGTACGGCGCGCGTCATATCCGCTTTCGTGTGGATCGCCGCGAGACCGACAAACGCGCCGCGGCAGGTGAGATCAAAATGCGGGGACTGTTCCCCGTTGAGATAGGGCAGGAAGAGAAGACGGTTCGCTCCGGGGACGGAAGAGGCCGCGTCCTCATCGATTTTCCGGTAGTCCTTCTCGTGAGGATAGGCCGCCGCGCGCCACCATTTCAGCGCGCCGCCGCAGGAATTGACGCTGCCCATGAAATGCCACGCGCCGGGTACCGGCATGCAGAAGGTGTAGACGGAGCGGGCAGGATCGGCTACCGGCTGTTCGGAGTACGCGAAAACGGTTCCGCTAGTTCCGATCGTCGTCATTGAAAGACCGGGTTTCACGATTCCGGTTCCGACGCCCGCGGCCGCGTTGTCCCCGGCTCCGGCGGCGACGATGCAGTCACCGGTGATTCCCATATCACAGGCGGCCTGCGGCGTCACGGTTCCGGCGATCTCTGACGACTCGAGAACCGGACCCAGAAGATCCTCGGAAATCTGCATGCGCCTGAGAATCTCCGGCGCCCACCGGCGTTTCGGGATATCCAGAAGCTGTGTCGCGGAGGCGTCCGAAACTTCCGCCGCGCATTTTCCCGTGAACCGGAAACGCAGATAATCCTTCGGCAGAAGGATCCGCGCGGTTTTTCGGAAAATCTCCAGCTGGTGTTCGCGGACCCACTGAATTTTGGCCGCGGTCAGTCCGGGCCGGGCGGGAGTCAGAGAATATTTGAGAAATAGCTCGTCGCCGACCGTTTCGCGCAGCTGTTCACAGGCCTGCGTCGTGCGTCCGTCGTTCCAGAGAATCGCCCTTCGCAGCGGTACGCCGTCACGGCCGAGAAACACGGCGCCCATCATCTGTCCGGCGATCCCGAGCGCGCGGATGTCTCCGGGGGCGGCCTTTGATCGTTCCATGACCGCGCGGACGGTTTTCACCGCCGCCCGGTACCAGTCTTCCGGGTCCTGCTCCGACCAGCCGTTTTCCGGCTGATAGAGCGGATATTCCTCGCTGGCACTCGCGATCAGCGTTCCGGTCCGGTCAAACAGCGCGGTCTTGATGCTGCCGGTTCCGAGGTCCATTCCAAGATAGTACTTCAAGGCAAGCGCTCCTTACTGTCCGTTCAGTTCTGTCTCGAAGGCCTTCCAGGGGATGTTTACCTTTCCGCCTTCGTTTAAAAGCGCGTCGACGTGCATCAGCAGCGGAAAATCGGAAACGTTCAGGATCCCGCGCTGGGACAGCGCCCGCACGGCGCGCGCGGTACGGGTCGCGATCACGACCGCCTCCAGGGTCTGTCCTTTCAGCGCTTCGCTGATTTCCTCCATGGAACAGCCTTTTCCGAGCATCAGACCGACCGTCCTGCTCCGTCCGGCGGAAACGGTCACATCCAGATCGCCGGCAGCGAACATGATGTTTTCCGCTCTTCCGCCGACGGCTTCCAGCAGCAGCGACATTTCGCGGACGCTCTGCTGGAACAGGGCGGATTTCATATTGTTGTGGTTGATGCCGTCGTCGCCGAGAGTTTCCCGGATTCCGAGCGCGAGCGCGGTTCCGAGCGCGTATCCGTTCTTGAGCGCGACGGCGCATTCGAGCCCGGTCACGTCGAGCGTAAGGCTGATGATGTAGTAGTCGGTTGAGAAGAGGGAGCGGATTTCGCGGAGTGTTTCGAAATCCGGGCCGCAGAATCCGACATAGGAGGGATCATGATCCGCGAGGTCTCTCGCCGTGCACGGACCGCCGATCGCGCAGAGCTTCAGACGGCTGTCCGCGGGAAGCTTTGACTGCCAGTAGTGCGGATATGTCTCCATGGTCCCGTCCTCGTGATCCAGCATTCCTTTCGTGACGGAGATCATCGGGACGTTCTCGTCGAGAAGCGGGAGAACCTCCTGAGCGAACCATTCCACGCCGAAGCTGGAAACGCCGCAGACGATCAGATCCGCGCCGCGGATCGCTTCTGAAAGCTCACTGTTTCGGTAGAGACGGATTCCTCTGTGAAGCGTCCGCATCAGATTGGGATGGTAGCAGTCCTTTCGGAGCCGTTCGATGATTTCATCGTCGAGCGGGCTCGCGCACAGCCGCACCTCGTGTCCGTTTTCAAATAAAGGGAAAGTCAGCGCGGATGCCATCTGTCCCGCACCGATCAGGGTTATGACGCTCATGATGCATTCCTCCGGTCTTTCAGACTGATTATTCTGATACAGTATTAATTGTACCTTCTGCCCGGGAAAAAAGCAAGCGTGCGCACAGGGATGATGAAATCAGATTCCTGAAAAAGTTTTTTCAGAAAAACTGAAAATAAATCAAAAAATTAAAGTTCGCTTTAGTTTCGGACGATAAGATAATACCAGAACGAGGCGAGAGGAGGAAAACCCAATGGACGCAACGTTCATTTTCAAAAGAATTGAAAAGAAATATCTCCTGACAGAACGTCAGTTTGAAAATCTGTTCCGGAAAATCGGCGGTTTCCTGCGGCCCGATGAATACGGACGCAGCACGGTCCTGAGCCTTTATCTGGACACGCCGGATTACCGCCTGATCCGCAGCTCGATCGAGGCGGTCGACTATAAGGAGAAACTGAGAGTAAGAAGCTACGGCACCGCCTCACCGGATTCAACCGTGTTCTTCGAACTCAAGAAAAAATACGAGGGCGTCGTTTACAAGCGCCGCGCGTCGATGACGTACACTCAGGCTCAGAAGTACCTCTTCGAGGGAATCCGGCCGTTCGACAGCCAGATCCTTTCCGAGATCGACTGGGCGATGAAACTGTACCGGCAGCCGAAGCCGAAAATGATGATCGCCTGCGAGCGTGAGGCGTGGTTCGATGAGGAACATCCCGATCTTCGGCTGACGTTCGACCGGAATATCCGGTACCGTCAGACGCAGCTCGACCTGGCGAAGGGTTCCGCGGGATTCGCGCTGCTGCCTCAGGACACGGTGCTTCTCGAAATCAAGACCGCCGGCGCGATGCCGCTCTGGCTCGCGAATGCGCTCGATGAGGAAAAGATCCTTCCGGGCAGCTTTTCAAAATACGGCGCGGCGTACACGCGGTTTCTAAATACCAGAAAACAACCGATGACCATAATTCAGGGAGGCGTTTCAAATGTCGTCAATTTTTAATTCCATTCTTGCCGGGGACTTCTCGGTCGGTATCTATCTGATCTGTCTGCTGTTCGCGGGAATCTGCGGCGCGGTTACGGCGCTCGTCTTCTCGCGTGAGAGTTCTTCGAGCCGCAGTTTCCTGCTTTCTCTCGTGATCCTGCCGATCATCGTCGCGACGGTTATCGTCATGGTCAACGGGAACATCGGGACCGGAATCGCGGTTGCCGGCGCGTTCTCGCTGGTCCGCTTCCGCTCCGCGGCGGGGAGAGCGAGAGATATCTCGGCCATCTTCCTCGTAATGACGGCAGGACTTGCCTGCGCGGCCGGATACGTCGCGATCGCGCTGCTCTTTACGCTGATCTCGTCCGCCGTGATCCTGCTGCTTTCGAACGTGAAGCTCCGCAGCGACCGCCTTGCCGAGCTGCATATCACGGTTCCGGAATCCGTCCACTTCGCGGACGCGTTCGATGACCTGTTCCGCGAATATACGAAATCCTGGAAGCTTCTCAAAGCGAAGACCTCCAATATGGGAAGCCTCTACAAACTCAACTATCAGATCGAAATGAAAAATCCCGCCGCGGCACAGAGCTTCCTGGACGCCCTGCGCTGCCGCAACGGAAATCTTGAAATCGCGCTGCTCAACGCGGCCGAGGAAGGAGAAGAATTATGAAAAAAACAATACTGACGCTGTTCGCGCTGATCCCGTCACTCGCGCTGCTCGCCGGCTGCGGTCAGGCCGTGACTGAGAGCGGAAAACAGTCCCAGACTTCAGCGGGTTTCACCTCGTCCGCGCAGTCACAGGAGGAAGAACCGTCCTCTCAGGCCGCTTCACAGATCGACACGTCCGTCAGTGAACGCGACGCGTCGGGCACATACGAAAGCTCCGGGGCGTCCGTCCTCTCTCCGGAGGGTGATCTTACCATCACGTCGGCCGGAACATATCTCCTGTCCGGCACCTATACGGACAAGACGGTCACCGTTGACGCCGGTGACGAGGACAAGGTGCAGATCGTTCTTCAGAACGCCGGGATCACAAACGAAAACGGCCCGGCGATCTATGTCAGAAACGCGGACAAGGTCTTCATCACGGCTGCCGAGGGTACGGTCAACACGATCAGCGACGGATCGGATTATTCCGTGACGGATGGCGACACCGAGCTGGACGCCGCGATTTTCAGCAAGGATGACCTTACCGTCAACGGCGAAGGAAAGCTGACGGTCACCGGTAACTATAAGCACGGGATCGTTTCCAAGGACGATCTTGTCATCACCGCGAAGGATCTCACGGTCAGCGCTGAAAAAGTCGCGCTCGACGGAAAGGACAGCGTCAATCTGACCGATGCCGCCGTAACGCTTACCGCGGGCACCGACGCGATCCGCGCGGATAACGATACCGATGCCGACAAGGGATATGTCGCGGTTTCCGGCTCGACAATCGCCATTTCCGCCGGCAAGGACGGAATCCAGGCGGAAACGGTATTCACTTCAGAGGACTCCGTGATCAGCATTGTCTCCGGCGGAGGCAGCGGCGCGAAGAATTCCGATTCGGAAGAATCGTACAAGGGAATCAAGGCGGGGACCTCGGTCGCGATCAGCGGAGGATCCTATGAGATTGACTCCCTGGACGACGCGATTCATACCAACGGAACCATCGCGATCTCAGACGGGACGTTCAAACTCACCAGCGCGGACGACGCGGTTCACGCTGACGAGAAAATTGAAATCTCCGGAGGGACCTTCACGATTTCAGCGGCTGAGGGGATCGAGTCGACCTACGTTCTGATCAGCGGAGGAGACATAACGATCGAGGCGACCGACGACGGAATCAACGCCGCGGCCAAATCATCGAAATACACTCCGACCGTGGAAATCACCGGCGGTGTGATCAGTGTCACGATGGGACCGGGCGACACGGACGGAATCGATTCCAACGGAAACATCATCATTTCCGGCGGCACGATCTCGGTCAACGCGAATTCCGCGTTCGATTACGACGGCAGCGTGTCTTTCACGGACGGAACCGTATATGTCAACGGACAGCAGGTTACCTCGATTCAGAATCAGTTCGGAGGCGGAATGGGCGGTTTCGGAGGTCAGCCCGGCCAGCCCGGCCAGCCCGG
>ONSY01000006.1 GCA_900320605.1 uncultured Eubacteriales bacterium | reverse complement strand
TGGACAAGTTGATCAACGCCTTTTGATCGGAGTGATAACAGATGGGATACAGCAAGGAAATATTTGATATTGCGACGGAAACGCTCTCCCAACGCAGAAATACCGCTTTGGCAACCGCACAGCGGCACAAGGAAGAATTCTATGCTGTGTGTCCGCGCGCGCGTGAGATCGAGAGTGAGCTTTCCGCGCTTGCTGCCAGAACCGCACGCAGCGTACTGCAAAGCGGCAATACAAAGAGTGCACTTGAGAGGCTGCGCGACCAGAGTCTGATGCTTCAGAAAGAACGTGCCGAACTGATGACGGAAAACCGTCTCCCGCTCGACTGGCTGGAACCGAAATACACCTGCCCGAAATGCAGTGATACAGGATTTGTCGGCGGCAAGGCCTGCACCTGTCTGCGTTCCCTTCTTCGCAGCGAATCGCTTCGCCGTCTCAACGCAGCGTCAGCTCTCGGCATCTCAAGTTTCCGGGATTTTTCGCTGGATTACTACACCGGTCAGGACCGAACTGATATGAAAAAAATTCTCTCCGTGTGCAAAGATTATGCTTCCGCTTTTTCAATGAGTTCATCAAGTCTCCTGATGATGGGCGGCACCGGTCTGGGAAAAACGCACCTTTCGCTCGCAATCGCGGGAGAAGTAATCGAAAAGAACTTCGGCGTTCTGTATGGAACTGTATCCTCATTCGCACGGACACTGGAACGTGAACGCTTCTCTCAGCCGGATGATACTCCGGAAGGAGATCTCTTCACGTCTCTTGAAAACTGTGACCTTCTCATTCTGGACGATCTCGGGACAGAACCTCAGAGCGCATATTTAACCTCCTGCATCAGCGAACTGATCGACGCGCGTCTCGGACGCAAGCTTCCGACGATCATTACGACGAACCTTTCCTCCTCGGATCTCCAGCGCCGTTACGGCGAGCGCACCGTCTCGCGGATATTCGGAATGTATACCGTCCTTGGTTTTTCCGGCTCGGATATACGCCTGAAAAAAAGATCCGCTGCTGTGGGAAAATAACTGTCTGAAAACACATAAAAGCACTTCTGACATGCTCTGATGCGATGTCAGAAGTGCTTTCATTTATTTATTGTTACGAATCAGTCAAATTTCGGTCCCATGCTGACCTCTATGATAATCTGGGAACCGTATGAGACTTTGTCACCGGTATAATAATCCTTATAGCCGACAACATAACCGCGATCCAGATAATCGCTGTAGACATCAACCTTCGTGGGAATGAAACCGAGATCACTCAGCATCTGGGATGCGCCGGCAAGCGTGTATCCGTAAATATACGGAAGCTCAATCGACGATTCCCCCTTGCTGACATTTACAACGATGATATCTCCCTTTTCACCGTATTTTCCGATCTCATAGGAAGGTGACTGAGAAAAGATCAGCCCTTCTTCGAACTCATCGTTGAATTTCATCTCACCGAGCATAATCCGGAAATCCGAATTTCCCTCTGCAAGAATTTCCTCATAGTTTTTCCCAACCAGATCCGGCAGCAGAACCGCATTCGGGGAAATGCTGTTCTCCGGCTTTGAACTCTGCTCAGGCTCAATCTGAGATATCGGCTCTGAAACAGATGAGCTTTCGTCAGCTTCGACCGGCATCGTCTTGGTATACCAGAGCCAGATACCGCTTCCGAGAATCATCAGTGTCAGAATAAGCGGCAGGACAAACCACAGAAAAGCCGGAGCGCGTTTTCTGGGATTTTTAACACGTCTGCCCTGCTGCGGCTGTTGGGAAACAATTCGCTTGATTGATGCCGTTTCTTCGATCGATGCCATAACCGTCGGGGCAGCGGAAAGCTCCGCACGAAGCCTCTCAAAAGTCTTTGTGCGTTTTTCCGGCTCGACCTGGAGCGCGTTTGCGAGCGCAGTGATTACATGAGGCGGTATATTCTTGAGAATCGCCGTAGGAATCATAAGCCGTGAATCGTGAAGCCGTTTCTGCGCATCCTGAGGGAGTGAACCTGTAAGGGCAAAAAACAGTGTCGCCGCAAAACCGTAGACATCCGTCGCTTCATCGAGCGCCGTGCCGTCTTCGTACTGCTCAGCGGCTGCGCATCCGGAAATCAGATCTGCCGTCAGTCCGCTGTCGCTGCGGCGTGCGGATTCGATCTCAAAGCCGGTAATCTTCATCTTTCCGTCCGGCAGAATTCTGAGGCTTGAGGGCGAAAGGCCGTAATGGCCGCACGAATTCTCATGGACGCTTCCAAGTGCGGAAAGCACCGGCATGAAGAGCTGTCTGGCCGCATTCCAGTGAAGATTACCTCCGCTGCGTTCCACAAAATATCGCAGCGAAATACTTTCGTGCCATTCCGAAACAGTATATGCTGTCCCGTTTTCCTCAAAAATGTCGTAGATCTGAGAAATCGCTGTGATTTCACGCATGTGCGCCAGCGTTTTTGCGTGCTCGAGGAATTCCTGAAGTTTCTCCTCAAACAGTTCTTCTTTATCTACACGCGCGGCAACCCGCTGTGTTCCGACACGCAGCGCGGTATGGTACGGGAAGAATTCCCGCAGTTCAATCGGATTCTGCAGCTCGAGATCATATCCGATGTAGGTAATCCCCTCGCCGGAAACGATCATCGCACGCCCGACAAGATAACGTTCCTGCAGGATTGCGCGGTACATCAGTGCATCCGGCGCCTGAAAATCCGTTTCATCGTTGTAGCCGCAGCGCGGACAGATATGGTCTTCACCGAGCTCGCCCATGCAGTTCATGCAGAGATTTTCAAATTCGATCATAAAATCACATCAATTCCGGCTTCCAACAACCGTGAAGCCTGTATTGCGGGAAGATTATTCAGCTTCTTCCCAGTTGTGCCAGACATTCTGGACATCATCGTTATCCTCAAGAGAATCCAGCAGTTTCTGCATTTTGAGCTGGGTGTCCTCATCGGTAATGCTGACATAGGTGCTGGGAACCTGCTCGACCTCGGCGGACAAAAACTCGTAACCGTATTTCTCCATCTCTTCCAGGACCGCCGAAAAATCATCCGGTTCCGTGTAGATCTCAAACGCCTCTTCTTCGGCATTGAAGTCAGACGCGCCGGCGTCAAGTGCCTGTTCCATCACGGTATCCTCATCGAGATCTCCGTCCTCATT
This sequence comes from uncultured Eubacteriales bacterium, assembly GCA_900320605.1. Lineage (GTDB taxonomy): Bacteria > Bacillota > Clostridia > Oscillospirales > Acutalibacteraceae > RUG612. The sequence continues at coordinate 3,568 of ONSY01000006.1, read as the reverse complement.
ATTGACGACAATGACGCCCTTCTTTTCAAACAGATAGGAAACACACCCGGAAGTACCGAGATTTCCGCCGTATTTATCAAAAGAATGGCGCACATCCCCTGCGGTACGGTTGCGGGAATCCGTCAGAGTCTCGACGATAACCGCAACGCCCGACGGGCCGTATCCCTCATAGGTTATGCTTTCATATTTATCTGCGCCGCCTTCTCCGGCCGCCTTCTTGATGATGCGCTCAATGTTGTCGTTCGGCACATTAGCCGCTTTCGCTTTGGCAATGCAGTCCTTTAGTTTCGAGTTGGCATTCGGATCCGCCGACCCGCCCTCTTTTACTGCAACAGCAAGCTCACGGCCGATCTTCGTAAAGATCTTTGCTTTGGCGCCGTCAGTCTTTTCCTTTTTTCTCTTAATGTTATTCCATTTGGAATGTCCGGACATACGAAAACCTCCGTTAGATAATAGCTTTGCGATATATAACCGATTTATTTTACCATAAACAAACGAAAAAGACAAGTTTTTACCAATAAAAAAGCAGATGCCCTGCCGAAGCATGGCATCTGCTGAGCGGTACAAGATCAGTTAGCCTCTTTCATTTTGGCATAGCATTCGCTGCAGTATACCGGGCGATCCTCACGCGGACGGAAAGGAACTCTTGCTTCTTTTCCGCAGGAAGCGCAGATAGCGGTGAACATTTCGCGCTCCGGATTATTGGCCTTTTTGCGCGCGTCACGGCATTCCTTGCATCTCTGCGGCTCGTTTACGAAGCCCTTTTCCTGGTAGAACTGCTGTTCTCCGGCGGTGAAGATGAATTCTTTTCCGCATTCTTTACATTTGAGAGTTTTGTCTTCGAACATTGAATTTACCTCGCTTTTGGCATTTGTTTTATTATTTACCCGACAGTATTACCGTCGGGCAGATTGCCCTTAGGGAAAGGAAGCGCGTATTTTCCTGCGAACTCTCGAAAGCGCATTGTCAACCGATTTTTTCTTGAGTGAGAGTTTTTCGCAGATCTCCCCGTATTTGTATCCGCTGAGATACAGTGCAAGAATCTTCGTCTCCAGCGGAGACAGAAGCGAAGAGATTTTGGATCTGAGCCGCTGTAAATTCTCCTGTTCGATAACGAATGTTTCCGGATCACTGCCTAAATCCCTTGCAGCCGGACCGTCCTCTTCTGATTCGATCGGAGTAAGGTTCTGCGCGGGGATGGTCTTCTTCGCGGTGAGTTTTCTTCTGATGGAAATAAAGCGGTGCAGGATGCATGACTCGGCATATGTTGCAAAACTGATTCCGGTCTCCTCACGAAAGCCGCGTGCCGCTGTCATCAGCGCGATCAGCCCTTCCTGATACAGATCATCAGCTTCAATCTCGCGAAAAGATGACGCACAGATCCGAATCGTTTTCAGATAACGCGCTGACAGCTCCAGGAACGCCTGCGCGTCCCCTTCACGATACGCCTTCGCAAGATCGCGATCGGAAACCTTTGCGTAATCCATTCAATGCCTCATACCTTAAGATCGTACTTGCTTCTACTATGTAATTTACATTATTATGTCAGCTTTGTCAACGAACTTTTTGAACAAATTAAAAGAATTTTTTTCGTGATTTCCGTTCTTTTTTTGATATTTTGTTTAAAAATGTATTATTTTATACCAGAATATTCATTATTCGAAGAATTGAGCATTCCGCAAGCACAGCATTCCCTGAGGCAAAGGCCATCCTGCCCGGTCCGGGCAAACGCGGTACAGCTTCCGGCATCTGCGATTTCCGCAAACGATCCGGATAAACCTTAAAAAATACACATACCTGAAGCCTTGACAAATTCGATTTCTTCGTCTATATTAAATTGTAGTTTGATAAGAAAACGCGATGATTAGATCAAGTAGCGAAAAATCCGGGCTACAGAAAGCAGCTGGCAGTTGAGAAGCGCAGTTTCCGCTTTTCGCGAATACCTCTATGAGCGGCATACCGAACAGAAAGGAATCCCTCTTTAAGTAGGCTATGCGGGGAAAGCCCCTTACAGCGAAATGAAGGCCCGGAGATTCCGGGTAAATTAAGGTGGTACCACGGGAAGCACTCGTCCTTATCGGCGAGCGCTTTATTTTTTTCTGCGCCATGGCGTTCGCCTTATATGCAGCAGAAAAAAGGAAAAGGAGAAATAATAACATGGGTATTTATGAAGAACTGAAAGCCCGCGGACTGATTGCGCAGGTTACGGACGAAGAAAAGATACGCGATCTTGTCAATAACGGCAAGGCTAAATTCTACATCGGATTTGACTGCACGGCTGACAGCCTTACCGCGGGTCATTTTATGGCGCTCACGTTGATGAAACGTCTTCAGATGGCCGGCAACACACCTGTCGCACTGATCGGCGGCGGTACAACTATGATCGGGGATCCCTCCGGAAGAACGGATATGCGCAAAATGCTTACACGCGAGGATATCGAGCACAACGCGGAATGCTTCAAACGTCAGATGGAGCGATTTATCGAATTCGGTGAGGGCAAAGCGATCATGGTCAATAACGCGGACTGGCTCCTCTCGCTCAACTACATTGAACTTCTTCGCGAGGTCGGTGCCTGCTTCTCCGTCAATAATATGCTGCGTGCCGAATGCTACAAGCAACGCATGGAAAAGGGTCTCTCATTCCTTGAGTTCAACTACATGATCATGCAGTCATACGATTTCTATTATCTTTTCCAGCATTACGACTGCAATCTCGAATTCGGCGGTGACGATCAGTGGAGCAACATGCTCGGCGGCACCGAACTGATCCGGAAGAAACTCGGTAAGGACGCCCATGCAATGACTATCACGCTCCTGACTGACTCCAACGGAAACAAGATGGGCAAAACTGCCGGAAACGCGGTCTGGCTTGACCCCGAAAAGACTTCTCCCTACGATTTCTATCAGTACTGGCGAAATGTCGGTGACGGCGACGTTATCAAATGCATTAAGATGCTCACTTTCCTGCCTCTCGAGCAGATCGCAGAGATGGAAACCTGGAAAGACGAGAAGCTCAACGAGGCCAAGGAAATCCTTGCTTATGAACTGACTGCGCTCGTCCATGGAAAAGAAGAAGCTGAAAAAGCCAAATCGGCAGCAAAAGCAATCTTTGGACTCGGCGGAGACGAAAACATGCCGCAGGCGGAAATTGATTCCGCAGATCTCACCGACGGATCGATTGAGCTCAGCCTGCTGCTTGTAAAAGCCGGACTGACCGCTTCGAAGAGCGAAGCGAGACGTGCGATTGAACAGGGAGGCGTTTCGCTTGACGGCGAGAAAATCACTGATTTCAAGGCGACAGTTTCCGAAGACGCCCTGCGTGCGGGCGTAGTTGTCCGCCGTGGCAAAAAAGCTTTCAAGAAAGCGGTTCTGAAAGCGTAATCCATTGAAAAAAAAGGAAGGCTTCCCATTAGACAAGGTTCCGTAACGAAGGTTGAAAACTCAAAAGCAGAGGCCTTCGATACGGTATATTGTCAATAATATCGAACAACAATTCTGTCAAGACCACCTCTCAGAGGAAGATTCACAGAGACTGCAAACTATATTTGCGCAACTATTTTGACACTAC
>ONSY01000015.1 GCA_900320605.1 uncultured Eubacteriales bacterium | reverse complement strand
ATGATTACTGTTGAAAAATTCTGCGCAGCGACTTTCTCGAGAATATAGCAGAAGGTTGAATAAACCGTCGGATCACCGATTGTCAGAAAAGCTGCGTTTTTTCCCTCCGAAAGGACACTGCAGAGAAGATCCGATCCGATGTTGTATGCTTTCTCGCGTTCCTCCATATTTCTCGTCATCGGTAGACTGATTTCGAGAACCGGCTTCCGGAGTATTTCCGGTACTGCCTCAGAAGCGATTCTAAACGCAAAACATTCATTTCTGTCCCTAGAAGGAATTGCAATCACATCGCATTCACGAAGTATACGAGCTGCTTTAAATGTCATCAGTTCCGGATCTCCCGGACCGACACCTACCCCGAAAAGTGTTCCGTCACGCTTCATTTGAATCCGCCCTTCTCTGATATTCCTTCGCCCATTCCATGGCAGGACCGCTCGCGCACAGGATACCGAGCGTTTCGGAAAAAACAATGCATCCGATCGTGATTCTGCCTTTCACGCGGTTTCCGAGATAGAATCCGACCTTTTCGCCGAGCACTTTCATGGCTTCATCCAGACATCTTTCCTCTTTCATGATCCGGAGCATTTCTTCCGTTGTAACACTCTCCAGAATCTTGTTGGCGCACTGAGCGCTGCATCCGGCACGTATCGCACAGGCAGCCATCACTTCAGCGCGTCCGTCCGCCTCCTTGGAGTGGGTATTCATAATCCCGCAGCCGAGTTTCGCAAGTTTTCCGATATTGCCGACAAGAAACACTTCCCGGTATCCTTCCTCCTCGGCAATGTCAAGTGTCTTTCCGATATAATTGGAACATTTAACCATTCTTGTTTCTTCAATCGCGTATGTATCCCGAAGAAAATCCGCACCGTAATTTCCGGGCACGATGATCAGGCGTTCCTCAGGGTACAGGGCGTGTTTCTGCCGGATTTCAATTGCGATGCTCTCGATCAGAGCTTCCTCGCTCATCGGCTCCACGATCCCGGTTGTTCCGAGGATGGATATACCTCCTACGATGCCGAGACGGGGGTTGAAAGTTTTCTTCGCAATCTCAACGCCTTCGGGGACACTGATCACAACTGAAACTCCCTTTGCGTCCTCAAGTTCATCCATTGCTTCCCGCACCGCGCTGCGGATCATTTCCATAGGGACAGGATTGATTGCCGCCTGGCCGATCGCCTGCTTCAGACCGGGCTTTGTTACCCGTCCGACTCCGATTCCTCCGTCAATCATGATGCCGGGGTCATTGCTCAGCGAAACCGACGCAAATACCAGTATCCCGTTCGTAACGTCCGGATCATCGCCGCTGTATTTTCGGATCGCGCAGGATGCGGTCCCGTTTTCATACTCCGGATTCAGGACTTCCAGATTAAGCTCTATCCCCTTCGGCGTCATCAGGCGGACAAACTGTGGAGCTTTTCCGCTGAGAAGGTACAGTGAAGCTGCTTTTGCGGCGGCTGCCGCGCATGTTCCGGTCGTATAGCCGTACTGCAGCTTTTTTCCGTCTTTCAGCGCGTAATACCCTTCTATTCCGGTTTCGTGCATTGAATTACCTCCCGAATCGAATCGATCAGTTTTACGTTTTCCTCATGGGTCCGTACCGCAATGCGAAAGTCACACTCTGAAAGTCCGCGGTAATTGCGGCAGCTCCGAATCAGGATTTCATTTTCAAGAAGTTTCTTCGCGAGATCAGCCGGACCGGAGACAAGCAGGAAGCCGGCTTCGCTCTCTACTGTCTCAAGGCCGAGACCCGACAGTTCCGAATAAAGGTAAGGCTTTTCTTCTTTGAAAATCCTGCGTGCCTGTGCAGGCCAGTCAAGACATTGCAGCGCGGCTGCCGCCGCTGCCTGAGCAGGAACAGACACATTCCAGGGCTGGGATGCGCGGCAGATACGATCGAGCATCTCACGGTTCTGACAGATCGCATAGCCGACTCGCAATCCGGCCATCCCGTAGGATTTTGTAAACGCGCGCAGAAGAAATATCCGGTCCTCTTTTACCATCATTCCGACAGGAGAATACGCTGATTGTTCGTCAGCAAGATCAAGGAAGCATTCATCCAGAAAAAGCCAGGTCCCCGTTTCCCGGCACCGGAAAACGATATTCTGAAGGAGTTCTTCCGGAACACAGCGTCCCGTAGGATTATTCGGACTGCAAAGCATCAGAAGATCCGTCGCAGGAGTTATATACTTCAGGATGGATTTATCGGGAAGAAATCCATCTTCGCGTTTCAGCGGATAAAAAACCGGAACAGCTCCGGCGCAATTCAGGGCGTTCTCGTAGTCGGAAAAGGACGGAACCGGCAGCAGCACTTTTTTAGGCTGCAGCGCATTTATGAACTGGTAGATCAGTTCTGCAGCTCCGTTGCCGCAAAGCAGATATTCCGCCTTTACGCCGATTGCATCGGAAAGGCTCTCTCTGAGTGTTGTGCAGTACGGATCCGGATAGGCCTCAATTGAATTCATGGCCTTCACCGCTGCCTTACGCACCGCTTCCGGAACACCGAGAGGATGAATATTAACAGAAAAATCAAGTGCGATCTTGTTTCGGTAAATATCGCCGCCGTGTGTATACCGATCATTTATAAGCATGAAAACCCTCCAAAGAGGAAAACCAACAAGGCAGACACTGCCTCAAAAAAAATCAGCCAGAAGATACTGTCCCCGTACATCAGCCTGCAGGTTCGCGCGACATCCTCATGTTCGATCGGACGATCAGGATCACCGATCGTCGGCTTTTCATAGAGTTTTCCAAAATAACTCGCGTTTCCGCCGAGCTCTATATGAAGCGCTCCCGCACACACTGATTCCGTCTGTGCAGAATTCGGACTGGCGTGTTTTCTTCGGTCACGGCGCCAGATACGAAGCGCGTTCTTAAGATCAAAGCCCAGAATGCCGGCGCTGATAATCATCCCGATCGCTGACAGACGAGCAGGAATGAAATTGACGACATCGTCAAGCTTTGCGGCAAACCGTCCGAAATACAGGTATTTTTCATTCTTGTATCCAACCATTGAATCCATCGTATTGATCGCTTTATAGAAAAAGCCTCCGACTGCCCCGCCGAGCATCATCCAGAAGAGCGGTGCGATCACACCGTCTGACGTGTTCTCGGCAACGGTTTCGACCGTGGCTTTTAAGACCTGATCTTCCGTAAGCTGATCCGTATCGCGGCCGACAAGCATCGCGACCTGATTTCTTCCGGCATCAAGGCCTTCGTCCTTGAGCTTTTTCACAACTTTCTTTGCTTCATCCTTGAGACATTTTGCCGCAAAAATCCGCCAGCACATGAGCGACGCAACGGCAAAATAAACCCATTTATGCAGCATCCAGCAGCCGAAAAGGACAGCAAATACGACCGCGGAGGTAAAAAGCGGAACAAAGAGTGCCATCACAGTACCGGCCCAGAATAATCCGCGGTTGGTATCCGGAAATAGCCTGCGCAGCAGCTTCTCCGATTTTGAGATCAGTTTTCCGATCAGAACCACCGGATGCGGCCAGGGAAAAATCGGATCACCGAAAACGCAGTCAATCAGAAATCCGGCTACGATCGCACCGAGTGTAAAAAGCCAGAGTTGAAGCATAAATCCTCCAGACAAGACAGTTTTAATAAAAAGCCAGATACGGCGGAAAGCACACTGCCGCTCATAAACCCGGCGGCAGCCTGCTTTCGGCCGTCTTTTTAACATCATACAAAGAAACGGCGGCGCGGCACCATCCAATGGAACACGCGCCGCCGTTTTTATAAATACTATTGTGGAACAACCTGATTATTCCACTGGCTGCGGATTGGAAACACTGACCTTATGGTCATACCATTTTCCTTTTTCTCCGATCAGAGCAAGATCGAACTCCTCATCGAGTGCGGGAACGGGAACGTCAAATCCGTACACCTCTTCGGTATCCCCGTCGTCATAAGTAACGGTGTCTGTCGTAGGCTGGAGCAAAACAGCGCCGTCCTTCTGAGCGTCCTCGGAAATACCCGGGAAAAGGTTGAGTATCGATTTTCCGACAAGGCTGATATGGATTGTCATCTTGCCGTCTTTTACCGTCAGATCTCCAAGGCCTTTATTGGCCTCATTGACGTGGAACATCCCGCTGTCTGTTTTGAATTCAGCTTTATATGTTCCGTCAGCAAGGTCCGTTGCAGCCGGTTCATCCGATCCGGCAGACGAAGGAGCAACCGTATCAATTGCGGCTTTTGTGTGTTCGACATAAATCTGCTGAACATCGGCGATACTGCCAAGGCCGGAAATTTGGCAACTGATTTGTTCAAAAGCACCGGATGCACTGAACATACTCTTCCAGGAATCTTCGTCATCGCCCGCCATATCGTTATTTGCGTGATCTCCCGCAACAACCATCAAAGGACGGAGAACAACTTTTTTATAACCGGCGTTCTTAACCGCTTCAATGACATTTTCACAGGAAGTCTCCTCGGGTTCACCTTCAACGGTTCCGATAAAGACGTTCTCATAACCGAGTTCCTTCATCTGCGTCTGCATCTGGGAATAGGTCACCTTCGCGGAGTGTGCAGTACCATGACCCATGAATACAAAAGCGGTACCGTCCGCCTGTGCAGCTTCGAGCGTATCGTAACCGGCAATTCTGACCGCTTCAGAAACAGCCGCTTTCGCGACGCGTTCCTTGTCGCTGTTTACAACAGTCGCATCTGCGCCGACCTGACCGAGAAGCGGCTCAGCAATTGTTACGGATACAAACATATCCTTATATTTCTCAATTGCTTCGCACAGTTCATCATATTCCGCCCCATGCATCAGATGTGTCGGCTGAACAACCAGATTCGCTACACCATTGAGGACCGCTCTTTCGAGAGCCTGATCCATATTGTCAATCGCTTCATCGTCGCGCGCCTGGACATGATTGATAATGATCTGAGCGGTAAATGCTCTGCGGACAATCCAGTCAGGATATGCCTGCTGAAGTGCATTTTCAATACCGCCGATATCCTCAGTACGACTGGTGTTGAAAGAAGTACCGAAACTGACCACCAGCAGTTCGTTTTCCCCT
>ONSY01000107.1 GCA_900320605.1 uncultured Eubacteriales bacterium | reverse complement strand
GATGAAAAGAGATTGATTAATCGCTGGAACAACTCATTTAGATATTGTAACTGCACTTGATTGACCGATTCCCACAAATAATAACAAATCCCAAAGCTCGTCAAAAACGTGCTTTGGGACTTCGCTTTCCTTATAATTCTTTTTTGAATGCTTATTTTACACCCTGTCAGACAGATGTCCAAATCAGTTTTCTTCAAACTGTCTTATGAGCACCGCGCCCAATACGTGGGCGATTTTTTTTGGAGATGGGATGGAGCCGGCCGGGATCAGAACTGCGCAACGCGCCAGAACGCTTCCTTCGGCTGATGGTTGATATCGAAAAGCAGCGGCCAGTTCTTGCGTCCGCGTACGGGGAAATTATCGAGCCAGGTGTAGTCGTCCGCGATGCCCCAGAAGGTGACGCTCTTGACGACGCCCTTGTATTCGCGCAGCATCGCGAAGAACTTTTCGTAGAACAAAGCGACCTTTTCGGTCATTTCGGCGGTGGGCTCGGTCAGCTCGGTGCGCTTGTCCTCCGGGTCGAAGCAGGAAACGTCCAGCTCCGTGACGTGCAGGTCGATCCCGAGTTTCGCGTAGCGTTCGTAGGCGCGGCGGATGTTGTCGAAATCGTTGAGGCACGAGACGTTGTAGTGGCTCTGCAGGCCGAGACCGGAGATCGGTACTCCGCGCTCGAGCATGCCTTTTACGAGTTTTAAAATCTTTTCGGATTTATCCGGGTACCATTCGTTATAATCATTATAAAAGAGTTTCGCTTCGGAATCCTCCAGTGCGGCGGCGGTAAAGGCGATATCGAGGAAATCGTCGCCGATAATCTCCGTCCAGAAGCTGCGGCGCAGGAAAAGGCCGTTTTTATCATCGATGGCTTCGTTTACCACGTCGTATGCGTTGATTCGGCCTTTGAAATGCTGGGCATAGGTATGAATATGAGCTTTGAGGTTCGCGATGAGCGTATCGCGGGAAACGAAGGAACCGTCCGCGTTTTTATAAAGGAACGGAGCCGCCTGTGCGTGCCATACCATGCAGTGCCCGCGCATCTGCATTCCGTTTCCTTTAGCGAAATCCACCATTTTGTCCGCGGTGGTGAAATCATATTCACCGGGGGCTTTCGCGACACTCATGTGCTTCATCTCATTTTCGCAGGTCATGCTCGAAAACTGCGTGCTGAGAAGATCGCGATGGGTTTCAAGTCCTTTTGCGTGGGCTGCGGCGCCGATGTAGAAATAATCCTTATAGGCATCCTTTAATGTCGTCATAGGTTTGTCCTCCTTTATTCTTCCGCCCTTAAGGCGGTTTCGCTTTTACGCAGTTTTCTGAAAAAATCCTCAAGCAGCGCGCGTGTTTCCTCTTCCATGACGCCGGCCCATATCTCCGGCCTGTGATTGTAGGGAAGAGAGAAAAGATCGGTGACGCTTCTGAGAGAGCCGGCTTTAGGATCGTATGCGCCGAAGATCACCCGCCCGATGCGGGAATTGATGATCGCTCCGGCGCACATCGGACAGGGTTCCAGCGTTACATAGAGTTCGCAGGAATCCAGATGCCAGGAGCCGAGGGTGCGGCACGCATCCTCGATCGCGCAGATCTCCGCGTGGGCTGTCGCGCTCTGATCCCGCTCGCGGCGGTTGTATCCGCGGCCGATAATGACTCCGTCCCTGACCACGACCGCACCGACGGGAATATCTCCGGTTTTTTCCGCCTCTTTCGCGAGTGCGATCGCTTCTTTCATAAACCGGTGATCCGGCAGATAACGTTTGTTTTTCATGGCGCTACATCGTGAGGAACTCGATGGTGGAGAAAACGAAATAGGCAAACAGCGCGATGAATCCCGGATTGAGGAGGAACATCGCGAAACGCCGGCCGAAGGAATACGGCGGGCTTACCGCGCCGGGTGTCTTTTTGAAGAACTCCCGGTGGCGGATTATCATGAGCACCAGCGCGATGATGCCGAGGCCGATAATTGCGAAGAAGATGATGGTCTGGATCAGATCGGTCTGATCTGTGGGAGAGGCCTGGTACCACAGTTCCGTAATGACGGAAAATCCGTTGTTGATCGCGTGAAGGAGAATTGTCAGGAAGATATTGCCTGTCTTAATGACAATATACGCAAAGATCATACCGCAGATGAAGGCGAAAACAAACTGAATCAGATTGCCGTGGAAGAGAGCGAACAGAATCGAACTGGCGAAAACCGCGAACCCGTTCCCGTATTTGCGCAGGCGGGAAAGGATAACGCCCCGGAACGCGAATTCCTCGACAAACGGCGGAATAATCGCGATGTTGACAAAATAGAGGACGGAACCTACAGTCCCCTGCGGCAGCGGCGTCTCCGGCAGTTCGCCGGAAAGCCCGATCTCCTCGAGAATATAGCTGACCAGATTCGAGGGGTAGTTCGCCACGAGACAGATGCCGGCGCCGAGCAGAACGCAGAGCAGTCCGTAGAAAAAACCGACCCTGTTTACGGGGATCAGCTCGTTCGCGCTCATTTTGGAGACGAGCGTCATCAGCAGAAACGGCAGGAACATCCCGACGACATAATAGAGGCAGGAAAGCGCGAAATAAACTTCTTCACTCATCCCGTCAAACTGACCGAGATTGAGCGGATAACCGAAAATTCTCAGACCGATGGAGAGGAAAAGGTAAAGAAACGACATTCCGAAAATTCCGGCGAGAACCATCCAGGAGAGGCGGTTTGAATCTCTGCGGACCGATTTGGAATAGACTTTTTTCGGATCCTGCGGAATCACCGGACGGACGGCGTACGGAGGTGTATACGGCGCGCGGTACTGCGGCGCCGGCTGATAGGGATAGGGTTGATTGACCATGGAGCAGAAGCCTCGCTTTCATTGCTGTACGTTTATTATCCACCCTGTGACGGAATCTGTCAATAAATCTTCTTGACCGAAATTTCAGGGGATGTTAAGATGAAGAGGTAAAACAGTTCAAAGCGGTGAAACACAAATGAGAATGAGAAAAAAGAAATGGGCCCGGCCGGAGCTGGCGGCTTCGCCGTTTTTTGTCGACGAACCGGAGAAGCTTCTGGGAAAATGGAATGACAGTTTCCGCAGGAAACAGCCGGTCTATCTGGAACTCGGCTGCGGGAAAAGCCCGTTTCTCGCCGAAATGGGGCTTCTGCACGAAGACGTCAATTTTATCGGAATCGACCAGAGCGCCGATGTGCTCGGAGTGGCGCGACGCAATATTTCCGCGGCTTACGGGGAAAAGGGAATGGAAGTCGGCAATATTCTTCTGTGCGCGTATCATATAGAACGGCTTCCCGAGATTATGAATGAGAACGACCGGGTCGCCCGGATCTATATCAATTTCTGCAACCCGTGGCAGAAGAAGAAGCATCATAAGCGCCGCCTGACCTACCCGCTGTTTCTGAAAATGTACAAGCCTCTGCTGGAGGACAGCGGCGAGATCTGGTTTAAAACCGACGATGACGGGCTGTTTGAGGATTCACTCGGATATTTTGAGCAGGAAAATTTTGAGCTGCTGCGGAAAACCTGCGATCTGCACGCGGAGAAGACCTGGCCCGAAAACGTGATGACGGAGCATGAGATCATGTTTTCTTCTGAGGGAATCCCGATTAAAGCGGCGATTTTCCGAAAAGGCGCCGACTAAACGCTGCCGTCGCGGCGGTAAAGCGCGAGGAGGAGGTCAACCATTCTTCCGTAGCTTTTCGTCCCGTCCGCCTGGTCGTTGGCTTTCAGATAGGCGTCGTTGATTTTCTGGCTTACCTCGGCGACTTTTCCCTCGAACTGTTTCCAGTAGGCGCTGTTCGCCGCGAAATCCCGGCGTACGCCTTCGCAGAGCATGGAATAGCATTCCCGTCCGAGATCGCGGTTCGATGAGAACAGCGCGTTGTTGGAATACAGAAACGCAAGCATCAGCCCGGAGTAGCGAAATTCCGGGCTTTCGCTTTCCCGGCAGGCGAGGTAGGCGATGAAGTTCGCTTCATCCTCACGCATATAGCCGTGAAGATGGGAAAGTTCATGGCACATGGTCGCCGGCAGAAGGTAATCCGGCATATCGGTGTTGACGTTTGCCTCCATCGTGAAGGCGGAGAATACGCCGGAGGTGTTCGTATAGGACATCGCGCGCGAAAGGAGAACGGGCTTCGGCGCGCCGAGATCGCTTTCAAATTCCGGATACTGCGCTCCGAGTGCGGAAACATCGCGCGAAGCCCGGTCGGCGAGTGCCCGGTAGCCGATCGAATCGGTTGACATAACACCGGACCCGTCCTCGGAGAGCCGCGGGCGGATTTCGTTGAGTTCCTGTGCGAGCGCGCGGCAGAGCGCGGCAAGCTCCTGGTCCGTCGATTCCCGCAGTTCAAGACCGCTGCGCTGCGCGAAGGTATAACGGTAATAATTCGTTCCGCAGCCGAACGTGAACATGGCGAAAACGATCGAAAGAACACAGAAAAGATTGAGGAAAAATTTCCAGAAACCCCGCTTTTTCCGGATGAGCTGCACGACGGAAACGATCAGAAAGACCGGAACGAAAACGCAGAGCAGCAGAATCAGGATTTCCATCAGGGAAAAGGGAAGCCACCGCGTCAGGGTGCTCAGGATTCTGGCGTAGATGAGATACGGTCCCGTCGCGATCCACTGCGCGAAATCCGGATTGCGCTTTGCGAAAAAGAGCAGCGCGAGACAGACCGGCAGCAGCAGAAGCAGCCAGATCCGTTTGAGATGCAGGATTTTTTTCACGAAAAGGTCCCCCTTTGAGCGGTTTTCGCGGAATTTTGCGGAAAATGATTGACAAAACCGGTTCTTCCTATTTATAATATCATCGATATATGAAAAAACTGTGATGGGAATTAAAGATTTTCAGCGTCCGCAAAGAGAAACGGCGGTTGGTGCAAGCCGAAGGTAAGCTTTAAATGAATCAGTCATCCCGGAGTTTCGCGTCTGAAGCGATGTAAGACGCGGCGGGTTGCCCCGTTAAAGGCAGCGGCTTTCTGATATGGAAGCTTTAAGAGTTCCGGCCTGCCGGAAAAAACGGGTGGTACCGCGGATTTTATGAAATTCGTCCCGAGTATGCGAATGCATATTCGGGATTTTTTTATTGCAGCAAACCGAAAAGAGGAGAATAATATGACACACGAACTTGCAAAAACCTATGAGCCGCAGAACGTGGAGGACCGGATTTACCGTTCCTGGATCGAGGGCGGCTATTTCCACGCCAAGGTGGATCCCTCGAAGAAGCCGTATACGATCGTAATCCCGCCGCCGAACATCACCGGACAGCTTCATATGGGACACGCGATGGATGAGACGCTGCAGGATATCCTGATCCGTTTCAGGAGAATGCAGGGATACTCCGCGCTCTGGCTGCCCGGAACGGACCACGCGTCCATCGCGACGGAGGCGAAAATCGTGGAGGCGATGCGCGCTGAAGGAATCACCAAAGAGGAGATCGGCCGCGAGGCGTTTCTGGAACGCGCCTGGGCCTGGAAGGAAAAATACGGCGGAAGAATCGTGGAACAGCTCAAGAAGCTCGGTTCCTCCTGCGACTGGGAACGTGAGCGTTTTACACTCGATGAGGGCTGCTCGAAGGCGGTGCGCGAGGTGTTCGTCCGTCTCTATGAGAAAGGTCTGATCTACCGCGGCGAACGCATCATCAACTGGTGCCCGCACTGCAAGACCTCGATTTCCGACGCTGAGGTGGAATTTGAGGAGAAGGACGGATTCTTCTGGCATATCCGCTATCCGTACGCGGACGGCAGCGGATATATTGAGCTTGCGACGACGCGTCCCGAGACGATGCTCGGCGATACCGCGGTCGCGGTTCATCCCGAGGACGAGCGCTACCGCGGCAAGGTCGGCAAAATGCTGACCCTTCCTCTGGTCAATAAGGAGATTCCGCTGATCGCGGATGAATACGTAGAGATGGATTTCGGAACGGGCGTCGTGAAGATTACCCCCGCCCATGATCCCAACGACTTTGAAGTCGGTCTGCGCCACAATCTGCCGGTCATCAGCGTGATGGACGAAGCGGGCTATATGAATGAAAACGCCGGAAAATATGCCGGGATGAGCGCTCTTGAGGCGAGAGAGCAGATCGTCAGGGATCTCGACGCGCTCGGCCTTCTGCTGCGCGTGGAGCCGATCCGCCACAATGTCGGCACCTGCTACCGCTGCGGAACCGTCGTTGAGCCGATGATCTCGAAACAGTGGTTCGTCAGGATGAAGCCGCTCGCGGAACCCGCGATCCAGGCGGTTGAAACCGGAAAGATCCGTTTCATCCCGGACCGTATGGAAAAAATCTATTTCTCCTGGATGAACAACATCAAGGACTGGTGCATCTCGCGTCAGCTGTGGTGGGGTCACCGGATACCGGCGTGGTACTGCGACAGCTGCGGTGAACTGTTTGTTTCCCGCGAGGATATGACGGTCTGCCCGAAATGCGGAAAGCCTCTGCGTCAGGATCCCGATACGCTTGACACCTGGTTCTCCTCGGCGCTCTGGCCGTTCTCAACGCTCGGCTGGCCGGAGAAGACGGAGGAACTCAAGTATTTCTTCCCGACCAATACACTTGTCACCGGCTATGACATCATTTTCTTCTGGGTGGCCAGGATGATTTTCTCCTCTCTCGAGCAGATGGGGGATATTCCGTTTGATACGGTATTTTTCCATGGCCTCGTGCGCGACGCGCAGGGAAGAAAAATGTCAAAATCGCTCGGCAACGGCATTGATCCGCTGGAGATCATCGAGAAGTACGGCGCCGACGCGCTGCGCTATACCGTCGTAACCGGCAACAGCCCGGGAAACGATATCCGCTTCTCGGATGAGAAAATCGCGGCGAGCCGCAACTTCGCGAACAAGATCTGGAACGCGGCGCGCTTTATCAGAATGAATCTGGAAGGCGAGGAGATTGACGGAACGCTTCCGGATACGCTCTCGCTCGACGAGCAGTGGATCGTCAGCGCCTATAACCGCGTGGTGCGTGAAGTAACCGAAAACCTCGAGAAATTCGAGCTCGGCATCGCTGTTCAGAAGGTATATGACTTCCTCTGGGATGTCTTCTGTGACTGGTATATCGAAATCGCGAAAATCCGCATGCAGCAGGGCGACCGGGAAACCGCGCTCGGCGCGAAGAAAACGCTTGTATATGTTTTCTCAGGAACAATGAAGCTGCTGCATCCGTTCATGCCGTTCATTACCGAGGAAATCTGGCAGTCGCTGCCGCATGAAGGTGACTCGATCATGGTTTCCGAGTGGCCGAAATATGATCCGTCGCTGGAAAATGCAGCGGCGCAGGAACAGATGGAGAATCTCATGGAAGCGATCCGCGCTGTCCGCGCGCGCAAGGCGGAGATGAATGTTCCGACAAGGAAGACCCATCTCTATATCGCGACAGCCCATCCGGACACATACCGTGAGAGTGAAGCGATTCTTCAGAAACTCTCCTATTCCTCGGAGATCGCGGTAGCCGATCACTTCGAGATCGGCGGCGCCGTCTCGATCGTCACCGCCGACGCGCGCCTCTATCTGCCGATGGCGGAACTTGTGGACCGCGACGCGGAGCTGGCGCGGCTCGGAAAAGAACTCGCCGCGGCGCGCAAACAGCTTGATACCGTTGAGGCAAAACTCAGAAACGAAGCGTTCATGAGCAAGGCGCCTCAGAATATTATCGACGGCGTCCGTCAGAACGGTGAAAAACTCTCCGAAAAGATCCGCATGATCGAAAGTGAGATTCAGGCGCTCGGCTGATTTTTTCAGAATAAGCGGCGGAAAACCG
>ONSY01000076.1 GCA_900320605.1 uncultured Eubacteriales bacterium | reverse complement strand
TGTCAGAGATTACAGCTTGTCAGCAAGACCCTTCTCGGTTGCCCACTTTTCAAGAGCAGCTTTCTTGGCAGCGATGTAATCATCGAGGCCAACAGCTTTCATCTTCTCTACCATCTCAGGAATCGAGGTGGTCGGATCAGCGAAGCCGAGCATCTGCATGTTGTAATACTCATCATAGACGTTCTGGAGAGCTGTGAACTGGGTTGCATATTCAGCATTGTCCCAAGTGAAGCCCAGAGCAAGGGATCTACCAGCGTTCTCGTTGAAGACACGCATTCTGTCCCAAACGTCAGGAGTATTCGTGCACCACGGATAGGAGAGCAGTTCGTTGGGCATTTCCCACTGAACGTCGGTCGCATATTCGCAGGTATCACGGGTTACGCCGTCGACATAGTCGATCGTACCGTTGTCGAGAACCTTGTATTCGACGCCTTCTTCACCCCAGCAGAGGAGGTTGGAGATGTAGGTATCGGTATAAGCAAGGTTCAGGAACTGCATAACAGCAACCGGATCTTCGGTCTGGCTGTTTACGCAATAGCAAACACCGGTCGGAGCAGTCGATTTAACAATGTCAGGACCAATCTGGAACGGAACCAGGTTGATGCCGCTCGCTTCGGAGATAGCCTGGGTTCTGTAGCCCGGCTTGCCCTGGGAAACGAGGCACATGTTGTTCTTCGCTGCGATCTGTACGCCCATGGAAAGTCTCTCAGTGAGAGCGTTCTGATAAACGTAGCCGAGTTCGTTGTAACGATGGGTTCTGGTGCAGATATCCATCCACTCCTGGCTGGACCACATGTCTTCAACCTTCAGGCTGTTGACCGGATCGAGCAGAACGCCGTACCAGTCGCCGCCGATGTTGTCATAGACATAGCCCTGGCCGAGAGAACCGGTGGACGAGAAGATCGGGATGTCAGGATATTTCTCGTGAAGCTGTGCGAAGATATCATCGAGGTCTTCCCACTTGGTAACACGGATGAATTCCTTTGTTCTCTGATCTTCCCACTTGGATTCGTAGTCATAGCCGATACCGTCAAGATATTCAGCAACGATGCAGCAGATCGAGGTGGAGATCGCGAAGTCCTTTACGCTCGGAAGAGCATAGAGAGCATCACCGATGAAGCAGCCAGCCATAATCCACTCAGGAAGCTGGGTGGGGATGTCAGCACCATAGGTGTTGAACAGGTCATCCTGCATCATGTCGTATGCATAACCGTTGTTAACGCATACGTTGAAGCCGAGGGAGTTACCAGCATAGATGTCGCACTGTTCGCCGGACGCAAACATCAGCGGGAGCTGCTGTCTGTAGGTCGTAGCGTCAGCAATGTAGAGACCAACTTCTACGCCGATCTTTTCCTTGCAATAATCGCTCAGGAGTTTTTCAATTCTGTCCTGACCGGCCGGAGCGCCGTTCCAGGTGAAGAAGCTGAAAACAACCTTCGAATAATTGCCGGAATCAAGTCTCTCAGCAATTGCTTTCTCAGCGGGGGTAAGCTCTCCGGAAGGAGCGGGCTCATCGCTGGAAGCGGGGGTGGATCCTGAGCTCGACGGCGTGCTGCTTGACGGTGTGGAGCTGCCAGAGCTTGAAGGAGTTTCTTCGCTCTTGGAGCAACCGGCAAGAATCGCAATCACCATGCAGAGGCACAGGACGACTGCCAGAATTTTTTTCATAGTCTACCTCCAAAAAATTTTTGCTCGTTTTGAGCTTTTTATTTTAGGATACAGAATCTCATCGATACCGATGCAGATCCAGCGGTCGAATATGCCTTTTCCGCATTGACAGCAATGATTTTCCGTATCATAAAACCATGGAAAAAAAGGACAGAAAATCTTAAACTGAATTATCAGCAAAAGATTACTTACATAATATACGAATTAAACGAAAAATGCAATACTTTTCTTAAGATTTCTCTTTCCGGGAACGAACTGCCGCAGAGAAAATTCCGTCTGCGGCACTTCATTCTCCTGTATAAAAGGGGGAAATTATCCTTTAACGCCGCCGAGGGTAATACCTTTAACGAGCTGACGCTGTACGAACGGATACGCGATGAGAATCGGCAGCAGTCCGACGATCGCGATCGCCATACGTACGGAAACTGACGGGATTGACGCCAGACCTTGCTCCGCGTTGACGATATTACCTGCGTTCTGAGTCAGGAACTGAATGTTCTGAATCATACGCTGAAGGAGGTTCTGAATCGAGTACAGCTCTACTCTCTTGCTGATGTAAACATAACCGTTGTTCCAGTCGTTCCAGTAAGCCAGACCGGAGAACAGCGCGATGGTCGCGACGATCGGCTTCGCAAGCGGAAGAGCAACCTTCAGGAATGTCTTCATTTCTGTTGCGCCGTCAATGTAAGCTGCCTCCATGATCTCATTCGGAACACCGGTTACGAAATATGACTTCATCAAGAGAATGTAGAAGCCGTTGGTCATAAGTCCGGGGATCAGCAGGGCAAAGAATGTATCCTTGAGATGGAACACGTTGGTATAGTTGACATAGGTCGGAACCAGACCGCCGTTGAACAGCATCGTAAAGAATACCAGGAAGGTAATAATACCTCTGAACGGAAGTCCCTGACGGGCGAGCGCGTAGCCAAGCATCGTGGTGATCGTCAGTGAACAGAAAACACCGACCAGCGTCAGAACGATGGAAATAACATACGCACGCGGAACCGTATCAAATTCAAAGATGTATTCATATGCCTTTAAGCTGAATTTGGCAGGAATAAATCCATAACCGTCACGGATCAGCGTGTCATTGTCTGTAATCGAGGACATAATCAGGAGGATAACAGGCATGATCGCATTGAAGGAAAGGAACGCCATGATAATATGGCCGAGAACATTAAATCTTCTTTCGTCTTTATTTCTCATTTTTGTCCCTCCCCTTAGAACAGCGCGCTGTCTCTGTCGATCTTTCTGACCAGGAGGTTAGAACCCATAACGAGGCAGAAGCCGACGAAGGACTGATAGACACCGGCCGCTGCAGACAGTGTTACCTGTCCTAACTGAACAAGTCCGCGGTAGATGTACGTATCGATCGTGTTCGTAATGGTCAGCAGCGGCGGTGAATTCATCGGAACCTGATAGAAGAGACCGAAATCAGAATAGAAAATTCTACCAATCGCTAGCATTGTCATCATGATGATGGTCGGACGCAGCAACGGCAGAGTGATCTTTGTGATCTGCTTCCACTTTCCGGCGCCATCGATAAGTGCCGCTTCATAATACGCTCTGTCGAAACCGATAATTGTGGAAAGATAGACGATACAGTTGTAACCGACGCTCTTCCACAAACTGACAATTACGAGAATGTACGGCCAGTATTTCGGCGTCATGTACCATTTGATCGGTTCCGCTCCGAAAATCGGAAGAATCGTCATGTTGACGAAGCCGTTGGTTTCGTTCAGGAAACCGTTTACGAGATAGCTGACGATAACGGTGGAAAGAAGGTGCGGGAGAAGGATCAGAGACTGATATACGTTACGGATCCAGCCGCCGCTTGTCATTTCCGAGATGATGATCGCAACCGCGATCGCAGCCGTGGTGTTGATAATGATGAAGGCGAAGTTGTACAAAATCGTGTTGCGCGTAATATTGAACGCGTCCGGCGATTTGAACAGGAACTCAAAGTTCTTCAGCCCGCACCAGGGTGAACCAAAGATACCCTTTTTCGCATTATACGTTTTGAACGCAATAACGATTCCGGGCAGCGGCATGTAGTTGTTGATAAAGAGATACGCCAGCCCCGGCAAAGCCATAATATAAAGCGGGATAAACTTTATAAAAGTTACCAGCTTTTTGTTACGGCGTTTCTGCGGAGCTGCTGTCGCTTGCAACGTTGCCAACTAAATTTCCCCTTTCATTTCAAAATAGACGCATGCCAGAAACACACTTCTGCTTTGAGATTATTAAAGAGCTCTGTCAAACCGGCGACCGTCCGCCCTCTGTCAGTCTCCAGCTTCTTTTCCCGGCCATGCAGCCGGTTTTCCGCTAGACAGGCACTTACTCGCAGCGCCACGCATCCGCTTCTGAAAAGAAGATTGATAAAACCACAAATACAGCTGGCCATCCTCTGACGTTCAAGAGCGTTCGCTCGCCAACTGTTTCCGGTTTTATTCTGAAGTCCTTCCCGAAAAGACGCAGAATCGATCTTCCGGTTCAAAGAACTGATTAATCTGGAAAAAACAAATTCTAAAACCAGGCGTTCCTCCATAAGATTTCGAAGCCGTCTTCATCGTCATAAAAAGCATTCATTTCAAATAAAGATTTACGAATTCTTTAGGCTTAACACTTGAATTTTAGTGTATTTTCATTATATAATCTAATATGTAAATTGTAAGTTAATATTCTTTGTTTTTATTGTATTATTCTTATATGATTCCGCATTATTACTAAATTTTTAAGGAATAATTTGGTCTGTAGGTTCAATATTGTACAGAGATTTGTTTCTGCACGAGCAAAAAAGCAACACAATCCAGCAATAAATCGTTCATATTATTGAGAAAAACAAACAACTTCTTGTTTTTCTCCTATGACCAACCACAATATCCTGCGGAGTATCCGGTTTCCCGCCGTTTGTGACCGGACCAACATTCCTGTAAGGGCTTTTTCCCTTTCTATTATATATAGAAAGAATGTCAATCATGTTATTTCAGTTTTAAGGAGTCGGCCGATGAATATTCTGATCGTAGATGATGAATTCTATATCGTTCAAAGCCTTGTCAACAACACCAACTGGCAATCACTCGGAATCACCAGAACCTTTTCCGCGTACAATGTGAAAGAAGCAAGGAGAATTATAGAGGAAAACCAGATTGATATTCTGCTGACGGATATCGAAATGCCGGAAGAAAGCGGATTCGATCTGATCGAATGGCTTCATAATGAAACCCGGGATCATCCGATTCTTCCGATTATTCTGACCGCGCACCAGCGTTTTGATTACGCAATGCGCGCCTTCCGTCTTCACTGCATCGGCTATCTCCTTAAGCCGGTGGAGAAGCTCTCGTTTGAACTGGAAATGAAAACGATGCTCGAGAATCTTTCCATGTATTCAAGAAACTCACAGGATATCAGCACACCGACAGCTCATTTACCCGCGTACGGCACAAATCCTGAGGAGGGCGGCTTCGTTCACCGCGTTCAGCAGCTAATATACACCAACCTTTCTTCAACAGAACTGAACCGGACTTTTATCGCTTCTCGTCTGAATATCAGTCCGGATTATCTTTCCTATCTGTTTCATCAGAAATTCGGGCAGACGCTCAACGCCTACATCAATTTCGTCCGGATCGATACCGCCAAGGAACTGCTGCTCAACTCGGCGCTGTCCCTTCAGGAAATCAGTGAACGGTCGGGTTTTGCGGACTGCAGTTACTTTCATCGTCAGTTTAAACGACAGACCGGACAGACCCCGCTCCAGTTCCGCGCGAACGGGGGATAAACTGAAACGGTGCAGCACACAGCGGCTGCGCCGTTTATTTTGTTCCTTTGATGACTCGAATCCCATTGAGTATCTCAGAAACGGGCAGAAAGAGTACGGCAGCCCATACAACTGCACCGGTTGCCGCTGTCATCGGCTTCATTCCGATATCCGCGCCGTTGGCATGAACCATAATAAGCGTATTTTGAAGCGTGAGAATCGACACAAGCGCATCTATAAAGCTGATCGTTCGGAGCAGTCTTACCAGCCCGTCCGACGCTTTTCTGCTTTTTTTGAGATTAACAGAGGCCAGGATGGCCTTATACGTTGTATAAGCAGCCATCGAAATTGCAGGGATCAATGTCAGATTGACGGGGGTCTGCTGCCGTACCATCAACGACACGGGAACAATCAGGCTGCAGTTCAAAATCAAGAGCAGGGAAGCCATAACAAGATAAATCCGGTTTCTCGTTTTCCGTTGAGTTTCCTGCCTGGGGATTTTTTTGACAGTAAAGGCAATTGTCCCGCGCAATATGACCAGGAGAATGTAATAAACACATATGGTACCATACCAAAGAGATCTGTGATACACACCCAAAAATCCGTTGTATAACGCAAATATCACGCTGACCGCGAGTGAAACCGTCGCGGACACAAGCGTTTTGAAGTTATATTCGGTTTTCCATTTTTCAAGGAACTTCTTTTGTCCGCTCATTTTTCATCCCGTTCACATGACATTATATTCTCCGAAAGAATTCAGGGCTTGCCGGGCAAAGCCGAATCTCCTCTGTCCGGTGGGAAACACCTGTCCGCTTCTTCTGCTTTTTGATATAGAGACCTTCACAGACGCCCTCAAAAGACAAACAGGAGGCCGCTTCGTTTCTGAAGTGCCTCCTGTTTTTTTGCGGGTTATTTCAGGAATCCGTTTACAATCTGCTCTTCTGCCTCCTGCTCGGTCAGTCCAAGCGTCATAAGCTTGATAATCTGTTCGCCAGCGATCTTCCCGATCGCCGCTTCGTGAATCAGGGAAGCATCAATGCAGTTTGCGGTTACCTGCGGCAGAGAGGAAACCTTTCCGTTATCCATAATGATCGCGTCGCATTCGGTATGGCCGTGGCAGAGGCTGTTGCCGTTGACGTTTGAATAGAACGTCTGTTCGGAATTTCCCTTTGCAACAGATCGGGAAACTACATTGCAGGAGGATCCCGCACCGTTGAGATCCACGGTAAAATCTGTTTTCGCTGTCTGCGTTCCCTGCGTCATGATCTTTTCATGGATGATCAGCGTCGCTTTTTCGCCGAGATCTGCCGTCGTTTTGCGGTAGGTGGAATCGATTCCGCCGATCTGCGTCGTTTCCATCTCCATATAGCCGCCTTCCTCGATATGGACCACTGTCGAAGGATTCATCAGCCGTCCGCCGATTCCGTCTCCGGCGCCGTAATGCTTTTCAATATATTTTACTTTCGCGTTTTTTCCGACAAAGAAGGTGTGTACGCCGTCATGCGCGGAGTCCTGATCTCCGCAGTTATGGATTCCGCACCCGGCAACGATCACGACATCGGCGTCTTCGCCGATAAAGAAGTCGTTATAGACAAGATCGTGAAGTCCCGCCTCGCTGATGATAACCGGAATATGGACACTCTCATTCTTCGTTCCCGGCTTAATGATGATATCGATCCCGTCTTTATCGGTTTTTGTCACAATATCAATGTTCGCCGTTGTATTGCGTGCGGCTTTCTTGCCGTTCTGGCGGATATTATAGGCTCCTTCCGGCGTTTCATGAATATCAGCTACGGTTTTGAGAAGATTTAATTCGATGGAATTGAGCATAACATACCTCTTCTTATTTTAATTTGTCCTCCAGTGCGGAGCAGAAGGTATACCCGTCAAGGAGCTGCGGCAGAATCTCTTCCTTTGTTCCGGAACTCTGGATCTCTCCGTTTGCGACGACGATGATGCGGTCGGCAATATTAAGGATCCGCTCCTGATGGGAAATAATAACGATAGATCCCCCGAGCAGTTTGTGCATGTTCTCAAAAACATGAATCAGATTCTGGAAACTCCAGAGATCAATTCCCGCTTCCGGTTCGTCAAAAATCGAGAAAGTGGTTCCGCGCGCCATGATTGTCGCGATCTCGATCCGCTTCAGTTCTCCGCCGGAAAGACTTGCGTTGACTTCACGGTTAATATAGTCCTTCGCGCAAAGACCGACCTGAGAAAGGTAATCACAGGCTTCGGTGACAGTAATCTTGCCGCCCTTCGCGATGGAAATCAGATCCTTTACGGTAAGGCCCTTAAAACGGACCGGCTGCTGAAACGCGAAGCTGATCCCGCGCTGTGCTCGCTCGGTGATTGAAAGGTCTGTAATATTTTCGCCGTTAAACCAGATTTCTCCGCTCTGCGGCGTATATATTCCGGCGATTACCTTGGCAAGCGTCGATTTTCCGCCGCCATTCGGACCGGTAACCGCTACGAATCGCTCATCAATTTTGAGTGATACGTTTTTGAGAATCTCTTTTTCTGTTCCGTCCTCGCTGGCGGAATAGGTGATGTTTTTCAGTTCCAGCATTCTGTACTGTCTGCTCCTTTGCTTTAATGACATCCTCCCGTCGCCTGCAGAGAAGGGAGGATACTGTGCCAGCATATTGTTCAAGATATATTCTATCACAAACGAATATAAAAAGAAAGTGCCTGATGTGTTTTTCACGGAGAAGAAATGATTATCTGACATGTTCCGCAAAGAAAAGGCCGGCGCAGTGCGCCGGCCTTCTGATTCTTCCGCCCATGCCGTTATGACATTTCGCAGATATCGTTTTCCATATTCGCGGCATGCTGGAAACACTCGTCCACTGTGGATTTACGAACCGTTCCGTAGACCGCACCGTTGAGAACCGCTACACACTGCCGGCTGTTTTCCGTACTCGTGTAGTACGCGATCTCATCCTGTCCGCCGTTATAGTACCGGTAGGTCACCCGCAGCAGCGGATCTCCGGAAACCGCTTCCTCAGAGTCGCTCAGAAGCGTCAGTCCGAGTATCGTCTTATAATACTTCTGGAACGTCGCATAGGTCAGTTCCTGCTTTTCGGTATTATAGACCGTATAGTCATACTTCGTCGAATCCGCTTCCTGCGCTTTACGCTCCAAAGTGAAGACATGCTGTCTTTCAGGCGTCTGCACATCAATTTCGGAAATCTCCGTGAGCATCGGGAGGATGATAAACGTGGAGCGGAAAGAGAAAGGTTCCACCTGATACCAGCCTTCCACCGCGGAAGAGGGAATCGCATAAACAACCGGAATATCATCGATCAGTGCCGGATAGGTTCCGTCGCTGTAACGGGTGGAAACCTGTATCCGGTGCGTCTCGTGCTGGACCTCTCCCGTGCCGCCGTCAAGGATATCCATTGAGAAATCCATTGTCGCTTTCGGATGATCGAGGCCATACGCTGCCAGCTGTTCCGCCGTCGGTTCAACACACATTACTTCTTTGGCCGTGAAGTTGATCGTGGCCTTGATCTTGTTGTTGACCGTATCATCGTTGCAGTAATATCCCTGTCCCTGCGCCGGCTGTTTGAGCAGATAGTGTGAATGAATCTGCGGATCGCACTGTTCGATGATGATTTCCGGGTCGTAATTCTCGCCGCCGAGCTTGAGCGCGGTACAGGTTATCGTTGCCTGAGCGCCGCTCTGCGTCGTTGTGTTGACCGGAATCAGGGAAGTGTCGATCATATCCTTTTTCGTTGAAAAAGCCGTATCGGAAATGCTCGCCGTATAGAGCTTGTCGTCTCCCGCAAGCTGAACGTAGCGTCCGCCCGCCGGATTTGAAGCCCCGACATAGTATTTCGTCTGGTCTCCGTTGTTGAAAACAGAGGTGATGCAGAGTTCCGGTTCTTCGAGCCCGTACTGCGAGAGATCTTCCGGAACTCCGAGATCCTTCATCGCCTTAAGCTGGTATCCGTATACGCCGAGACCCTGAAGGATCGTCGATTTGAGCGGCAGCTTTTCGGAATTGCCCGCCAGCTTGTAATGAAGCGCGTTATCAGCGTCGGTCGAAACCTCTACCGTTATCGGCTCGCTCTGTCCCTTAAGCTCAAAGGTGACCGTTTTCAGATCATAGAGCGACCGGTCAATCAGCACGATCGAACCGGGCATACCGGAGGATTCCTCATCCGTCGTCTCCGGAGCTTTCGTCAGCTGGAGAACCGCGATTCCCCCGCCGAGGACGATCAGGAACGCAAGGACGATGAGAAGATATTTTTTCGATTTCTTCATGCCTTACAGATGCCTCCTCCTCAGGTAAACGCAAAGGCCGGCTACGATAATTGCCAGCGGGATCAGAATCGTAAACACGCCGACTCCGAAGAAGTTCCGCGCGCCGGACGTGATCGAGATATCGTAGGTGTTGACTGCCGTCTTGTCGATATACACACCGGTATCGGCATCCTTGATGCCGGCGCAGAAACGGGCAAGGTCCACGATGTATTCCGAGTTTCCGAAGGTTGAACTTGAAAGATAGCTGCTGACGAACATCGCCGAGCTGCCGAAAACCACAACATTCTTACTGTAGTCGATATCGCTGATCTTGGTAACCTTCTGCGAAACCGCAAGCGTCGTGAACATTCCGTAATTCTGCGGTTCCTCCGCTTCCTCAGCGAACGGATCCTGCGTATAGGCGTTTGAAGTGGTTCTTGCGAGAGAATAGGTTGAGTTGTTGGAGTTGAACTCGTACAGCAGATTGATCGCCCGGCACTCCGGAGTGAAGAAATAGCCGTACTGGTTCGCCTGTTTGGTTCCGCCGAGTTCAAGATCTCCGGTCAGATCGGAAATGAAATAGGTTCCGAAATTGGCCGTTCTGTGAGCCGGGTCCGTCTCAACGATGATGGCGTTTTCCTGCAGTTCGATGCCCCATTCCGCGAGGAACGCGGAGAAATTCGGAAGCTCCTGCTGTCTCGGATCGCAGGTGACCCAGAGAGAACGGTTCTTCGCCTGGGATTCCGCGAGGAATGCATCCATTTTTTCAAGCTCCGTCTGCGTATAGTCCGTCATCGGGGTCGGCAGGAGGAGAATCGAAGCGTCTTCGGGAATCTCTTCCGTCAGGATATCAAACTGCTGGAACTCAAAGTTGTTCGATTCCATCAGATCCTGCAGCCCGGTAAGAAGATTTCCGGAAAGCATTTCGGAATGGCCGCCGGTCGCGACCGCAATCTTCGGGATCTCCGCGGCCTGAACCTGCATCAGAGCCGTGGTCAGCGTGCCGCCTGTCTGCATATAATAGGTAGGCGTATAGTTGGAATCGTATTCCGACGTAAAGAAATCGCCGATTCCGAGCACGCGGATCCGTCTCGCATTCTCAAGAATCACGGTACCGCTCTGAATCTTGTAGTTCTGATATTTCGTCTGAGACGCAAAAGTCGGATTCATATCAAGATCAATATACTCAACATGAATTTTCGGATTCGCCTCGGCGCATTTTTCACAGAGAATCGGAACCTGGCTGTACTGCAGGCCGTAGGCGGAAAGCAGCGAGTCGTTCTTCGCCGTCTCTTCTTTCGCCATGATGTAAATCGTTGTATCAATATCGATTTTCTTGGCAGCGTCGAGCGCGTCATCGGACAGTGAGTACATCTTGTTTTCCGTCATATCGAGACGCAGGGAGGGGAACCGGTCTTCCAGAATGGAGAAGAAAACATTGAACAGAACCACAATAATGATAAAGCCGATCGTCAGGAGCGTCGCGAAACTTCCCTTTTTGAAGCGGGTGCTGTTGAAATAGGAGGTCAGTGATTTCTTTTCCTTTTTTCCGCCTTTTTTCGGCTTACCGGTATCGTAAATAACCGCTTCGGGTTCCTTTTCGGCGGTCTCTTCAAATTCCTCCACCGCTTCCTGCGCGGTTTTTTCAAGTTTATCCTCGATATCCTTCACCTGATCGGCGGCTTCGGAAACAGCTTCCTTCGCCGCGTCCTCTGCCTGCTCAGCCGCTTCTTTCAGCGTCTCAGCTTCATTTTCGATCATGTTTTCTGCTTCAGGAATCATTTTTTTCGGATCATCCATGTTTTTCCGCCCTCCTTAGCTCCATCTTCTGCTTTCGAGTTTGCGGGCCGTAAGGAAAATGAAAACGGCGGCAACACTCATGAAGAAGACGACGTTTGAAATACTGAACAGGCCCTGGGTGAACGAAGAATATCTCGTGTTGAAGGAGATCCAGGTGACAAGCTTCGTGACAAAAGCGCTGTTGACGGTGGAAGACAGCGTATCGATGATCATAAGGAAGATCGCGATGGCGAAAGAGCCGATCGCCGCGATCACCTGGCTCGTTGTCAGGCTCGAGATAAACAGTCCGATCGAGATCATGGCGGCGCCGTAAAGCAGGGAGGCGACCGCGTTTCCGATAATAATCGCCCAGTTCGGGGAGCCGAAGAAGGAAATAAAGACGCAGGGGATCAGACTGCCGAGAATGATCAGTGCGAAAACACCGAACGCGGCGAGGAACTTTCCGATCACGATTCCCGTAACGCTGACCGGCGCGGTAATGAGCGCCTGATCGGTTTTATTCTTCCGGTCCTCACTGAACGAACGCATGGTGATGATCGGGATAACCATCATACACCAGGTAAACATGATGCTGTAAACTCTGCCGATCAGCGAGGACATGCCGGCCGCGAGCACCTGATAATAGAAATATCCGAAGAATGCCAGTACGACCGCGATGCAGACGTAGCCGATCGGAGAGGAGAAATAAGATTTAAAATCACGTTTGGCGATCGCAATCATGATTTCTGACCTCCTTTTTGATTTTTATTTAAATAATCGGGATCTTCACCGCTGGTCAGACGCAGGAAGACTTCCTCGAGCGTCAGCTCGGTGCTGCGCAGGCTGAGCATCGGCCAGCCCTTTCTCGCGAGCAGCGCGAAAAGATTGCGGCGGATGTCGTAATTCTCGTCCGCTTCGATCGCGATTTCGAAAACACCCGGCTCCTTCTCGCCGTAGCTTACCGCGTCGACAATATGATCCAGCCCCTTGATCGCGTGGATAATATCGTTTTCCGGTCCGGCGATCCGGGCAATCAGACGGTGGTCGGCTGAAAGGTTGTGCGCGAGCTGATCCGCCGTTCCGTCGGCAACGAGACGTCCCTTATTGATAACGAGAACGCGTTTGCAGACAGCCTGAACCTCCGAAAGAATATGCGAGCTCAGAATAACGGTATGGTTGCGGCCGAGGCTCTTGATCAGATTGCGGATCTCGATGATCTGCTTCGGGTCAAGTCCTACGGTCGGCTCGTCCAGAATCAGAACCGGTGGATTTCCGATCAGCGCCTGGGCGATTCCGACTCTCTGCCGGTAACCTTTTGAAAGGTTGCCGATCAGACGGTTATAGACGTTGTCGATTTTTGCGAGCTTGCAGATCTCTTCGAGGTGTTTTTCGCGCGGAAGCGTTGCCTTCTTGAGATCATACATAAAGTTCAGGTATTCCTTGACAGTCATATCCACGTAAAGCGGCGGCTGCTCCGGCAGATACCCGATCAGCTTTTTCGCTTCATTCGGATTTTCAATCGTATTGAATCCTCCGATTGAAACTTCTCCCTCGCTCGCGGACAGATATCCGGTGATGATATTCATTGTTGTGGATTTACCGGCACCGTTCGGTCCGAGGAAACCGACAACGCTGCCTTCTTCTACCGAGAAACTGACGTCATCGAGCGCGATGTTCACGCCGTAACGTTTCGTGAGGTGTTTAACCTCGATCATCTCGATCCCTCCTGTTTTTCTTGGCTGCCCGCCTTGCAGAACGCAGACGGGTCCCTTTTTCG
Organism: uncultured Eubacteriales bacterium; assembly: GCA_900320605.1. GTDB lineage: Bacteria > Bacillota > Clostridia > Oscillospirales > Acutalibacteraceae > RUG612. The sequence goes on along the minus strand of ONSY01000076.1, from coordinate 25,118 downwards.
GGAATTTCGTATTCATTTTATATATGCTTTGTGAATTCTGTGTGAAAATTCTTCGCAAATTGAGCTTTTGCAAAATCTTGACTTCTGAAATAACAGCCGTTAGAATAGATACCGAATGAAACGATACTTGGAGGAAACAACCTTGGCCATTATCAAACCCTTTCGCGCAATGCGCTTTTCGCTGAGTAAAGCAGGCCGGATCGAAACCCTGACCTGTCCACCCTATGATATTATCTCCGATTCCGAACGTGAGGAATATCTCAGAACCAATCCCTGCAACATCATCCGTCTGGAACTGCCGAAAGGGGAGAACCCCTATAAAACCGCGGGGGACACTCTGAAAGAATGGCTTTCGAATGGAATCCTTCGTGAGGATCATCTCCCCGGACTGTACCTGTATGAAGAGGAATTCGAAATTGCAGGGGAAAGGAAAAGCTTCCGGGGCGTAATCTGCCGGGTAAAGCTTTCCCCGTTTTCCGAGGGAATTGTTCTGCCGCACGAAAACACTCTGTCAAAAGCGAAAGAGGACCGGTTCGCCTTAATGCAGGCGACCGGCTGCAATTTCAGCTGCGTATATTCGCTCTATCTTGACGAACAGCATACCACGGAGGAAAAACTCTCGCGTCTGTGCGCGGATTCCCCGAATATCGAAATGAACGACGGTGAAGTAACACACCGGCTCTGGATCGTAAACGATCCGATCGTGATCGATTCGATCTGCTCGGATTTCGCTTCCCGGCAGCTCTTCATCGCAGACGGACACCACCGCTACGAAACCGCCCTGCGCTACCGCGACTGGTGCCGCGAGAACGGTCTGGCACTGGATGACAGCTGTGATTCCGTCATGATGATGCTTGTTGACATGCAGAGCAGCGGACTCGTCGTTTTCCCGACTCACCGCCTTCTGCATGACCTTGAAAATTTCAGCGCGTCAGAAGTGCTTGAAAAATGCTCCGAGTATTTCGACATCGATCCGGCACTGGCGCTCGGTGAAGCGGAAAAAACGCTCGACGAGTACTACCGCCGTGAAATCCCGGCCTTTGCGCTTTACTGCGGGGGTGAAACCTGCGCGCTTCTCTCTCTGCGCGACCGATCCGCGATGGATCTCTTTCCGGAGGACGCTCCCTGCATCCGTTCGCTCGATGTTTCCGTCCTGCATCGGCTGATTCTCGAGCGGATTCTCGGGATAGACCGCGAGAACATGGCAAACGGCGTGAATCTTTCGTATACGCGTTCAAAAGACGAAGCGATCGCCGCGGTGCGTTCCGGTGAGATTCAGGCCGCATTCCTCCTGAACCCGACCAAAATCCGCGAGATCCGGGACGTTGCCGCCGCGGGTGAAAAAATGCCTCAGAAGTCGACCTATTTTTATCCGAAACTGATTACCGGACTTGTTATGAACCGGATGAACGTCAAACTTCCTGAGGAATAATCCTCAGGTGTCTGCCGGAAACATTCCTGAAAACAAATTGAGCCCCCCGATTTTTTCGGGGGGCTCTGCTCGTTTCTGGAGTTTATTTCGCAACGACTTTCTTGAGGTTCGCGAAACGCGGAACACCGTTTTCGGTGACGCATTTCGGAGCGCCTTGAATCAGCGGAAGAACATAGTCGATGAATTCGTCCGTCAGGCCGTTGGCGTCCTCGTTGATCATCGAATCCGGAACATTCTTGACTGCGTTGGCGACGTCGGAAAGATCCATGAGTTTGATCTTGCAGACATAGTTTCCGTTCTCATCAGCCGCTCTCTCGAAACCGACCATCTTATCCGTAACGCCTGCGACTGCGTTTTCAACCGCGGCCTTGCCGGCGGAGAAGGATTCCTGAACGTCTGTCTCGGAAGCGATATGCGCCGCGCAGCGCTGCATCAGTGAGAACTCGATGCCGCGAACCTTGACGTCGAATTTTTCCTTGACGATATCTGCGAGGGTTGCCGCGAGTCCGCCGAGCTGCTTGTGGCCGAAAGAGTCGACCGAACCGTCTGCTGCGCCGTATTCAACGATCAGCTTGCCGTCCTTGTCATGAATGCCTTCGGAAACCGCGACGAGGCACTTTCCTTCCTTATCGTATACGCGTTTGACATCCGCGAGGAACTGATCCATATCGAAGTCCTTCTCGGGCAGATAAATCAAATCCGGACCTTTGCCGAAATGGGTTGCGATCGCGGAAGCGGCCGTAATCCAGCCGGCGTCACGGCCCATGCACTCGAGGATGCAGATCATGCCGGTATCATATACACGGGCATCGAGATAAATCTCCATGCAGGTTGTCGCAATATACTTTGCAGCGGAAGCGTAGCCGGGGCAGTGGTCTGTTCCGAACAGGTCGTTGTCAATCGTCTTCGGAACGCCCATGATACGGCATTCATAGCCGACCTTCTGCATATATTTCGAAACCTTGTTGCAGGTATCCATCGAATCGTTGCCGCCGTTGTAGAAGAAATAACGGACATTGTATTTCTTGAAGATTTCGAGGATCCGCTTATAGTCGGTATCATCGACATCGCTGTCCTTGAGTTTGTAACGGCAGGAGCCGAGCGCAGAAGAGGGGGTATGGAGCAGAAGCTCAAGCTCTTTGGGGTCTTCCTCGTCCATTACGTAAAGAACGTCGTCGAGAACGCCTTTGATTCCGTGCGCAGCACCGTAAACTTTCGTGATCGAGGGATTTTCCAGCGCCGTTTTGATAACGCCGTACGCACTCGCGTTGATAACGGAAGTAGGTCCTCCGGACTGTCCGATAATGCAAGCGCCTTTTAATTCTGCCATGATAAGATCCTCCTTTGATTTTGATCCAGAAAATACGCAGACGGGTGGATAAAGAAAAAGCGGATTGCGGGCAACCTTACGTTACCGGCGCATCCGCAGTAGTACCCGCACACGCAGAACAGCGTGTGCGGGATTTTTGGTGACCCGGACGAGATTCGAACTCGTGAACCCGCCGTGAAAGGGCGGTGTCTTAACCGCTTGACGACCGGGCCGAATGGTAGCGGCAGTCGGATTTGAACCAACGACACCACGGGTATGAACCGAGTGCTCTAGCCAACTGAGCTATGCCGCCATAGAAAAGCTCTGAAAATCAGAGCTTTATTATTATATGGGATTCTTTTGCGTTTGTCAATCTTTTTTTCGGGGGAAATCGAAAAACTTCCCGCACGAAACCGCGTTTTATTCAGAATACGTGTAGTTCGGCGCTTCCTTCGTGATCTGGATGTTGTGCGGATGGCTTTCCTTGAGACCAGCACCGGTAATCCGGATAAACTGAGCCTTGCTGTGAAGCTCCTCAATCGTTGCGCAACCGGTATATCCCATACCGGAACGCAGACCGCCGATCATCTGATAAATCGTATCCGCGAGCGGTCCCTTGTAGGGAACGCGGCCTTCCACGCCTTCGGGAACCAGTTTCTTCGCGTCCTGCTGGAAATAACGGTCCTTGCCGCCGCGGTTCATCGCGCCGAGACTTCCCATGCCGCGGTAAACCTTGAACTGGCGTCCCTGATAGAGTTCGATGTCTCCGGGCGCTTCCATACAGCCCGCAACCAGGGAACCGAGCATAACAGCGTTCGCTCCGGCGGCCAGAGCCTTGACAATATCTCCGGAGTATTTGATGCCGCCGTCCGCAATGATCGGCACACCGTACTTCGCTGCCGCGCATGCCGCGTCGTAAACCGCCGTGATCTGCGGAACGCCGATACCGGAGACAACGCGCGTGGTGCAGATGGATCCGGGCCCGATACCGACCTTGACACAGTCTGCGCCGGCCTCGATCAGCGCCTCCGTTGCCGCCGCGGTCGCGACGTTTCCGGCGATGACAGGAAGATTCGGATACGCCTTCTTTACCTTGCGGACCGTTTCGACCACCATGTTGTTGTGGCCGTGAGCCGAGTCGAGTGTCACGATATCAACCTGAGCGCGGACAAGTTCGGCAACCCGTTCAAGAACGTCTTCCGTCGCTCCGATGGCAGCCCCGCAGAGGAGTCTGCCGGCGCTGTCACGCGCGGAATTCGGATACTGAACCGCTTTTTCAATGTCTTTTATGGTAATGAGACCTTTCAGGTTTCCTTCTTCATCGACAATCGGAAGCTTTTCTATCTTGTTTCTGCGGAGAATCTGCTGCGCTTCCAGAAGCGTCGTTCCGACTGGGCCGGTTACCAGATTGTCCTTTGTCATGACGGAGGAAATCGGCTGGGAGAAATCGGACTGCGACATGAAACGCATATCGCGGTTTGTGATAATACCGACAAGCTTTCCGTTTTCACAGATCGGCACTCCGGAAATCTTATAGCGCGCCATGATGTCCTCTGCATCCTGAACAAGGTGCTCCGGCGAAAGGAAGAACGGATCCGTAATGACACCGTTTTCCGAGCGTTTGACGCGGTCAACCTGGTCTGCCTGATCCTCGATGGTCATATTCTTGTGGATGATTCCGAGTCCGCCTTCGCGGGCAATCGCAATCGCCATGCCGGATTCCGTTACCGTATCCATTGCAGCAGTCAGAATCGGAGTGTTAAGCCGGATTGTCTTGGAAAGTGACGTGGAAACGTCGACTGTCTTCGGCAGTACGTTTGATTCCGCCGGAATCAACAGAACATCGTCAAACGTGAGCCCTTCCTTCAAAAACTTTTCGCCGTAGTTCAGATTCAGCATTCAGCAATCCCCCTTGTCCATATTTTCGTGTTTCCAATTATTATACCACTTTTTACGGTTTTGTTCAACCGCTTTCGGCAAATATTATGGCCGGATGACCGATTTTCCGCCCATGTACGGACGGAGCGCTTCCGGAATACGTACGCTTCCATCCTCGTTCAGGTTGTTTTCAAGGAATGCGATCAGCATTCTCGGCGGCGCCACAACCGTATTGTTGAGCGTATGCGCGAGATATTTGCCTTCTTTTCCGTCAATGCGGATTTTCAGCCGGCGCGCCTGCGCGTCACCGAGATTGGAGCAGCTGCCGACCTCGAAATATTTCTTCTGCCGCGGAGACCATGCCTCGACGTCAAGCGACTTGACCTTGAGATCCGCAAGATCACCGGAGCAGCATTCCAGCGTCCGGACCGGAATATCGAGGCTGCGGAACAGATCCACCGTATTGTGCCAGAGCTGGTCATACCAGTAGTCGGAATCTTCCGGTTTGCAGACAACGATCATTTCCTGCTTCTCAAACTGATGAATGCGGTAGACGCCCCGCTCTTCGATGCCGTGAGCTCCCTTTTCCTTGCGGAAACAGGGAGAATAGCTTGTCAGCGTCTTCGGAAGTTCTGCTTCAGGGAGAATCGTGTCAATAAACTTTCCGATCATGGAATGCTCCGAGGTTCCGATCAGATAAAGATCTTCCCCTTCAATTTTGTACATCATCGCGTCCATTTCCGCGAAGCTCATGACACCGGTAACGACGTTGCTGCGGATCATAAACGGCGGCACGCAGTAGGTAAAGCCGCGGTCGATCATGAAATCGCGCGCATAGCTGATAACCGCCGAATGAAGCCTGGCGATATCTCCCATCAGATAATAGAAACCGTTGCCGGCAACCTTTCTCGCGCTGTCGAGGTCAATTCCGTGAAGCGATTCCATAATATCGGTATGATACGGAATTTCGAATTCCGGCACAAACGGGTCGCCGAAACGCTCCAGTTCCACATTTTCGCTGTCATCTTTTCCGATCGGGACGTCCTTGCCGATGATCTGCGGGATCGTCATCATGATGGTATTGATTTTTTCGTCGAGCTCGCGCTCCCTGGCTGCCATTTCCTCAAGACTTTTCGCCTGCTCGGAAACCTGCTTCTTTACCTGTTCGGCTTCCTCTTTTTTTCCCTGACCGATCAGCGCGCCGATCTGTTTCGAAAGCTTGTTGCGGTTCGCGCGCAGCGCATCCGCCGCCTGCTGGGTTCTGCGCTTTTCCAGATCCAGCCCGATGACTTCATCGACCAGCGGAAGTTTCTGGTCCTGGAACTTGTTTTTAATGTTCTGTTTTACGATTTCCGGATTTTCCCGTAAAAATTTGATATCCAGCATTTCTAATTCCCCTGTTTTGTTATGTTTTCTATTTAACGGCTTTATATAAACCGGATGCTGCCTTATCGGAAACTCTTCAGGAGTTCCTTCAGATCCTCCTCGCCGTAGAACTCAATCTGCAGCGTTCCTTTTTTTCTTGTCCCATTGATGGAAACCTTCCTGCCGAGCTGTTCGCGAAGCGCGAGTTCCGCTTCACTGAACAGAATGTTCCTGTGCGGATTTTCCGGCTTCTTCCTTCTCTTTTTTTCCCGGGCGAGCCGTTCCGCTGCGCGGACGGACAACCCTTTTTCCGTTATGAGAAGCGCCGCCTTCTCTATCTGTGACGCATCCTCTATCGTGAGCAGCGCTCTGGCGTGTCCGGTGGAAAGTTTCCCTTCGCGCAGAAGCGTCTTCACGCTTTCCGGCAGCGAAAGAAGCCGGAGCGCGTTTGCGACTGCCGGACGTGATTTCCCGACCGTTTTCGCAGCCTCTTCCTGTGTCATTCCGTAGGTTTCGATCAGCACGCCGTATCCTTCGGCTTCCTCCAGCGGATTCAGATCCTCGCGCTGGAGATTCTCAACGAGCGCGATCTGCGCCGACTCAAGTTCGGACAGTTCGCGTATCACCGCAGGAATTTCACTCAGTCCCGCCATCCTGCAGGCACGCCACCGCCGTTCTCCGGCAACAATCCGATAGCCCCCGTCCGGCATCGGCCGGACAAGGATCGGCTGAAGAAGGCCATGCTCCGAAATGGAATCGGCAAGCTCTGAAAGCGCCGCCTCGTCGAATTCCTTTCTCGGCTGGTTCCGGTTCGGTTCTATTTCACTTAAGCGTAGTGTCACCGCGCCGCCCGTCTCCACGGTGTTTTCAGCGAAGATGGCGTCAAGCCCTCTTCCGAGCCCCCTGTTTTTCGTAGCCATTCTATTTCTCCTTATTCCGCTCTGCGGTTCGCCTTCAAAAACTCATCGCCGAGCGAAGCATATGCCGCCGCGCCTTTCGATGCGCGGTCAAAGTAAAAGATCGGACATCCGAAACCAGGCGCTTCCGAAAGCCGTACCGTCCTGGGAATAACCGTCGAGTAGACTTTTTTCGGAAAGTACTTCTTTACTTCATGAACCACCTGCTGCGTCAGATTAAGTCTCCCGTCATACATGGTGAGAAGCACGCCCTCGATTTCCAGATGCGGATTGAACTGCCGCTTTACGATCCGGACGGTATTCATCAGCTGGGAAAGGCCTTCCAGCGCGTAGTACTCGCACTGGATCGGGATCAGAATCGTATCCGAAGCGCAGAGCGCATTGGAAGTGATCAGCCCGAGCGACGGAGGACAGTCGACGAAGATGAAATCGTATTCGCCGCGGATTGCGGCAAGCGCCGTCTTCAGCGTCGTCATCCGGTTCTCAATCGAAACAAGCTCTATTTCCGCGCCTGCAAGATTGATTCCGCAAGGAATCACGTCCAGACCGGTAAATTTCGTATGGACAACCGCCTCTTTTGCCGCGATTTCCCCGATCACAATTTCATAGCTTGTATTTTTGAGGCCTCTTCGATCAATACCGACACCGCTTGTGGTGTTGCCCTGCGGATCCATATCGACAAGAAGGACCTTTTTGCCCTTCATTCCGACCGCCGCGGAAAGGTTTACCGCCGTCGTGGTTTTTCCGACGCCGCCCTTCTGGTTGGCAATCGCGATTATTTTACCCATGAAGTCTGCGTTTTTCCGCAGGTCACCTCTTTTCGTGAGGGTTATTGCTGTTATTGTATCACAAACCGTGGGAAAATAAAAGTGCAAATTGGTTTTTTCCCGTTTTTTTAGCTTCTGCGGGATTCCGGCTGAAGCGGCGGATGTTTCACGTGAAACATCCGCTGCCCGGCGATCTGCGCGTTTCGAAAAAGGCCGTAAAAGGACAGTGCGTAAAAATGTTTCACGTGAAACATTTTTACGGCGTCCTACGCACAATCAGGCCGATCTGCTTTCCGTGACGTTAAATCCGGGCATAAAAACACCCGGACGGCATCAGCTGTCCGGGTCGGCTTTTAAAGCGGGTTTTTTGCGGCTTTTCCGCTCTGCCGCGGATATTTGTTCGGAGTGGGCCGGATTTTCCCGATCATGACGAAGGTCCGGCTCATATCCCCGTAAAGAGAGAATGTGCGGATTTCTCCCGGCTTTCCTCCGAGAATCCCGATCGCTTTTTTTGCCTCTTCAAGCTCTTCGCTTGCTTTCAGGCTTTTCATCGCAACAAAACACCCTCCCTGCTTTACGAGAGGAAGGCAATATTCGCAAAGCACATTCAGCGGCGCCACCGCCCGCGCGGTCACATAATCGAACTGTTCGCGGTATGCCGCGTTCCGTCCGGCGTCTTCCGCTCTCAGGTGCACCGTATCGGCAGACAGCCCCACTCTTTCGCAAAGTGCGTCGAGAAACCCAAGGCGTTTCTGAAGGCTGTCAATCAGCGTCATCCTGAGATCAGGACGGACAATTTTCAGCACCATTCCCGGGAAGCCGGCGCCCGTTCCGACATCTGCGATCCTGGCCCCCTGGGTCAGCTCACAGGCGTTGAGCAGCGACAGGCAGTCTATAAAATGCTTCCGGACCACTTCCGCGGGCTCCCGGATCGCCGTCAGATTCATTTTTTCATTTGTCTCCAGCAGAAACTCGAGATAGATCCGGAACTGATCAAGCTGATCCCCGCTCAGAAAAATTCCGATTTTCTCTGCCTCTTCCTTCAGATAGATTCTGGTATCCGTCATTCCGCAGCGCTCCTGTCTCTTTTCGAAAGCCAGATCAGCAGTACGGAGATATCCGCCGGACTGACTCCGGAAATCCGGGATGCCTGTCCGATGTTCTCCGGCCGGATCTTTCCGAGTTTTTCCTGCGCTTCCGACCGAAGTCCGATGATTTTGGAATAATCAACGTCCGTCGGCAGTCTTTTCACCTCGAGGCGCCGCATTTCTGCGATATCCGCTCTCTGCCGCCGGATGTAGCCTTCGTATTTGATTTCTATTTCCACATTCTCGAAAACCGCCTTCGGAAGTTCCGGCCGCGTCGGGTCAACAGGAGCGAGCGCCTCGTAGGTAAGCTGAGGTCTTCTCAGAAGTTCGGTAAGGCGCACACCGGATGAAATCGGCGATGTTTCACGTGAAACAAGTATCTCGTTCACTTCGCTGCTCGGCGGAATTACGGTTTCGTCCGCGCGTCTGCGCTCCGCTTTTTTCATCTCTTCCTTTTCAAGGAATTTCGCATAGCGTTCATCGCTGATCAGCCCGAGTTTTCTCCCGATCGGCGTCAGGCGTTCGTCCGCGTTGTCCTGCCGCAGAACCAGACGGTATTCTGAACGCGAGGTCATCATTCGGTACGGGTCGTTGACGCCCTTCGTAACAAGATCGTCAATCAGAGTTCCGATATACGAACTGGCACGGTCCAGAATCAGCGGTTCACGGCCGAGAATTTTCAGCGCGGCGTTCGCGCCTGCGACAAACCCCTGGGCGGCCGCCTCTTCATAGCCTGAGCTTCCGTTGAACTGGCCTGCGCCGTAAAGTCCGGGGAAATCACGGAATTCCAGCGTCGCGTTCATTGCGGTCGGATCGACGCAGTCATATTCAATCGCGTACGCGCTTCGCATGATTTCAACGTTTTCCAGGCCTTTGATGGTACGATAAAACGCGATCTGTACGTCCTCGGGCAAAGAGGAGGACATTCCCTGAAGATACATTTCCTCCGTATCCTGTCCGCACGGTTCGATGAAAAGCTGATGGCGCGGTTTATCCGCAAAACGGACAATTTTGTCCTCGATACTCGGACAGTAGCGGGGACCGATTCCCTCGATCGCGCCGCCGTAAAGCGGCGAACGGTGAAGATTTTTCAGGATTACATCCTTTGTCCGGTCGTTTGTCCAGCTGATATGACAGATTGCCGTATTTTTCGGCGGGATCTGCGTTTCATATGAAAAGGGAACAACCGGTTCGTCTCCGGCCTGTTCTTCCAGTTCGGAAAAATCAATGCTGGAGCGTAAAACACGCGCAGGTGTCCCGGTTTTGAATCTGCGCAGCTGCAGGCCAAGCTTTTTCAGCGACGCGCCGAGAAAAGCTGCCGGGAACATCCCGTCCGGTCCGCTCTCAAAGCTTACATCGCCGACAAAGATTCTTCCTCCCAGAAACGTTCCCGTCGCGAGAACAACTGCCTTCGCCTCGTATTCCGCTTCCATCCTGGTGACCAGGTGCCATACGCCGTCTGCTCCCGGGAAGAGATCTGTGATCTCTGCCTGCTTTAAGTACAGGTTTTCCTGAAGCTCCAGTTTATGCTTCATGATTTTGCTGTATTCCCTCCGGTCGATCTGTGCGCGAAGGGAATGCACCGCGGGTCCCTTTCCGAGATTGAGCATCCGGCTCTGAAGCGTCGCGGCGTCCGCGGTTTTTCCCATCTCTCCGCCGAGCGCGTCGATTTCACGGACAAGGTGCCCTTTCGCCGTTCCGCCTATACTCGGGTTGCAGGGACAGTTCCCGACTGCGTCCATATTGATGGTGAAAACGGCCGTACTGCAGCCGAGGCGCGCGGAAGCCAGCCCGGCTTCAATTCCCGCGTGACCGGCACCGATCACCGCAACATCAAATTTTCCGGCTTGATATCTCATAACTACCTCATTTTCCGACACAGAATTTTGAAAAGACCTCGTCAATTACCGTATCCGAGATCCGTTCCCCGGTCAGTTCCAGCAGAGCGGAAATACATCCCTCAAGCGAAACCGTAACCGCGTCAAAGGTCATACCGCCCGCGAGTGCCGATGCGGCCTCACTCAGCGCCTCGTTCGCCCGTTCGATCACATCGCGCTGACGTTCCGTAAATAGAACGCCTTCAGAGGGGTTTACGGGGTTTTGCCGTAGAAGGCTGACCACAGCCTCCTCAAGCTTGTCGAGTCCTTCTCCGTCTTTTGCGCACAACGGCACCACGGCGGAAAATTTATCCCTGATCCGCTCTCTGTCCGCCTTCTGGGGCAGATCGGACTTATTAAATACCGCGATTGCGGGAATATTGCCGATTTTCCCGATCAGCGACAGATCCTCCTCGGTCAGTTCCTCGGAGGAATCAAAAACCGCGAAAACCAGCTGCGCCTGCGAGAGTTTCGTTACCGCGCGGTCCACTCCGATGCTTTCAATCGGGTCCTGTGTATCGTGTATTCCCGCGGTATCCGCAATATATAGCGGTATACCGGCAAAATTAATGACATCTTCCACTATATCTCGTGTCGTCCCGGCGTGTTCCGTAACAATGGACCGGTCATATCCGGAAAGAAGATTCATCAATGTCGATTTTCCGACGTTCGGTCTCCCGGCTATGACGGTTTTTACCCCTTCACGCAGCATTCTGCCGCTGTCGAACTCCCGCAGCAGTTTCGAAAAAGCCGCCTGCGCTTTGGAAAACGTCTGTGAAAGCTCCTCTTCCGTGATTTCGGGGACTTCCTCGTCCGGATAATCCGCCCAGGCGGTCAGATGCGCCGCCGCTGAAACGAGGGAATCGCGGATTGCCTCTATTTTTCTCTGCAGAACGCCTTCGTTGCCCGAAGCCGCGGCCTTCGCCGCGTCTTCTCCGGAGGCGGAAATCAGCTGCATGACGGATTCCGCGCGCGTCAGGTCGATTCTTCCGTTGAGAAAAGCCCGCTTTGTAAATTCACCGGCCTGCGCGGGAACCGCACCGGCGCGGATCGCGAGCGCGAGAATCCTGCGCATGATAAACATTCCGCCATGACAGGAGATCTCAACGACATCCTCACCCGTATAGCTCTTCGGCGCGGTAAAAACCAGCGCGAGCGCCTCGTCCACGCGTTCCCCGTTTTCGTCGACCGCGGAACCGTAGAGTGAGGTGTACCCCGGAACTTCCGAAATCTTTTTTCTTCCTTTCGGGATAAAGATCTTCTCCGCGATTTCCTTTGCCCGGTCGCCCGAAAGACGGACGATTCCGATCCCGCCGGGCGCCTGGGCAGTCGAGATTGCGGCGATCGTTTTCTGTTCGATCATTCTCATACTGAAAATTCCTTAAAAATTGGGCGACCCGTTGCCGAGACGCCCATGTTTTTCTTATTTTACTTCGATCCGGCCGTAAAGCGCGGTTGTACCGGCGTCCTTTTTTACCTGCGCGGGTTCTGCCGGAGCTGCGGCTTTCTCGCGCGGGCGGTCGTTTCTCTGTGAGGACGGTTTGCGGTCTCCATAGCGCTTTCCGCCGCGGTATGACCCGTTCCGGCCTTTTCCATCGCCGCGTCTGCGTACTTCTCCGCCTTCGGGGCCGATCACGACGTGACGGTTGTTCTCCTCTCCCTCGCTCCAGGATTTCGCTCCTTCGATCTCCTGTACGGCGGTGTGGATGATTCTTCTCTCATAGGGATTCATCGGCTCAAGCGAGTAGTTGCGCTTGTTCTTCAGCGCCTTTTCCGCCATTCTCTTGCCGAGCTTCTCCAGAGTTTCCTTTCTTTTCTCACGGTAGTTCTCTACGTCAAGGGTGATGCGGTAATAGGAATTGTCGACATGATTTGCGACAAGACCCGAGAGATACTGAAGCGCGTCGAGCGTCTCTCCGCGATGTCCGATAATGAATCCGATATCGTTGCCGGTCAGAACCAGCTTCGCGGCGTTTTCTTCTGTTTCCTCAATACGGATCTGGGTATCGAGAACGTTCATCTGCTTGAAAATCTTCTCAAGATACTCCGCCGCCGCCTTCGCGGGTTCCGTTTTGATAAATGCGCGTACTTTTGCGGGACTTCCTCCGAACAGTCCGAGGAATTTCTTTTCCGGCATCTGAAGAACTTCGCATTCCGCCTCGGACGATTCCACGCCGAGCTCTCTGCAGGCGTTCTCAAAAGCCTGTACAACCGTATCGCCGGTCGCGATTGCTTCTCTTAACACAAAAACACCTCTGAATCTTATTTCCGGGATCCTATATACTGATCCGCGTTGTTCGATTTTTTCTTTCCGTCTTGCTTTTTCTGGCTTTTACCGCTTTTTTCGGTGTTTGTCTGGTTCGCGGTATGATAGATTTTTTCTTCAATCTGTTTCTGCTGCGCGAAAGAAAGCGGCCGGATCTTCTCTTCCTCATTAAAGCGGAGAACCGCCCGGCTTGCCTCCTGCTTGGCGCAGAGAGTATCCGGTCCGTAGTACTTGTGGATGATTACGGTCTGGATGATGCCGGTGATCTGGGAAACAACCCAGTAAAAACCGATTGCTGCGGGCATCGTATACGCAAAGTAAACGGTAATCAGCGGCAGGATGTACATCGCGTACTTCATGCAGCCCGCCTGCTGCTGCATGGCGGCGTTGGTGCGGGACATGTAGAACTGCTGTCCCCAGGCAGTCACAAGGCAGAGAACCGGAATGACCCAGAGGAACGTTGCGAACGCGCTGCCGCGCGGTGTTCCGAGAAGGTCAAATCCGAACAGATTGAAACTCTTCGAGAAGGTATCGAGTTCCGCAGACTGATCCGCGGAAAACATCGTAAGATAGGGTTTCAGGGAATCGTAATGCTTCACGATCTGAATCTCACTGTAGAAGCTGTTGGAAGAAAAATTCGCCGAAACGCCCGGGACGTTTTTCAGAACGTTGGTTGCCTGAGTGACCAGCTCGGAGCTGTAGTGAAGAACGTTCTTGAGCGGGAACACGACGGCGTAGTAGAGACCGATCATGATCGGGAACGGAATCAGGGCCGTAAGGCATCCGCTCGCCGGACTGACGCCTTCCTTCTGATAAAGAGCCTGAAGCTCCTCGTTGTATTTTGCCTTGTTGTTAGCGTACTTCTGCTGAAGTTCCTTCTGCTTCTGAGCTATTTTGCCCTGCGCAGCGGTGGATTTCTGCTGCTTGACAGAAAACGGGAACATGAGTACTTTCGTAATGATCGTAAACAGAATGATCGCGATGCCGTAGTTGCGTACGATCATATACAGACCTTTGAGTAAATAACCCAGGATGTTGCCGAAAAAATTAAAGATGGATAACAAAATTACATCTCCCTGTCAATCTTTTTTCTTTTTCTCCAAAACCGGATCGTATCCTCCCCGACTGAAAGGATTGCATCGCAAAATCCGCCAGACAGCCAGCGCTGTCCCCTTGAAAATCCCGAACCGTTCGATCGAGCCGATCGCGTAGGCCGAACAGACCGGTGTATACTTACAGGACGGATTTTTCTTGAGCGGAGATATGTGAATTTGATATTTCCGGATCAGCCAGACAAGAGGCTTCCCCATTTTTACGGTCGCATTCTCAAACAGATATCTGCTCTTTTTCATTTTCTTCGAGTATTCCGGCTTTTTTGAGATGATAGGACATTTCTGCGAAAACATCCGTGCTTTTTACAAAAGGCGTCTTACCCCGGGCTACGAAAACAAGATTTACATTTTTTCTGACATTCGGCGCCAGAATCCGGAACGCTTCCCGGATTACGCGGCGCGCGCGCACACGGCATACGGAATTTCCGACCTTCTTTCCGGTCGTGATTCCTATTCTGACCGTTCCGTGCTGCTCGTAGCCGACATAGGTTACCAGTGTTTTTCCGACAAAATATTTACCCCTTTTATATAATCTCTGAAAAACACGGTTTTCTTTGATGGATTCGTAATTTTTCATTTGAAACCTGCTTTTTTACGGACGGCTTAAAAGAATAAAGGCCACACAACGGTGGCCTAAAGACGACATAGGACTAACTTCCAAGCCAATTTGCCGCAGATAATCGAGCTTTTATCAGTAGGTTAAGCGTGCTCTGCCTTTCGCTCTGCGGCGAGCCAAAACTTTGCGACCGTTTCTGTCTGCCATTCTCTTTCTGAAGCCATGCTCTTTTTTTCTGTGAAGCTTCTTCGGTTGATATGTTCTCAGCATTTGCGGAACCTCCTTTCGGGGTACAAACCTTGCGATAAAATATTATATATAAAATCTCTATTCCTGTCAACATCAATTTTTATTTTTTTCTCCGGAAATCATGAAGTTTTTCCTTTTTTAAACGGATAAAAGTTGAAAAGTTTTTGATTTTATGCTATCATAAAAGGGACAATCGGATGGTATGTCCAAAAATTCCCGCAAAGGAGTTATGCGCTATGGATTCTTTCAGCGAAGCATGGGATTACGTATGCGATTACTGCCGTGAAAGAATTGCGGAAGTTGCCTATCAGACCTGGATCAGCCGTATCGTTCCGATCGAAATGGACTTTGATTCCCAGAGCGCGATTCTGCAGGTTCCGAATGAATTTCATAAGAAAACAATTGAAAAATGTTATTTTACACTCCTGAAAGAAGCCTTCGGCCAGATATTCGGCTCGGATATCCGTGTCACGCTGACACTGCCGAAAGAAACGCCGGCGGCAAAGGAAGAGGAGAGTTTTTCCGAAAGCGACTACGACTATACCTTCTCCAACTTTATTGTCGGTCCTTCCAACCAGCTGGCCTACGCCGCCGCGGTTGCGGTCGCCGATCATCCCGGTCTGAAGTACAATCCGTTTCTGATCTACGGCAACTCCGGCCTCGGAAAAACGCATCTTCTCAACGCGATCAAGAACCGGATCCGTGAAACTCATCCGGATATCAATATCATCTATATTAAGGGCGACGAGTTTACCAACGAACTGATTGACGCGATCAAAAAGGGCACGCAGGCGGAATTCCGTCAGAAATACCGCAAGGCGGACCTTTTCCTCATGGACGACATTCAGTTCATCGCCGGAAGAGAATCCACCCAGGAGGAATTCTTCCATACCTTTAATATACTGTATGAAGACCGCAAACAGATTGTCCTGACGTCAGACCGGCCTCCGAAGGATATCGCGACTTTAGAGGAGCGCATCCGTACAAGGATCGAAAGCGACGTGATGGCGGACATTCAGCCGCCGGATTTTGAAACGCGCGTGGCAATTCTCAGCCGCAAGGCGGAAGCCCTCGATTTTGAGATCCCGGACAATGTCAAGGAATACATCGCCGATAAACTGAAAAGCAATATCCGTCAGCTTGAGGGCGCGATCAAGCGTCTCAACGCATATTATCTTCTTCAGGGAAAACCGCCGACAATTGCTCTCGCGCAGAGCGCGATCAGCGACGTTATCAATAACGATCAGCCTACCACGGTCCGGATTGAAAAGATCATCGACGAGGTAGCCCGGACCTACGGAGTGACACCCGAGGAGATCAAATCAAATTCCCGCAAGGCAAATGTTTCGAACGCCCGTCAGGTTGCGATCTACGCGATCCGCACCATCACCCAGATTACCTATGAGGCGATCGGAAAGGAAGTCGGCGGAAGAGACCACGCAACAATTGTCTACTCTCTGCAGCAGACAGAGAAGAAAATGGAACAGAATCCCCGCGTCAAGGCTACCATCGATGACATTATCCGCAATATCCGCAACATGTAGTTTTCAACTTCTTCTGAACTTTTAACACTTCTTTTTAAACAGTTCTGAATCAGAAAAATATTTTTCAACATTCTGAACTTTTCATCAACACAGTGTTCCTGAAAACTTTTTTCTACGGGTTTCTTGAAAAAAGATTCCTTTCAACAAATAAACTGTCCCTACTACTACGACTATAAAATAATTAAAGGAAGGTTATAAAAATGAAATTTTCCTGTGAAAAACAAGATCTGATAAACTCAATTTCAAATATCAGCCGCGCGGTTTCCTCCAAATCCTCAATTCCCGCTTTGGAGGGAGTCCTGCTGAAGGCGGAGGAAAACAAACTGGTCATCAGCGGATACGATCTTGAGATCGGAATGACGACGGAAATTCCCGCGATGGTCACGGAAACGGGAAGCGTGGTTCTCAACGCCAAGCTTTTTTCGGACATTATCCGTTCCCTGCCGGAAGACACAGTTTCGTTTGATTCCGATGAAAAAAACCTGATCGTTATTACAAGCGGCGCGAGCGAATTCTCCATTACCGGTATTTCCGCGGACGAATATCCGGAATTTCCGATTATCAGCGATACTGTTTCCGTCTCGATTTCCCATAAGCTGCTCAAAAGCATGATCCGCCAGACAATTTATGCGGTTGCTGAAAACGACACGAAAAACCCTGTCCATATGGGAACGCTCTTTGAAATCTCCGGCGGTTATATTACGCTTGTTTCCGTAGACGGAATCCGTCTCGCGGTAAGAAAGGAAAAAATAGCGACACAGGAGGAGTTTTCCTTTGTAGTTCCCGGTAAAACGCTTTCGGAGGTCGCGAAACTTCTGAAGGACGACGACACCGATGCCGCGCTTCGGATCGAAAAGAGACATATTCTCTTTGAAATCGGCAATTATGTTGTTCTGTCCCGCCTTCTGGAAGGAGACTTCATCGATTACAAGGCGGTTATTCCGAAGGAAAATGCGACGCAGATGGTGCTTCAGACAAGAAGATTCATGGAAAGCGTCGAGCGTGTTTCACTTCTGATCAACGACCGCAGAAGAATTCCGGTCCGCTGCATTTTTGAGGACGACATGGTGAGAATCTCCTGTGAAACGGAGATCGGCCGCGCGAATGACCAGTTCCCGGCGCAGATTTCCGGAAATACCGTAGAAATGGGATTCAACAACAAGTATCTGCTTGACGCGCTGCGCTACGCGGAAGATGACGAGGTCCGCGTCTGCCTCAACGGTCCGTTCAGTCCGATGACGATTGTCCCGAAGGATGGAGATGCTTTCCTGTTCCTCGTTCTGCCGGTCAGACTCTAAAAGTCAGGTGATTCTGTTTGTACATTACGCGTTTTCTCTGTGATTCCTTTCGAAATATCCGTTCCCAGGAACTGGTGCCGGATCCCGCGGTAAACGTGATCTGCGGGAAAAACGCGCAGGGAAAAACGAATTTTATGGAAGCTGTCTGGCTTTTTACGGGCGAAAAATCCTTCCGCGGCGCAAAGGACAGCGATTTTCTTCCGCTGACCGGTTCGGAAAGAAGAGTTTCCATGCGTCTCGCGTTTGAAAGCGGCGGAAGAGAGAATGAAATTTTGTTCGGTCTCTCCGAAGGAAAAAAACAGATCGAGATCAACGGGGTTCGGCGGCGCGGTGTTTCCGCGCTGACCGGTCATTTCTGTGCGGTCATTTTTTCTCCGGAACATCTTTCTCTTATAAAAAACACGCCGAATCTGCGCAGGAGTTTTCTCGACAATGCGATCTGCCAGATACGGCCGATGTTTTCAAAAACGCTTTACCAGTATGATCATACGCTTACGCAGAGAAATTCTCTCCTGAAAGATATTCTGCGCCATCCGGAACTTCGGGATACGCTGGAAATCTGGGATGAACGCCTCGCATTTTACGGAAGCCGGATCATCAGAGGACGGGTGGAATATCTTGAGAAAATGAAGGAGTACGCCCGTCAGATATATTTTGACCTGTCCGGCGGTGAGTCTCTGGATCTGTTTTATCAGAGTACGGAAAATCTCGAAGAGGAGGATCTGTATGCCTCTATGATTGAGAAATACCGTCAGACTCAGCGTGAAGACATTCAGAACGGTTTTACCACGACCGGTCCCCACCGGGATGACATTGAGTTTCTGATTGACGGCAGAAACGCGAAAAGCTTCGGTTCCCAGGGACAGCAGCGTTCCATCGTGCTTTCGCTGAAATTCTCGGAAGCCAGGATGCTTGCCGCGGCGACCGGTGAAATGCCGGTGCTTCTTCTTGACGACGTGATGAGTGAACTGGATCAGAAACGTCAGGAATATATCTTAAATCATATTGAGGGATATCAGGTAATCATTACCTGCTGTGATGTTCAGAATACGGATCTGCTTGAGAAGGGCGCAGTCTTTACGGTCTCCGACGGCAGGATCCAACGGGAAACATAAAGGAAAAGATAAGCAATGTATCTTCATTTAGGACAAAATACAGTGATCCGGGAGGATCAGATGATCGGGATTTTTGATCTGGAAAAAACCACCGTCTCAAAAACGACGCGCGAATATCTCGCCGCGAAACAGAAGAACGGAGAGATCGTCAACGTTTCAATGGAAATCCCGAAATCATTTGTTGTCTGTTCCGACCGCAGAAAAGCGACAAAGGTCTATGTTTCGCAGATTTCGACCGCGACGCTTCTCAAGCGGACCAAGACGGAACGGAACAATCTCTGAGAGGCTTGAAATGAAACTGTTCGCAAGACCGCAATGTCCCTATTGCAAGAAAAAAATGAATTTTATGGTAACATGGCTGATTCGGCGCGAGGGAGAGTTCCGGTGTCCGAGATGCGGCGGAATCTCAAACATCATTCTTGATGCGAAGCTGAGCATACTCGGCGTCGTCGCGGTTTTTACCACGCTGATTCTGTTTTTTGTTTACCGCTATGTGAAAAACGATGAACGGCCGGAGATGCTTTTATGGCTTCTGCTGCCGATTGTGCTTTTTTATCTTCTGAGTTTCTTTATGATCCGTCTGCGCAGAAATACAAGAAAGAGGCGCAGAAAGATCGCAAAGGCCAGAAAAGCCGCGGATGCCTGGCAGTCGGCCAAGCTTGACGAACACACGAAAATTGTATGAATCAGAGAGAGATTATGCAAGAAAGATCGGGAGGAAAAAACGATTTGGATACGAATGACATCATTAAGGTAGAAGAGACTTACGACGAAAATCAGATTCAGGTTCTGGAAGGCCTCGAGGCGGTACGGAAAAGGCCGGGTATGTATATCGGCTCCACCGGGGAGCGCGGACTGCATCATCTTGTCTATGAAATCGTCGACAACGCAATCGACGAGGCGCTTGCCGGATTCTGTACGAAAATCACGGTTAAGATTCTTCCCGGCAACATTATCAGCGTAGAGGACAACGGCCGCGGAATCCCGGTCGGCATTCAGAAGAAAACAGGCATTTCCGCGCTGACGGTTGTCTTTACGATGCTCCACGCGGGCGGTAAATTCGGCGGAGGCGGATACAAGGTGTCCGGCG
This sequence comes from uncultured Eubacteriales bacterium, assembly GCA_900320605.1. Taxonomy (GTDB): domain Bacteria; phylum Bacillota; class Clostridia; order Oscillospirales; family Acutalibacteraceae; genus RUG612. The sequence continues at coordinate 5,255 of ONSY01000076.1, read as the reverse complement.
GTCTTCACGGCGTCGGAGCTTCTGTCGTCAACGCGCTTTCCGTCTGGCTCGAAGTGGATGTCTATCACGAGGGACGCCATTATTTCCAGCGCTTTGAATACGGAAAAGAAGTATCCCCCGTGGAGGATCTCGGACCGATTGAGGACGGCTCCCATACCGGTACCGTCGTAAGATTCCTCGCCGATCCGGAAATATTCAGGGAAACGACGGAATATAATTATGAAACACTGCAGAAGCGCCTGCGCGAGCAGGCATTCCTCAATGCCGGCGTCCGGATCGTTCTGCGTGACGAACGCGGCGAGGAAGCCGTGGAGGATGACTTCTGCTATGAAGGCGGTATTTCAAGCTTTGTTGATTATCTCAACAAAAAGAAATCCGCGACTCCGATTCATGAGGAAATCATTCATTTCGGCGCGGAGGCGGCGGACCACAACTCCACCGCGGAAGTCGCGATGCAGTATAACGACGATTACAACGAGCTGATGCTCTCGTTTGCAAATAACATCCATACGACCGATGGCGGCACGCACGAGGAAGGTTTCCGCCGCGCGCTCACAAAGGTCATGAACGACTACGCCCGCCGGCATAATATCATCAAGGACGGCGGAGAGAAGCTTTCCGGTGAGGATCTGCGCGAAGGACTGACAGTCGTCATCAGCGTGAAACTCAAGGAAGCCCAGTTTGAGGGACAGACGAAGGCGAAACTCGGCAACACGGAGATTGCGTCGCTCGTTTATTCCGTTGTCAATGAGAAGCTTGCGACGTTCCTGGAGGAAAATCCGGCCGCCGCGCGGGATATCTTCGATAAGGCGATGGCCGCCGCGCGTGCGAGGGAAGCCGCCCGGAAGGCGCGTGAACTCGTGCGCCGCAAATCCGCGCTTGAGTCCGCGACGCTCCCCGGAAAACTGGCGGACTGCCAGTCCAAGAATGTCGACGAAACCGAAATCTATATCGTTGAGGGTGATTCCGCGGGAGGTTCCGCCAAGGGCGGCCGTGACCGCCGGTTCCAGGCGATTCTTCCGCTCTGGGGGAAGATGCTCAACGTCGAAAAGGCCCGCCTCGACAAGGTATACGGCAATGAAAAGCTGACTCCGGTCATGCTCGCGCTCGGCAGCGGGATCGGGGATGAGTTCGATATCGCAAAACTGCGTTACGGGAAAGTGATCATCATGGCCGATGCCGATGTCGACGGATCCCACATCCGGATTCTGCTTCTGACCTTCTTCTACCGCTTTATGAAGCCGCTGGTCGAACAGGGCCATGTGTACCTTGCTCAGCCGCCGCTGTTCCGCATCAGCAAGGGCAAGAATCATTATTACGCCTATTCCGACGCGCAGCGCGACGAGATTATGGCCGATCTCGGATCCGGCTACGAGATTCAGCGGTACAAAGGTCTCGGTGAAATGGATTCCGACCAGCTCTGGGAGACAACCATGAATCCTGAAACGCGGATCATGCTGCGTGTCAGCGTGGAAGACGCGGCGCTCGCGGATGAGGCTTTTACCATTCTGATGGGCGACAAGGTCGAACCGAGAAGAGAGTTCATCGAGAAGAACGCGAAATACGTTCAGAATCTTGATGTCTGACCGGTACCGGCAAATAGCTTCATGAATACTCTGCATATTTCGATAATGGATCAATATATAGGACGGTGCTACAATGGATGAGTTACAAGGACTGGGGATGCCCCAGGAAAAGATTATCGATGTCGATCTTGAAAAGGAAGTGAAAAAATCCTTCCTGGATTATTCGATGTCGGTTATCGTTTCGCGTGCGCTTCCGGACGTTCGCGACGGCCTCAAGCCGGTTCACAGGAGAATCCTTTACACGATGTATGAAAACAGCCTGTGGCCGGAAAGAGCCTACCGCAAATGCGCGGATACCGTCGGAAGTGTTTTGGGACGCTATCATCCGCACGGAGACGCATCGGTGTATGACGCCCTCGTGCGTCTGGCGCAGGATTTCTCCATGCGCTATCCCCTGGTCGACGGACACGGCAACTTCGGATCGGTCGACGGGGATCCGCCGGCTGCCTATCGTTATACGGAATCAAGATTATGTAAACTGTCGGTTGATCTGCTGGAGGATATCGACAAGGAAACGGTTGATTTCATCCCCAACTATGATGACCGCCTGAAGGAACCGACGGTTCTCCCCTGCCACATCCCGAATCTTCTGATCAACGGCTCGACGGGAATTGCCGTCGGTATGGCCACCAATATTCCTCCGCACAATATGGGCGAGGTTATTGACGGCATGTGCTGCCTGATCGACAATCCCGACGCTACGCTTGACGACATCATGGAATACGTGAAAGGCCCCGATTTTCCGACCGGCGGCATTATCATGGGAAGAAGCGGAATCCGCGCAGCCTATGCAACCGGACGCGGAAAGATAACCCTGCGTGCGAAAACGGAGATCGAGGAAGGCAAGGACGGACGCGCGAAGATCATCGTTACGGAAATCCCCTATCAGGTCAACAAGGCGCGTCTGATCGAAAGCATCGCGGATCTTGTAAAAGAAAAGCGGATTGACGGCATTGCAAACGTGGAGGATCATTCCGACCGTGACGGAATGTATATCGTGATTGATACCAAACGCGACGCGAGACCATCGGTTGTTCTGAATCAGCTGTTCTCCTACTCGCAGATGCAGATCACGTACGGAGTGATCATGCTGGCGATTGTCGGCGGTGAGCCGAAAACGCTTTCTCTGATCGATTATCTCAAGGAATATATCCGTTTTCAGGAAGAGGTTGTGCGGAGAAGAACGCAGTTCGACCTTCGGAAAGCGAAGGAACGGATGCATATTCTCGAAGGACTCAAGATCGCCGTCGATGCGATTGATGAAATCGTGCGCATCATCCGGACCTCGAAGGACCGTCCGGAAGCGAGAGCGAGAATGACGGAACGCTTCGGTCTCGACGACATCCAGACGCAGGCCATCGTTCAGATGCCGCTCGGCAGCCTGACCGGCCTGGAACGGCAGCGGCTCGAAGATGAGATCGCATCGCTTTCGGCGAAGATAGAGGACTATCTCGATATTCTCGAGAACGAGTGGCGCGTCCTTGCGATCATCAAGGACGAGGCGCTTGAGATGAAACGCAAATACTCCGATGAACGCAGAACGGAAATCACCGCGATCGACGGTGAAGTCGATATCGAGGATCTGATCCCGCGCGAGGACTGTGTTCTGATTCTGACGAACTCCGGCTATGTCAAACGCCAGAGCGTCGATACCTATAAACAGCAGAAACGCGGCGGCCGCGGCATTAACGGAATGAAGCGCACCGAAGAGGATGCCCCGGCGCAGATGTTTATCGCGAACAGCCATGATTTCATTCTCTTCTTTACCTCGTTCGGAAAGGTTTATAAACTCAAGTGCTATGAGATTCCGGCGAGTTCGAGAAACAGCATCGGCCGCTATATCACGAATTTCCTGCCGCTGCTGCCCGGAGAGAAAATCAGCTCGATGCTCCGGCTCTCCGAATTCGAAGAGGACAAGTATCTCGTCATGGTGACGAAGAACGGAATTATCAAGCGTACCGCAATGAACGCCTATAATTCCTCCAGAAAAGGCGGCATTATCGCGATTGTGCTTGATGAGGGCGATGAGCTGCGCTGGGTTCAGATTACCGGCGGAAGTGACGATCTCCTCGTCGCGACAAGGCGCGGTATGGCAATCCGTTTCAACGAGGAAAAACTGCGTGAAATGGGCCGCGTAACCCGCGGCGTCAAAGCGATTACGCTCAGGGAAAACGACGAGATCGTCGGTCTTGCCGATGTGGATCAGTGCCCCTACGTTCTTACCGTTTCGGAAACCGGCTACGGACGAATCTCACCGGTATCCGATTACCGGCTCCAGAACCGCGGCGGCAAGGGACTGATTAACTATCATATCGAAAAATACGGTGAAGTGGCCGCGATGCGTGCGATCGGACTCGACGAGGATATCATCCTGATCTCAAAGGACGGTGTCGTCATCCGTATCCCGGCGGATTCTGTAAGAATCTGCGCCCGCCCGAGCAAAGGCGTAAAAGTCATGCGGATTGACGGCGAGGAAAACAAGGTTGTTTCGATCGCGTGTGTACCGCAGGAATCTGATGAGGAAACAGACGCTCTCCCGGATGATCCCGATGCATCTTTGGATGAAGAGGACGATCTCGAAGAGATCACGGAGACACCGGATGAACCCTCGCAGGAATAATACGGGATGAAACCGTCGGACAGGATTTTACGAAAACCTGTTTTCAGAATCTAAAAATCAGAAGCTCTCTGGTTTCATTTGAAATCAGAGAGCTTCTTTTTATCTATGGTGTCATACCCGGGTCCGCCGGGAGTTTCTGCTTCTGAAGATAGAGCAGCAGAGCCTCCTTTCGGTTTTCAATCCGGTTTTCAAGAACAGCGTCGAGAAGGCTTTCGAGCGCGTTTCCGATTTCCTTCCCCCTGTAACCGAGCGCGATCAGGTCGTTTCCGTTGACGGCGAGCGACCCGAGGGAGAAACAGTCCTCTCTTTCGAGGATTTCCCTCGCCATTGTTTCCAGCGCGTCATATTCCTTCTGCCGGAAGGAAAACTCCGGAGCCAGGGCGAGATTGTCGGCGCGCATCAGAAGGATAAGATCGAAAAATGATTCTTCGCCGAGTTTCCGAAGGCGGCGTTTTACGATTTCCTCCCGAAGTTCGATCGGTGTGTCATGATGGCGGATCAGAAGAACCGCCCGATCCCTTGTGTCGTGATCCGCTTTGAGGGCACGGAATATTTCTTCCGCCTTTTCCGCGCTTTTCGTGCTGTGGCCGTAGAAATGTCCGATCCCGTCCGGCCCGATGGAAAAGCAGTCCGGTTTTCCGACATCGTGCAGCAGCGCCGCAAAGCGAAGATGCGGCTTCGGCGGAATGTTCGCTGCCGCTCTGGCGGTATGCGCAAGCAGATCAAGACAGTGGTGCGGGTTTTTCTGATCGAACCCCTTCATCGGCGCGATCTCCGGGATCAGGACGGAGAAGACGTCGGCATAACGGAGAAGCACCCGTTCCACTCCGCTGCCGCAGAGAAGCTTTCGCAGTTCCGCGTAGATGCGCTCCCTTGAGACACCGCGCAGCAGATCCTTTTTTTCGAAGATCGCCTTCTCGGTCTCCGTGTCGATTTCAAAATCCAGAGTGCTGGAAAAACGAAGCGCACGCAGAATTCTCAGCGCGTCCTCCTCAAAGCGGTCTGAAGGACGGCCGATGCAGCGGATGATCTTGTTCCTAAGATCCTCT
>ONSY01000268.1 GCA_900320605.1 uncultured Eubacteriales bacterium | reverse complement strand
TGGAGAGAAACACGCAGATCGGCGGACACAAGGCGTAAGAGTTGGAGGTTTTGATTGTGACGAGAATTACTGCCGCGGTTGATGAGATCGAGAAAGATTTTGACCGTTATCTCGATTCTGTTATCGCGGGCGGCGAAGTGATCGTCCTGAAAGACGGGAAAGAAGTCGGCAGGATTGTTCCCGCTGTCTCTGATGACGCGCCGATAACGGAATCCCTCACCGGGATTCTGAAAGAGAACGCCGAGCTCGACGAAGCCAGAAGCCAAGCGCTCAAAGAAAAGCTCATGCCGGATATCCCGTGACAGATCAGCGGCTTATCCGTCCGGCAGAGCTTCCTTGACACGCCAGTCCGATTCGATTGGGAGGTGAGCGGCACGGAAACAGGAAAGACGCCTGTCATGCCGAAAGACTTTCCTTATCGGGAGGTTTTCCTGCGAGGAAAACCGCAGCACGAGAGGTTTGACGATTTTGATGCAAAGCACCCGAAGATGCCATGCGGGAAACGCGCAAAGATCTTTGCGCCGTTCGATGCGTTGAAGGGATTCAATGAAGCGGTTGCTGCGAAGGAAGTTGTTTATGTAGAACCAATAGAACTCGGACAGCAGGACAAGGAAGAACTGAACCGACGCTTGAACATCCTTCATGAGCTGACTATCAACGGGCGTGCGGCAAAGGCAAACCGCGTGGTGGTTACCGTGACATACTATGTCCCCTGTGAGGATCCGGAGAGCTTTTCGTTCGGAACAAAGGGTCAATACAAAACTGTCACAGGCATCTGCTGGGGTGTGGATTCGATTCTTTTTCATCGAATACGGGTCGGGGCGATATATATTCCGATAGAAAGCATCCTGTTTCTCAAAAGTCATTCTGATCTGTTTTAGTGCAGAGAGACCAGCTTTAACTTGAAGCTGGTCTCCTTTTTTGTTATGTTCTTTGACGGTTTCATTTCATGTTAGATCATTCCGGACAAATCTCCTAATTCAACTTCAAAATAGACAGGTCTTGAAATTTGCCTTCATTATGTCTTTTGGGTTACCCTTAAAAACCCGTCAGAAACAAAAAGCACCCAGAAGATCAATAGAAGCCGTTCACCTCGACGGGAATGATTTCTACATTCTCCGGCATCACCGCTTCATAATACGGTACCTGCCAGGGAGCGCAAATAACCGCGAACTTGTTTCCCGGAAACCTGTCAGCCGTGCCTTGTATCAGAAGCATTTTTTTAGCATCTAATTCGAGCCCGACTGAGGTTCTACTCCCCTTTTCATCAACGAGCGGAAAAGAACCCGGAGCTGGCCCCTCGTATTGTTTTAGGCGGCCGCTTTTGATTGATGACCGAATTATTGTTTTACGGAAATCGTCATCATCAATGTGCATCAGCCACTTCAAGTGATGCACTCCCGTGGAGGTGAACGGCAGAATGTAGAAATGATCAAACGGGCCTCCGAAAAAGTCTTCTTTTTCTCGTTTTGCTCTATCCAAATTTAAATATAGATTTGAAAATTGCCTCGGATTATTAACGATTAAAGCCGCACAACTACCAGTTTTGTTCCTCTGCGCATTCGAAGCGAGGGCGTGCATCTTGCCCCATACGGTATACGCGCCAATCTCTTTTTGTGTGAGCCATGTTTGCCAACGCATCCCAAACATGGGAGCGACATATATCATCAGAGATCTGTATGGGCTGTCAATTATTCCGCTATAACGTCCAGCTAAAAAATCTCTTGCTGTAACATACGAATTTGCATGCCCTGCTTCTGTCTTTATAACCGTGCTGTTATGGTACACCATATCAGTCGATTCTATGGAGGTATTAGCGAACAGTTTTATCTCAGAATAGTTTCCATCGAATAAGTAATCGCGAAAATGAGTCTCAAATGATGTGCTTTCGTCTGATGTGCTATCCTCGTCAATGGGATCACCAGTCCCGTCTTGAAGAGATGCCGAAAAATTATTGCACGTTATAGCTGCTCCTGTTCTTTCTGCAAAAATAAGGGCAGCAGAATCTCGGGCAATCTTTAGCTGTCTTTCCTCCTTGAAATCAGACCGCTTCAGAAGCATTGTCTTCGGCCCTGTGAGATTGAAAAATAGCAACGAGCCGATTTTCTCCTCTTTTTCCAAGAGATACGCATAACCTTTTTGGGTAAGGGAATAAAGCGTGACAGAGTGTCTCGTTCTTTCTCTCACGGTTATTATTCGTTTTTTTATGTGTCCGTTTCTTTCTGCCTGTGTCCGTAATTGGGATGCATATGAGCCGCCGCCAAACATCAAGGTTATCGTTTGGCTGTCACACACACGCAAAAACAGAAGACGAAGCAGGAGGGATAGGTAGGCATTTCGCATGTTTCGGAACCTTCCTAATAATTGTTTCAGAAAAGGCTGCTCAATCCCCTCCTTTTTGCTGTATGACGCATTTCATTGTCCTTG
>ONSY01000047.1 GCA_900320605.1 uncultured Eubacteriales bacterium | reverse complement strand
TCCGCGCTGTCCAGCGGCACGGCCGGAGCCCCGAAGGGACTGCGGGAAGAGACCGTATTGACAAGTCCGTCGTTGTCTCTCCATTCGTCCCCGATTTCCATCCCGGCGGAGGTTTTCCCCCGATACGCCCCGATCTGTAAAGAACGCATGACAAACAGCGGCTCCATTCCCTTTTTCGGGACACGGGTGCCGTCCGGCTCCCGCCGCGTCGCGCAGCAGGGAACGGAAAAATACAGGACATGCGGCAGCGTGGAGACGCGGCTGTTGAATTCCGCCGCGTGATCGATCTGCATGTCGTATCCCGCGTAGTCAACGGAAGATCTTCCGTCCTCGTCCGCTCTCGTTCCTCTGCTCATCAGCGAAGCGAGTTTCCGGCTCCAGAACGGTACCTGAACGCTGTCCGGATCGAAAGAAGGATCCAGAAAGAGATCATAGGCCGTCGTCCCGTTGAGCGGAGACGCGAGCGTGACGATCCCCGCGATACGGTTCCCCATGCCTCCTGAAAAGAGCGGAGACGGATTTTCGCAGGACCGTTCCGATTCGTCGCCGTTCGCGAGCAGCTCACAAAGCATCCGGACCGTCGCGCCGCCGAAGGAATGCCCGATCAGAACCAGACGGCTGTCTTCCGTAAAGGAGGGAATCAGCGGACAGGAGGAAAAATCCCTGCCGAACCTGACGTGTCCGCAGCGCGTGCTGTGCGCCTGACCGTAGTCCGTCCGCGTCCCGGAAAGCTGCGCGTAAAGCTCGCACGCGCGGTCCCACGCGCTTCCCGTCGGCGAGACGGAGGCCGCGAAGCATTCGAATCCGCGCGCGCTCAGCCATTTCATGAGGTCTCCGCCGCGCATTCCCCAGTAGGGCATCCTCTGATACTGAGCATCGTAGCTGCCCCATCCGGAAAGGCCGTGTACAAAGATATACTGAATTTCCGACATCTGGATTTTCTCCGGCTCCTTTTTTATCGGATTTCCCGTTATTTTTCTTTTTTATTATATCACAGATTAGAATCATCGGCAATCCGAACCCGCGTCCCAGCATAAATGCGGCGTCGGGTCATCGCGGATCCTCCGGCTTTCTGAGAGGCAATTTGAAATGTTTGCTTTTTCAGATTGAAAAGCTATTGAAATATTTGCACTTTTAAGTGAAAAATATATTGAAATGTTTAATTTTTCACAATGTCATTCTATTGAAAAGTCAAAAAAAGGAGATAGGAATATGCTGTTTCGAAAAATAGAGGCTCTGATTGAAACGCACCTCAAGTCAGGAAGCGAAAAGATTCTTCTGGTTGACGGCGCAAGACAAGTTGGAAAGACATATATCATCCGGCATGTCGGCAGGAAGCTTTTTCCGAATTTCATTGAGCTGAACATGATCGAAGACTCTCTGGGCGGCCGCCTGTTCTCACAGACAAAAACCGTCAGTGATTTCTATCTGCAGGTAAGCATGCTTGCCGGAAACAAAATGCAGCAAAAGGACAATACCCTGATCTTTATCGATGAGATTCAGGCGTATCCCCATCTTCTTACCCTGCTGAAATTCCTTTCGCAGGACGGCCGTTTCACCTATATTGCAAGCGGATCTCTTCTCGGTGTCACACTCTCGGAAACATCGTCAATTCCCATGGGAAGCATTCGCAAGGTCCGTATGTTCCCTCTGGATTTCGAGGAATTTCTGTACGCGAACGGAACGGGAAAGCTTGCTGTTTCCGTACTGCGTGAAAAGTTTGAGCGTCTGGAAACACCCGACGCCGGCGCACATGAACATATGATGGATCTCTTCCGGAAATACCTGCTTGTAGGAGGGCTTCCCGATGCTGTCAACTCCTTCCTTGAAACGTCGAACATTTATTCCGTACGTGAGATTCAGGCGGAAATCCATGACTATTACGCTGCGGATGCCTCAAAGTATGACGGAGAACGAAAGCTGAAAATCCGAAGAATATACGATCTTATTCCGTCATACATGGAAAACAGAAAGAAGCGTGTTGTTGCGCAGAGTATCGAAAACAAACGGGGAAAGACTTTCGGCAATTACCAGGACGAGTTTGAGTATCTGATCAGTTCCGGCATTGCGCTGAATGTTCAGGCGATTTCCAATCCGGTCTTCCCCCTGATTGAATCCGCCGGCAAAAATCTGCTGAAGCTTTATCTTAACGACGTCGGTATTCTCAGCGGAATCCTTTATGGGAACAACATCCGCGCGGTACTGGATGATCTGAAGAGCGTCAATCTCGGTTCTTTGTACGAAAGCGCGGTGGCGCAAGAACTCGCGGCGCACGGATATCGGCTCTTTTACTATGATAACCGCAGCAAAGGTGAAGTGGATTATCTGATCGACGACTATGACAGCCTTTCCGCCGTTCCCATAAAAGTGAAATCCGGGAAGGACTATACCGTCCACAGCGCTCTGACTGCCTTTGTGAAGAACGAGGACTACCATATCCGGAAAGCCTTTGTCCTGTCAAACAGCCGCACCGTGTCTCAGAAAGGAAAGATTATCTATCTTCCCGTTTACAATATCATGTTCTTCGGAAATTCCTCGCCCGGCAGTTTGTTCTGAACGGTATTCCATCTCTGCAAAAAGCCTTCATTGCGCCGCAAAAAAACGCAGTGAAGGCTTTTCCTTTTTATGGTATGTTTTTCAGAAACGGACGTTCCGGATCTCCTCTCCGGCGCCGATTTCGTCATAATACTCCGGCAAACTGACGATCCTGCCGTTTTCCTTCAGGACAAAAACCGGAGCATCCGGACCGCCGATAGCAGTTTCGCTCTGAGCGTTCGTAAAGCAGAACGCGTTCGAGAATTCGACACATCCGCTGATATTCTGAAGCTGTTTCCCGGCGATCGCTTTCGCCTCTTCGAGTGTGATTTCATCTGCCGGAACCGGCCCGAATTTATCATTGTATTCCCCGAGCCGGTACTTTTTCCGGAGGTCCTTCGGGATATAGTCCGCCGGCTCAATGTAAAGGAATCCGTTCGGATTCTTTCTCCTCATCCGTGTTTTCCCCTCATTCTATTTCCCACAGAACGGTCACGGTATCGGAAACCTCGATATCGTCCGGTTCAAGGTCCATCTCATAGCTTTCCTTCACCAACATGGGAGCCGCCATATCCTCTTCCGCCGTGATCACGCCGTACATCGGGCGCACTTCCAGATCGATCTGCCCCCACGAGTAATCGATGCTCTGAATGCTTCCGAGCGTCACGCCCGCGGCCCGGGTCAGTACGCCCGCCTTCTCCCTGGAATCCGCGACGGCGCGGCCGAGCAGCTCGTTTTTGGATTTTTCCGGGTCTTTCACGGTATAGCTGAGACGGAACTCCGGTTTCACGGGACATTTCGCGAGCGCGTAGAGAATCCTGCCGAGACGGTCGTTGTCCGAGAGGAACTCCACCTTCATGATATGCCGGAACCGGTACCCGGTGAACCTCTCCTTATACGCCCCGCGCTCTTTGTAGCTCTCATACTGCGGATCCACGGAGAAGCTGAGCGTTTTGAGATCGGAACGCTCAAATCCGAACTGCGAAAGAAGATCGCTGATGCGCTGCGTATCCTCTGAGGATCGTCTGAGCGCCTCGCCGTACTCGGGGAACATTCCCTCGACGGTCATTGTAATTCTGGTCGTGTCCGGTCTTACCTTGATCTGCCCTTTGCCTGTCACTTTGATGGTTTTCATTTTCTGCTCCTTTCCGGCGCGTTCGCGTCGATCACATTCTGATAATGGTCTCTCATTTCCTGGTCGTGACAGCACATCACAACCGCCATGGGATAATCCGGATTCGCGTGCAGCCATCCCGACACCGCGAACAGCGCGATTTCGGCGGCCTGCGCTTTCGGATAGCCGTACGCCCCGGTTGAAATCGCCGGGAACGCGATGGAATGAATCCCGTTTTCCTTCGCGAGGCTGAGCGAACTGAGGTAGCATTCCCGGAGAAGTTTTTCGCATTCGGGATCACCCCGGCGGTAACGCGGGCCGACCGTATGGATGACATACTTCGCTTTCAGTCGGTATCCTCCGGTAAGTTTCGCCTTTCCGGTTTCACATCCGCCGAGCTTCCGGCACTCCTCGAGCAGGCCGGGACCTGCCGCGCGGTGAATCGCGCCGTCCACGCCCCCGCCGCCGAGCAGCGAACGGTTCGCGGCGTTGACAACCGCGTCGACCCTAAGCTGCGTGATATCACCGACCTGGAACCAGATCCCGGTTTTCGGCGTTCCGGCGTCGAGGATCAGGGAAATCAGCTCTTTTCTGAGGAGAAACTGCTTTCCCCACGGGTTGAGGATAATGCCTTCGGCTCTCATATCCCGCATCCCCTCAAGCGCGTCTTCAATGAAGTACGAAAGGATGGAAGTGGGTTCCCCCTTTCCGCTCTCCGCGCGGGAAGTGAACGCCGCGAGCCAGTTTTTCCCGTCACTGGCCGTAATATGACGGAACGTAAAGCGCGTCTCCTCCTTCGTTGTCACGATATCCCCCACACGCACGTGCTCCGGGTCAATCTCGTCGGCCAGGTTCTGCGGGGTTTCCACAGGGAACAGCAGATGGCCGTTCTGGCGCATTCTCTTCGAAATGGACTCGAGAACGTCCAGAAGGGTTTCGCGGGTCTGCTTCTCATGGAATCGCGCGATTGCCTCCTCGATGATCTGATTGCCCTCGAGAAACATGTCGCGGAAATTCCCTTCCCGGCCTCTCGCGAGATCGAAACGGTCGATCACCTCAAGCATCTGACCGGGAAGGCGCTTCCTGCACTCGGCTTCCAGCACCGCGGGCACCCCGTAGAACGCTTCGGCAACTGCGCCAGCGATGCAGGTCAGCGTATCGCAGTCTCCGCCGAGAGAGACCGCGGTGCGGATCACGTCCTCAAAGTCCGTACCTTCCAGAAACGCGGTAATCGCCTCAGGCACCGTCTCCTGACAGCTCTCTACATGATGATACTCCGGCCGGATCTCGTCGCAGGTGCGCGAAAGGTCGTATCCGAACTCCCGCACGATGTACTCCCGGATTTCCTCCTTGCTTTTTCCGCTGCGCGCGAGGAATATCGCGCTGGCCGCCGCCTCGGCTCCCTTGATCCCCTCGGGATGGTTGTGGGTAACCTGCGCGGTTTCGCGCGCGGCGGACCGCGTCTCCCCGATTGTGTCATACAGCCAGCCGGCGGCGGATACCCGCATCGCCGAACCGTTTCCGTAGCTTCGGTAGGGTTTCGGATTCTCCGACTGAAGCCACACGGCGAACCGTCCGCCGTAGCCGGCGTGCGGATATTTTCTTCCCCATTCGCGCATCGACCGCACCAGAAGCTGTCCGAGGTTCTGATTCCCGTCCTGCTTCGCGTCGAGCAGCGCCTGCGCCACCGCGATCGTCATGACTGTGTCGTCGGTAAAGCGGCTTTCCTTTGTAAACAGCGGAAACTCCTTCGTTTTTCCGCTCCGGTCAAACTCGTAGGGCGAGCCGATCATGTCGCCCAAAATCGCACCGTACATGTTTTTGCCTCCTTCGGTTTCTTTCTTACACGCACAGTATATCAGGCAAAAAAAGAGAAAAGGTCGTCTGCCGTGCGACAAATGACCTTTTCATATGATTCTTTTTTTATCCGGTATCAGATTTCAGCTCAGCTTTTCAGCAAATCGGTTGTTTCTCTGTTATATGTTTTCTCCGCTTGGAATCCGCTGCGATAAGGCGTAAGAAATTTTTGCGTATTGCCGCAAAAATTTCTCATACCTTTGTGTTATCCCGTCAATCGTACTGCGTCCCGATCGTCTCCTGTCCGTATTTGAACAGGACCGCGTTGAGCTCATGAATATCATAATTTCCATGCGTGATAAAATAACTGACGATCAGATCAAACTTGCTGCTCGGGGAAAACGCGATTTCCGCCCTTGAGAGCAGATCAAGGGTCGTCGGAAGATCCAGCCGCAGCGCGATCGCAAACGCGACGGCGGTTTTCTTCTGCGGTCTGTAATCCTCCCTGCAGCGGATGCGAGAAAACACCTTCCGGTCGATATTCGCCTTCTTGTACACGGTCACGTCGTCCATTCCGCTCTCGTCGATCAGACGGAACAGACGCTGCTGGAATGTTTCTCCAGCCTCTCCCAAAACTTCCTCGAGGCTTTTCCCCATGACCGGGAACGAAGCCGCGGACGGCATGGGCGCCATATCGGAAGAAAATTCATCTCTCTCCTCCCGCGCCGCGAAGCCGACGGAATTGAGACGCATCCGTCTTTCTCTCTCGATGCGCCGCGCGGTCTCTGCGTGGTGCCGGTTTTCACGGATCTCTTCGCCGTACTCCGCGATCCCGAGATCACGCACGGTATGCTCGTCGATATACCGGTCGATCTCGCCGACCAGCTGCTCGGAAAGCTGCAGCGCGCGGCTGTCGAAGACCACGAGCAGCACTTTCATCTCGTGCGTCAGAAGGAAGGATCCGATCTCGGAAAGCGCGATCTCAAGCGCCTCGTCCTTCGGGAATCCGTTGACGCCGGACGCCATCAGCGGAAAAGCGACGCTTTTGCATCGGAGCTGCGACGCGAGCGCGAGAGCGTTTCTGTAACAGAACCGGAGCGTTTCCCGCTCCCCGTGATTTCCGTCGACCCAGACCGGTCCGACGGTATGAAGGATATATTTTGCCTTTAACGCGAACGCTTTCGTGCTGACGCTGTGTCCCTGCGGAATATCGCCGATCTTCATTCTCTCGGCGAGAAGTTTCTTTTCGCCGGCCGCCGCGTAGATCGCGCTGTCGGTCCCGCCGCCCACAACGGGCTTCGGATTCGCTGTGTTCACAATCGCGTCCGCTTTTACTTTCGTGATATCATTGCGGATAATCTGAAACGGCATGTTCAGAGCCTCCCTGATGATTTAGTCGTCGTCAAGAATCATGTCGATCTCTTCCAGCTCGTCAATCCAGGAAGGATCGTATTTCGTACCGTCTTTCGGCTCGCCGCAGTACGGACAGACCGCATACGGAGCGTCGGCGAGATAACCGCAGTCCGTACATTCGAATTCGTCCCGTCTAAAGATATGCGTACGCTGAATCCAGCCGTAATATCGTTTTCTCATTTGGTCCGCTCCTTTCGGGTTCAGGTCCACAGCGATGTGATAAACATCGGAGAGGACACTTCGCTTTTTGCAAAGCCGCAGTTTTGATAGAACGAAAGCTCCTCGTCGTACGCGATGGCCGCGATGCGCAGATAGTCACGGTACTTTTCCCTGACCATCCCGACGAGCGTCCGTCCGATCGTCTGCCCGTGATATTCCGGATCGACCAGAAGATAGTGGATGTAGGCGTTCATGATTCCGTCGTCCATCACGCAGATCATCCCGACAAGCTTCTCCCCGTCCCAGGCGGAAAACACCGTGCGGAAGTTTTTCATGGCAATCACGAGTTTCTCCGGGAAATGGCCGGAGGACCACTCAACCGAAAGAAACAGCCTCTCGAGTTCCCGCGCGGTAAACTCATGGGTATCCCTGTACGTTATTTCCATCTGAAAACACCTCCGTCCCCCTTTATGACCGCAAAGGGAGATTCCTCCCGATCCGTCAGGCAGATTTCCTCAACGGGCGGATT
>ONSY01000264.1 GCA_900320605.1 uncultured Eubacteriales bacterium | reverse complement strand
GAGATAGATCGCTTCCCCATCTTCTTCCGGCAGCGGCTCCGTCCGCACGTCTTCGACCCGGATCATTTCATCCAGCGCGCCGGTCAGGAGCTCCCGATCCACATCCAGAAGCTCAACGCCGGTCTTGAGCAACTGCTCTCTCGTGCTGTAACAGTGCCCCTCCTCCGAGAGCCTGTTGAGCGTATACAGGATACCGCTCCTGAGGCGCGGGAATTTCTCCTGGCCGAAGCCCATCTTCTCCGCGATCGTGTCGGCGGTCCTGAAGCCGATGCCCCAGATGTCGTCCGCCAGACGGTACGGGTTTTCCTGCACTACTTTTACGCTCTCATCGCCGTAGGTCTTATAGATTTTGGTCGCATGGCTGGTGCTGACATTGTGACTCTGGAGGAACAGCATGATGTTCTTGATCTCTTTCTGATCCTGCCAGCTTTTCTTGATTCTTTCGACCCGCAGTCTTCCGATCCCGGAGACCTTAATGAGCGAATCCGGCTCGTCCTCGATCACCCGCAGCGTATCCTCGCCAAAGGTCTGGACGATCTTCCGGGCGAATTTGGGGCCGATCCCCTTCACGAGTCCCGATCCGAGATACTTTTCGATCCCGAGTACCGTCGCCGGAAGCGTTTCCTCGAAACTTTCGATGCTGAACTGTCTGCCGTATTTGGCGTCCATTCTCCATTCACCGCTCAGCAGGAGGACTGCTCCGACATGAACCTCCGGCATGGCACCCACGACCGTGACGAGATCGGAGTAACCCTTCGCCTTGCATTTGATGACGGAATACCCGTTCTGCTCATTCTGATAGGTGATGCGCTCCACGACGCATCGCAGTTTCTCCATATTCCGTCACCCCCTCGTTCCCGCGCGTTATTTGTTTCAAATATAATATCATATCAAACATTACGCAAGGTGAAAAAAATTTATGTAGGCCTGTTGCGTATCTGCCTGCTGAGCCGTGTAATAGGACGATTTATCCAATTTGGAGGTGTTGCTATGCTTCTCGCTGTCGATCACGGCAACTATGCCGTTAAGACTCCATTCTTCAGTTTCGTCTCCGGGCTGTCCGAACACACGGTCCGCCCTCCGCTGTCCGATGAGCTTCTGGAATATGACGGCCGCTTCTGGACCTTGTCTGGGAAACGCATCAGTTATATGCGCGACAAGACCCAGGACGATCGCTTCTTTATCCTTACGCTTTTCGCCATTGCAAAAGAGCTCGTTCGGACAGGCTCAGCCTCTCCCCTCGCGCAGGTCGATCTCGCGGTCGGCCTTCCCCCTGAGCATTACGGTGTTCTGAAAGACCGCTTTGCTGAGTACTTTCATCGAAAAGGGCCCATTCGTTTCGCCTACTGTGATCATCCCTACATGATCGCACTCAATCGCGTCATGGTCTTTCCGCAGGCATATGCCGCTATAGTTCCGAACAGCGATCTGGTCGTAAAGACGAAGCGAATGTTCATCGTTGACATCGGCGGTTATACCACAGATGTTTTGCTTCTTCGCTATGGAAAACCTGACCAACAGTTTTGCCGCTCTCTGGAGAACGGTATTATTACCATGAACAACGAGATCGTCAGAAAGGTCAACAGTCTTCACGATCTTCTCATTGATGATGAGCACATCAGCTCTGTATTGAACGGCGAAGAAACAATTCTCAAGTCAGAAGTCCAGAAAACGATTACCTCTGCCACCCATCTTCACGCAAACAGCATTCTTAACCAACTCCGCGAGCTTCAAATTGACCTGCGCTCAAACCCTTGTGTTTTTATTGGCGGCGGCAGCCTTCTGCTACGACCATATATTGAGAACTCTCCGCTTGTTTCAAAAGCACAATTCATCGACTCAACCGCGGCGAACGCCCTGGGCTATCAGGTACTGGCTAACATCGCTTTATCGAAAGGACAGTGATTACATGAAAATTGATGGAAAATACCGATTCTCACTACAGTTTCCGGCTACCACTACCAAGCAAAAAGCAGTCGGTGAAGCACTTGAGATGTTGGGAAACCGAAAAAGCACTCTTGTTGTGAATGCCGTATTTCAATACAAAAGCGTACATCCTGAACTCTTTTCCGGTGATCCTGTTCAAAATAAGCAAGAGACGATGATTCCGTCGACCGAAGAGCATAAAGAGCAAGAACTCACTCATTCGGCACAGGAAAAACAGCGTATGTCATGCATGTTTACCTCAAGAGAAAGCTCTACATCTATGTTTGATAACCTTTGTCAGTTTAATTAGCTTATCTATTTGCAGCGTTTCCGCGTCAAGAAACGCTGCATTTTTTATTTTTTCCCGTCAAGCGCAGAAAACGACAGCATATTCTCACTACTGTTGTCTATTATTCGGTTATTCAAGAGATTTGAAGTATAATTTATCCTTTTGTTGTGAACTCTCTCATTTCTTGAATTAAAAAAAAATAGAGTCCAAGCAGAATGATTGCAGTAGGTGATGCCCATGTAATAATTCATTTCAAATCCCGCTGAAAACTGACTAACACACGGCGTGCCACCTTGGCTTGCCGTGTTTCTTATTTTCCCCCCGCTGAGGTGCATGCAAAGGAGGATTATCATGCACACTCAGCAAACTTATTCAGAACCTGACGAACTCAGGGCGCGATTTACGCGCTGGCTCGAAGTACTCGTCTATAGAGCCAGAAACAAATACCTGCAGAAAGAAGCAACCCGCGTTAAAACTATTTCTCTTGAAGATCTTCATGAAGATCAGTTGCCAACATTTCCGTCTCCAGCT
>ONSY01000120.1 GCA_900320605.1 uncultured Eubacteriales bacterium | reverse complement strand
GATCAAAAACTACGCGAACATCAATCCGATCTATCAGGGACAGTTCTATGATCCGACCGACGAGTACACCGTACCCTACGGCGCCGGTGTCCAGACCATCGTCTACAACCCGGAGAAGATCAAGGTTGACGTGAAGGGCTACGGCGATCTCTGGAACGAAGCCTTCAAGGACGACCTCGCGGTCATCGCGAACTACCGCGTCATCGTCGGCATGGCCGAGAAGGTGCTCGGATACAGCTACAACACGAACGATCTGTCCGAGATCGAGGCGGCCGGCGAGAAGCTCTGCGAGCTCGCCCCGAACATCCGCCTGATCAAGGACGACAACGTCCAGGACGACCTGGTGACCGGAGAGGTCAACGCGGCCGTCATGTACACCTCCCAGGTGACCATGGCGATGCTCGCGAAGCCGGATCTCAAGGTCGTATACCCCGAAGAGGGCATCGGCTTCGGCATCATGGGCATGTTCGTTCCCTCCAAGGCGCCCAACGCTGCCGCGGCGCACGCCTTCATCGACTATATCCTCCGGCCTGAAATCAGCAAGCAGAGCTTCGAGTATCTCGGCTACTACTGCACGACCAAGGCGGCCGATGATCTGATCGACCCGGAGTATAGGGACTTCCTCGTCCTTCCGTCCTCCTTCAAATCGGAAGACATGGAGATGATCGGCAACATCAGCGCCGAGGCTTCCGCGAAACAGGACGAGATCTGGACAAGATTCAAGGATCTCTGCGAGTAAGGCGCCGCGCGGATCCGGAAACAGAAAGAATGAGGCCGGCTGCCCGTGAAATCGGCAGCCGGCCTCTTATCATATGTTTCGCGCCGCGGTCTGTCAGCCGAGTCCGCGTTCCGCGCGCAGGACCTTCTCGTGCACGCAGATCTCGACGCGGTTTCCGTCGGGATCCAGCACGCAGCTCTCATAGAAGCGGTCCGTGCCGTAGTCGGTCGGCTGCCAGACGACGGGATATCCGTCCTTTTCCAGCCTGGCGGTCAGCTCGTTGACGCGCGCGGTGCTTTCCGCGTTGATCGCGATGTGTGTCAGGCCCTGACGTTCCTCTCCGGGTATCAGCGGAGACGGGCCGACCGAGGCTTTGTCCATCAGCTCGAGATAGCAGTCCTGATCAAAGGCGATATAGACGCTTTTCTGATCGCCGTACACCCCCTCATAGAACACTCTGCCGCCGAAGTAGCGGCAGTAGAAGTCCGTCATGGCGGTGAGATGTTCCGTATAGATCGCGATATGTCCGAAATACATTGTTTTCCCTCCCGGCGCGTGTTTCCTTTCCCTCATTATACCGGCGCGCGCCGCCTTCGTCAAGAAACGCCCCGGGAACGGGGAGCCCGGCCCAAAAAAAGGAGCGGGTTGCGCCCGCACGCTATGGACAAAACGGGCGTTTATGAATATAATGGAATTAAGAGAATCAGGAAATACAAGGAGGTACCATTCATGATCTTTCATGTTTCGACAAACGGCTGTGACAGCTTCTGCGGCACACAGGACAAACCGTTCCGCACCATCTCGAAGGCGGCCTCGGTCGCCATGCCCGGCGATACGGTAAAGGTCCACGCCGGCGTCTACCGCGAGTGGGTCAGCCCCGCGAACGGCGGAACCGAAGATCACAGGATTGTATACGAGTCCGCGGGCGACGGCGAGGCCGTGATCAGCGGCGCCGAGGTCGTGACCGACTGGACCGACGAAGGGGACGGCGTCTGGCGCACGCGCGTTCTCAACTCGATCTTCACATACCGCAATCCCTTCGCCACCCTGGCGTACGGCGACTGGCTCTTCAATGAGCTGCCCCCGTGTCACCTCGGGCAGGTCTATTTAAACGGCAAATCCCTCTACGAGCGTCCGACGCTCGAGGAAGTGAAACATCCGAAGCCCTGGCCGGAATCCAAATATCCGGAGGAGTCCCTGCGCGCCTTCTGCTGTGAGGTTGACGGAACCTACACCACGATCTGGGCGAATTTCGGCTGCGATCCCCGCGGCGAATGCGTCGAGATCAACGTCCGTCCGTTCTGCTTCTGGCCGGAGAAGACCGGGCGCGGCTATATCACCGTGCGCGGATTCACGCTCTGCCAGGCGTCCCCGCAGTGGGCGCCGCCCACCGCGCTGCAGGAAGGCCTGATCGGGCCTCACTGGTCGAAGGGCTGGATCATCGAGAACAACGTCATCCGCGAGTCCTCCTGCTCCGGCATCAGCCTCGGCAAGGAAATCTCGACCGGTCAGAACGAGTGGTCCGATCTCAAGTTCAAGTTCGGAACCCAGCGCGAGCAGGAAGTCATCTTCCGGGCGGTTCACGGCAACTGGAACAAGGAGCATATCGGCAGCCACATCGTCCGCTACAATGACATCTCCGAATGCGAGCAGTGCGGCATCGTCGGACACCTCGGCGCGGTGTTCAGCGAGATCTACGGCAACCGCATTCATCATATCCATCACAAGATGACCTATCACGGCGCGGAGGTTTCGGGAATCAAGCTGCACGCGTCGCTCGACGTGAATATCCACCACAACGTGTTCTACAGCTGCTACCGCGCCGTCTGGTTCGACTGGCAGGCGCAGGGTACGCATCTGCATCACAACCTCTGCTTCGACAACCGTTCCGAGGACCTCTTCGTGGAGGTATGCCACGGCCCGTACATGGTCGACCACAACCTGTTCCTCTCGGCCATGAACTTCCGGAATGTTTCCCAGGGAGGCGCGTTCGTGCACAATCTCTTCGCGGGTCATATCGTGATCAATCCGGACCGCGGCCGCATGACGCCCTATCATTTCCCGCATGAGACCGCCGTCGCCGGCTACACGAACATCATCGGCGGAGACGATCAGTTCATTCAGAACGTCTTCCTGCGTGACGGCGACGCGAACGACGAGCCCGTTCCCATGGGCTTCTTCGAGCATCTCCCGCTGCCCGAGCGCACGCCCGAGGAGCTTGAGGCGGACAAACAGGCCAAAATGGACGGCCTGCCCACGAAGAACAACGCGGTGCTCTGGCCGGTCGGCCTGCGCTCCTATGACGAGTATCCGGGTCCGGACGACAAGTTCTGGGAGAAACCGTTCAGCCGCAGAATGATGACGGCCCATCTGCCGTGCCGCATCAAAGGCAATCTGTATCTCAACTCGGCGAGACCGAGCGCGATCGACGAGGGCTCCGTCGAAAAAACGGAAGCGGGCATCACATTCAGTGCCGATCCCGCGAACGGAACCGTGAGCATCACGGTCGACCCGAAGGCGCTGCGCGGCGTTTCCGCCTCGGTGATCACGAGCGATTTCCTCGGAAAGACCTATCACGCGGAAGAACGTTTTGAGGAGCCGGACGGCAGCGCGTACATTCTCGACACCGACTATTTCGGAAACGCGCGTCCGCAGGCCAACCCGATGCCGGGACCCTTTGAGATTTCCGGCGACGAGGCGGTAACGTTCCGCCTCTGATTTGCACAAACGGGGAAGGCGGCGTTTCTCCGCCGCCTTCCCCTTCCCGTAAAACATCTGTGCGGAAAAGGAAGAGAGCCATGCCGAAGAGAAAATCCGTCAGCCCCGTATTTTCCATGTGCGTCCAGCCTTCGTTTCTCATCGGGACGAACAATGAGGATCAGAGCGCCAATTTCGCGCCGATCACCTGGCTCAGCGTCACGCATGAGAAAGGGGACGGATACCTGCTGATCATCAGCATGACCGGGACGAAGCGGACCAGGCGCAACATCGAGCGCGCGGGCGTTTTCAGCGCGAACCTGGTCAGCACCGACATGCTGCCCCTGATGGATTACTTCGGTTCAAGGCACGCGGACGACGGGAAAAAGGACGGCATCGGATACGCCGTAAGCCGCGGCGCGGTGCTGGACGTTCCCGTGCTCGATCAGAGCCGGTGGGTCTACGAGTGCGAAGCCGTGAAAACCGTCGTGACCGGGGATTCCGCGACGTTCTTCTGCGCGATCCGCAATATCCAGATCGACGAGCGCCTTTCCTGCGCGGATCTCTTCGACGTCGATCTGACCCTTCTCGACCCGGTCATCTATTCCGGGAAATACCACAGCATCGGAAAACTGCTCGGGGAGATCGGAGACTTCCTCACAAGCGCCCCGCCCCCGGATCGGAAATAAGGAAAAAACCAGATGAAAAAACTGATACTCATATTTGCGGTGTTGCTGTTCCTGCTTCCGGGATGCAGCGCGGCCCCGGATCCGTCCGAGGCGCCGCAGAATGACACATCCGCCGTACTCTCCCGGGACGGGACGGCAGGATCGTCGGAAGTGTCCGCGCGGGAGCCGGAATCCGAACCGTCCCCGGCAGAGCCTGATTCAGAGACTCCGCCGGAGCGCGAAAACGGAATTTCTTCTCAGGAGGAGCCGTCCGAAAGGGAAGAACCTTCGGACGAAAGCGCCCCGGAAGAACCCTCCGAAGAAGATCCTCCGCAGGAGAAACCGCCTCAGGAGGAACTCCCGGAAGAGCCGCAGGAGGAACCTTCCGAAGAGGAACCGCCGCAGGAAGAGCCTTCCTCGGAGGAGCCGCAGGAGGACGAGACACCTTCACAAGACCCGGGGGATGAACCGACGACGGAACCTTCTCAGGAGCCTTCGCAGACTC
>ONSY01000071.1 GCA_900320605.1 uncultured Eubacteriales bacterium | reverse complement strand
TCTCACCCTTTCGCCTGAGTTTGCTGCTGAGAAAGGTTCATCTCCGGTACCCGGACTTTTTCCAAAAGCACCGGAACCTCTTGTCCTGCATGGAAGAAGAATCAAATAACACCGTTCTGCCTATGATAGCGGATTCTCACAAAAAAATGCACCTCTGCAAGAGGTGCATTTTCAGTTTTTTTGGAATATCGCTGCACTATCTCTCACCGTTTTAGCCGGCGAGAGTATGTCGCCCGTCATATATTGTTTTGTATCTCTTCGATTTTTGCTTCGGTGATCGCTACAGCATCAAATCCGTCAATATCCAGCATTTCGGCCTTGATCAGTTCAGTTTCCGGAATTCCAAAACATGTCTGAGCGAGGAAGCGAAGGTAAGTATAACTGAAATCGGGGAGATAGGTACCGCCTGCCGTTGTCACGAAAAACAGTTTTTTTGCACTGCAGAGTCCATGGGGCTCTCCGGTTTCGGTATATTCAGAAACAAGTCCCGTGACATAGATATTCTCGAGGTACAGCTTCAGAAGCGCAGGAAATGAGAAATCCCAGTAGGGTGCCGATATTACGATCTCATCTGCTTTTTGAAACTGCTTTGCGAGATCAAACATTTTATCTGAATAATCTCGTTCCTCAATCAGCTGTGTGCGTTTTCTGAGTTTTTCCTCAGTGAGAGGCTGTAAATCAATTTCGGTCAGTTTTACCTCGTCAATTATCCCGCCGCTTTTTCCCAACAGAGCTTTCGCTATGCGTTCTGTCCGTGATTCAGAACGGACACAGGCATTGATATATAGAACGGTTTTTTCTTTCCCCATCTGCCGTCGTCCCCCTTCAGCCTGATAAAATCTCAGCCTTTGCTTTTGATTCTACCATCTTTTAGCGCGTTTCACAACAGTTCTTTCCCCTTTTTCATGGGTGACACTTAGCCAGGTAATCGGCACGAAATTCTCGGTTCCGTCTTCATTGCGGGTTTCGATAATGAAGGCCGGATGTACGCATATGGAATAGACGGGACCTGCGGATTTCCTTTATGCCATAGCTTTCTCTTCCTTTTGTTTTCTGAAGATCTCAGAATGCTTCCCGCCCCGCAGGAAAACGGGAATCTGATCGATCGGAGCGGGAACCGTTACGGTCTGTCCGCCGGCAAAGCTTTCTCCGGTCCAGGCGCTGAACCATTCCTCTCCCTCAGGCAGATATACCGAACGTTCGCGGGCACCGAAGTACATGACCGGGGCGACAAGAATATCCGGGCCGAACATGTACTGATCCCGGAGTTCCCAGCATTTCTGATCCTGCGGGAATTCATAGAACATGGTTCTCATGACGGGATCGCCGCTCTCGTGGCTTCGGCGCATGACCTCACGGGTATATCCGCGCATTCTGTCGCGCAGAAGGATGTAGTCTCTCAGGATCGGATAGTTTTCGTCGCCGAAACTCCAGATTTCGTTGTCCGCACCGGATCCGGTCTTCTCCTCGCCCTTCGAATTGACGACACGTTCCCTCGGTTTTGTGCTGTCATTGCGCGCGCCGTGCAGTCTCATGACCGGGCAGAAAGCGCCCCACTGGAACCAGCGGACAAGCAGTTCCCGGAACTCGGGGTCGTGGATCTCCGCGCCCATGAATCCTCCGATGTCGGTCGTCCACCACGAGATTCCCGCAATGCCCATATTCAGGCCGATGCAGACCTGTCTGCGGAAAATGTCGAAGCGGCTGTGAATATCTCCGCTCCAGACCAGCGCGCCGTAGCGCTGGGATCCCGCCCAGGCGCAGCGGACAAGATTCACGATGCCGTCCTGTCCGGCTTCCTTCTGCTTCTCATAGAACATAGACGAATAGTACTGGGGATAGATATTTCCGGTTTCCAGGACGGAGCCGATATACAGGCGGAAGTTGTCGAAATCATACGGATCGAGTTCGGGTTCCGCCTCATCCAGCCAGAACATCTCAACGCCGAAGTCATAATAATTCTTCCTGATTTTATTCCACACGTATTCGCGGGTATCCGGATTGGTCGCATCGATAAACTGGAATGTCGCATCGCCTCCGAGCGACGCGATGTTGGTTCCCCTGGATGTCCGGATCAGAAGTCCGCTGTGGAGAAGTTCCTGATAGTTCTCGCTTCTGCGGTCCACTTGCGGCCAGATAGAACACATGAGCTTTACGCCCATGGATTTCAGTTCCTCGACCATCGCCTTCGGATCCGGGAAAAACTCGTAGTCAAAACGGAAATCTCCGGTATACGGCCAGTGGAAGAAGTCGCAGACGATCACGTCCAGCGGAATCCCGCGTCTGTGATATTCGCGCGCCACGTTCAGAAGCTGTTCCTGGTTCCAGTAGCGCAGCTTACACTGCCAGAAACCGAGGCCGTATTCCGGCATCATCGGAGGAAGGCCAGTGGAAGCAACATACGCCTCGACGATCTCGGCGGGGGTGTTCCCGACATAAACAAGATAATCCATCTGCTTAGTGCTCTGTGCTTCCCACATGGTTCCGTTCACGGCAAAGCTCGCGCGGCCGACCGCGGGGTTGTGCCAGAAGAATCCGTATCCGAGGCTCGAGAGAACAAACGGCACCGACGCCTGGGAGTTTCTCTGGGCGAGTTCCAGCACAGATCCCTTGAGATCGAGCGTCTCCTGCTGGTATTGTCCCATTCCGTACAGCTTTTCCCCCTCGTTCGGATTGAAATATACGGTCAGTCTGTAGTCACCGCCGGGGATCGGCTCAAAATGGCGGTTGAAAAGATGAAGCGCGCTGTATTCCGGCTCCGTGAGAATCGGAACACCTTTGCGGGAGATGATCAGTCTCGCGCCGTTCTGCGCCTCGCTGATATCGACGGAAACGTCGCCGTTGCAAATCCTTGCGGATGTACGGACCACGGGTCCTCTCGGAGTATTGAGCTCTTTTTTCTCGACGGTGATTTCCGGTTCAAATCCTTCCGGCTTTTCAAGGAGGGCATAACGGGTATCCGCGACGTCTCCCATCGGCACCGAACGTACGCGGATCGTATTTTTTCCCCAGGACTCAAGAACAATCTTCTCGTTTTCGCTGCGTATGATTAGGCTGGTCCCCTGTCTGTACATGGTGTTCACGCTGATTCCTCCATTTCGTTTTTTCTTTCCTGTATTATACTATATCCAGCCTGCTTCCGTCAAAAAAGTTTTCCGCTGTCTCTGGTTTTTCCCGGAAACTTGACGGCGGGGATCCAGGAAATACTGGGATTTGGGATCTATTATGAATGAGTCCGCAAACATTTGGACATATTTCTTTATTGCAAGCTATTGCTTCCCTTAATATGTAAAATCAAGTGCTTTTAGGTTGACAACTAGCCTAGGAATGCATATAATATATTTGATAGAGCCCACCACGCATAAGGCGGAAACGCACTGCGGACCACGGTGGGACTTTTTTTATTTCAGGAGAAATGATATGACACAATTGAAACCTGCACTGTCTTATGAAGAGCAGATAGACAGGCTGAAAAACACGCACAACTTATTGATACCAGATAATGCTGTTGCACTCGACATTCTCAAGAAAGTGAATTATTACCGCCTTAGCGCATATCGTCTTGGCTTAATGCAGAAAAATGATAAGGAGAAATATGTTGATGGAATATCATTGGACTGCGTCGATTTTGAAAACGAGATCTTCACGATTCGCCGAACTGTTGCGAAGGTGATGAAACCCGTAATGAAAGACAAAACAAAAAACCAATCCAGCCGCCGGTCTTTTCCCATGACGCCGGATATTAAAAAACTCCTGCTCGACATGAAGAATCAGCAGGAGGCAGATCGGGCTTTTTATGGGAAAGCATATTACCAAAGCAATTTCGTTTTTCGTTGGAGCGATGGGAGGCCGTTTTCTCCAGATTACGTTTCACAGAAGTTTCCGCTTTTTGCTCAAAGCAGCGGGACTGCCGCACATCCGTTTTCATGAACTGCGTCATAGTTCCGCGAGCAATCTGTTGAATATGGGCTTCTCGCTCAAGGATGCTCAGGAATGGCTCGGCCACAGTGATATAAAAACCACTGCGAACGTCTATGGCCATCTTGATGCAAAGAGAAAAATCTCGATGGCAAAAGCGCTTGACTTTGGGGCCTGAACGCCTTTGAAAAACGTAGCTTTTTCCAAAAAAATGAAAAGTACTGGAAAAATGTTAGAAACGCAAGACGGCATTTTCCCAGTAAAATCAGGGCTTTTTCGGCGGTCAATTTTCAAGGTGTTAGAAAAGTGTTAGAAAGGCGTTAGAAAAATGCCGTGTTCTGGCAATTTTTGACCTTTTTTGGTAAAACAAAAAGCCCTAAAACTCTTAGAAGTTCTAGGACTTTCTGCTTGGTGGAGATAGTCGGGTTCGAACCGATGACCTCTTGAATGCCATT
>ONSY01000086.1 GCA_900320605.1 uncultured Eubacteriales bacterium | reverse complement strand
GTCCGGACGATGGATGAAAACTGTCAGCCATACACTCTGCAGACTGTCCATATAACAATCGAGGAATCAAAAAAAGCACTTTCAAAAATTGAAAGTGCTTTTTTTAGGCTCAGGACGATTCTTTTGAGGAAACCGGTTCGGACTCGAAGTCAACGCTCTTGAATTTGCGGCGTACCGCAAATATGTAATAAATGAAAACGAAGAGCGCGGCGAATCCCCATCCGACAGGAAATCCGATATAGATGTTATGAATATCGTAATTGTAATGCATGCTGATCGCAAGGAAAATCTGACGGCAGACAATCATGCCGGAGATTGAGCAGAACATGACGGCCAGGGATTTTCCGAAACCGCGAACGGCATTCGCGAAAATCTGATTGACCGATTGAACGTAATAGAACGGCAGCATCGTTGTCATCATGGCGACCCCGTAGAAGATTGCCTCGCTGTCACTGGTGAAAATGCGAATGAAGAAATCAGCATTGAAATAGATCGTACTGCCTACGACAAGAACAAAGACTGCGCAGATGAGAAGGCAGATCCGAATTCCGCGGTAAGCACGGTGGAATTTCTTTGCGCCGTAATTCTGCCCGACAAAGGTTGCCGCGGCAAGTCCGACTGATTGAGCGACCATTCCGGCAAAGCGGTCGATCTTCTTTGCGGCGCCGATTCCTGCCATGGCCGCGGAACCGAACTGATTGATATATCTCTGAACGAACAGATTCGATATGGAGGTAAGACTCGCCTGAACTGCGGCGGGAAGTCCGAGATACATCACTTTGAGAAGGAGATCCTTTTTGATTCCCAGATCTTTCAGGACGAGTTTGTAAACGTCGTCGGTTCGCAGCATTTTTACTGTGACGAGCACGACCGAAAGAAGCTGGGAAACTATTGTCGCGATCGCAGTTCCGATTACGCCGAGTCCGAACGCGAGAACAAGCAGGAGATCCAGAATGATATTTGTCGCGCTGGAGATGATCAGGAAAACGAAAGGACTTCGCGAATCTCCGACCGCACGCAGGACGCCGGACGCGACATTGTACATCGCGGTAAAGAGGACACCGATGAAATAGATGCGCAGGTAGCTTTCCGCTTCCGCATAAACGTCCTCAGGGCAGTCAACGATATTCAGAAGGAACGGAGTCAGAATAATTCCGACAACCGTCATGAATGTTCCGAGAATTGTCGCAAAAGTCAGCGCGGTATGGATGCTGTCATGGAGATTTTTCTGATCTCCCGCTCCGAAATAACGGGAGAAGAGCACACCGGCTCCTGTCGAAAGTCCGGTAAAAAAGCCGATAATCAGGTGGGAAATATCGCTTGAGGAGGAGACCGCAGCGAGCGCTGTGGTTCCAACCGCATTTCCGACGACAATGGAGTCTACGCTGTTGTAAAGATTCTGGACAATCTGCCCGACAAGGATCGGCAACGCAAACAGTATAATTTGTTTGAGTATGTTGCCCTGCGTCAGGTTTACGCTTGATTTTCTCAAATTGCAGCCCTCATTTTTTGCTATTTAGAACAATCTATTAATTAGGATACCATTTTTACATGTCAGAATGGCTGAAAATATCCGGCAAATTATAGGAATATTCTTATGTATTTCAGAAACTGAAAACCTACTTTGGACAAAAAGGGGAGGATTGATCAAAAAAGAGCCGGAAAAGGAGCGATCTTTGGGTAAACTCATGAAAATAATTTGGAGAAGCCGGCTTTATTGACACTATTTCGAATTTATGATACGATAAAAACAGAAAATTCATGCGGCTTTTGCGACTGACGGGTAACGTGGAGCACCACGGAGGAACACTAGCTGCGGATCAGCCGACCGTCTGGGCGCACTTTCCTTTCGAATGGATAAGTGTGTCCTTTTTTATTTTTGAAGGGGGACTTTTCTGTGAAAAAAGTTGGAATTGTCATGGGAAGCGACAGCGATCTTCCGATCGTTGAAAAAGCCATTGACGTATTAAAAACGTTTTCAATTCCCTTTGAGGTACACGTGTATTCCGCTCACCGCACTCCGGAGGAAGCGAAGACTTTCGCCGCATCAGCGCGGGAAAACGGGTTCGGCGTCCTGATCGCGGCAGCCGGAATGGCTGCGCATCTTGCCGGCGCCATCGCCGCGAATACAACGCTCCCGGTGATCGGGATTCCTTGTAAATCCACCAATTTAGACGGTATTGACGCCCTGCTTTCCACCGTGCAGATGCCTTCCGGAATTCCGGTGGCAACGGTTGCGATTAACGGAGGTGCCAATGCCGCTTTACTTTCTGCGGAGATTTTGGCGCTTCAGGACAGCGCTCTGGCGGAGAAGCTGATCGCAAAAAGAAAAGCGGATGCCGAAAAGGTTCTTGAGAAGGATCAGGCAATCGCAGAGAAATATAACACGAATTATTGATTTGGAGGAGAATCATTATGGAAAAAAAGGAACTTCTTTATGAAGGAAAAGCGAAAAAGGTGTTTGCCACCGAAGACGAAAACTATGTAATCGTTTCCTATAAGGACGATGCAACAGCGTTTGACGGCCTCAAAAAGGGTACGATCCTCGGAAAAGGCGTTGTCAACAACCGCATGTCCAACTATCTGATGCAGCTCCTCGAGAAGCATGGAATCCCCACCCATTTTGTTGAGGAAATCGATTACCGCGATACACTTGTCAAGAAGGTACAGATCGTTCCGCTCGAGGTCATTATCCGCAATATTTCCGCGGGTTCCTTCGCGAAGCACTACGGCGTTGAAGAGGGAATCGTGTTCGACGAACCGACAATCGAATTTTCCTACAAAAATGATGATCTGCATGATCCGCTTCTCAATTCCTATCATGCCCTGGCACTGAAGCTTGCCACCAAGGAAGAGATCAACCGGATCAAAGAGATGGCATTTGAAGTAAACCGCGTTTTAAAGGAATATTTCCTTTCGCTCGGTGTCAAGCTTGTCGATTTCAAGCTGGAATTCGGCCGCCTTTCCGACGGAACGATCGTTCTTGCAGATGAAATCTCTCCAGATACCTGCCGTTTCTGGGATGCGAAAACCAACGAAAAGCTCGACAAGGATCGCTTCCGCCGTGATCTTGGCGGTGTTGAGGACGCATACCGCGAGATGCTTCACCGTGTATTCGGTGAATAAGGAGGATCTATGGGAGGTTTCTTCGGTGCTGTGACCAATGACAGCGCCATTTCAGATGTTTTCTTCGGAACGGATTACCATTCCCACCTCGGAACACGCCGGGGCGGAATGGCGGCGTATGACCGGGAAATCGGTCTGCAGCGCGATATTCATAATATTGAAAATTCCCCGTTCCGTACGAAATTCGAACGTGTTTTTGAGGAAATGTTCGGTACAAGCGCGATCGGATGTATCAGCGATACGGATCCTCAGCCGATGCTTATCCGTTCGCACCTCGGAACCTACGCGATCACCACAATCGGCGTGATCCGCAATGCCGAGGAACTGTACAACAAAATCCTTACTGAAACCCGCGGCCATTTTGATGCAATGACTGGCGGCCACGTCAATTCGACAGAGCTGGCCGCAGTACTGATCAACCAGCAGAGCAATTTTGCCGATGGGATTCGTTATGCGCAGGAAGCAATCGAAGGCACTCTTTCCGTTCTGATTTTAAAGGATAACGGAAACCTGATCGCGGCAAGAGACAAAATGGGAAGACTTCCTGTTCTGATCGGCAGGCGTGACGGCGCGTACTGCGTATCGTTTGAATCGTTTGCCTTTCTGAAACTCGGCTACGCTCAGGAAAAGGAACTCGGCCCCGGCGAGATTGTCGAAATCAGGGCTGACGGATACGAAGTGCTTCAGCAGCCGGGGGAGCAGATGAAAATCTGCTCATTCCTCTGGACTTAT
>ONSY01000019.1 GCA_900320605.1 uncultured Eubacteriales bacterium | reverse complement strand
TTTTTTGTGCGTTTCTTATTTGAAAAACAGCGGCAGAGGCTCCAGATAGATGATATCCTTGCGGTCTTTCGCGTCACCTTCGGCGAGCACGCAGGCCTTGCCGACGACCTTGCAGTCGATCTGCTCAATAAGCTCTTCAAGAGCCGCGAGAGACTCACCCGTGCTGATCACGTCATCGACAATCAGAATACGCTTGCCCTTCAGGACCTCGCAGTCCTCTTTGGAAAGATACAGTTTCTGAACATGATCGGTCGTGATGGATTTTACCTCAACACAGATCGGATCGGTCATATAGGCCTTGACTCCCTTGCGCGCGACAACGTATTTACGGCAGCCGATCCTCGCCATCTCCTGCGCGAGCGGGATGCCTTTTGTCTCCGCGGTCACGATCACATCGTGCTCCGGGCATTTTTCGATCAGCGCTTTCGCCGTGCATTCGATGATCTCAATATCACCGAACATCACAAAACCGGCGATATCAAGGTGTTCGTCGATCGGGCAGATCGGGAGATCCCGTTTGCAGCCCGCGATCGTCATTGTATAAACAGCCATTTTAAAACCTTCTTTCGTAATATATCGAATCAGCCCGGAGGCCATTTCATACTTCTGCCGCCGAGAAGATGGAAATGCAGGTGATGAACACTCTGACCGCCGTCTTCACCGCAGTTTGAAACAATGCGGAAGCCGTTCGCTAGATTCAGCTCCTTCGCAAGCCTTTTTGCTACGAGGAATACGTGAGAAACAACCGCCGCGTTTTCTTCCTCAAGTTCCATCACGGAAGCGATGTGCTTTTTGGGGATAATCAGGACGTGGACCGGTGCCTGGGGCTCAAGATCATAAAACGCACAGACCTGGTCGTCTTCATAGACCTTGTTCGAGGGAATCTCGCCGTTTGCGATCTTGCAGAAAATACAGTCCAAATTGAAAGCCTCCTTTCAAATACTCAACAATCCAAATACTGTTACAGGCTTTCACGGATCAGGGCAACAGCCGCTTCAAGAGCCGCTTCCACACGATCCGTAGCTTTTCCGCCTGCCATTGCGAAATCAGGACGGCCGCCGCCGTTTCCGCCAGCCGCCTGCGCGGCAGCTTTGACAATCTTTCCTGCATTGAGGCCGAGTGCTACGGCCTCTTTTCCGCAGGTTGCCGCAAACGTGATTTTTCCGCCATCAACTGCGGCTAAAATCGCAGCGGCTTTCGGTGCTTTTTCACGGATCTGATCGCACATCGTGCGAAGCGCGTCCGCAGAGCCCGAGATCTTTTCCGCGAGAACGGTAACTCCGCCGATTTCCTGTGCGTTTTCGAAGAGATCAGCCGACTGCATTGCCGCGAGTTTATCGGAAAGCGCTTCGATCTGCTTATCCTTCTCCCTGAGTTCCTGCGCCGCCTGGAGAGCCTTGGCGGGAAGTTCCGAAGAATTATTGACTTTAAAGGCAGCCGACGCTTCGTCGATCAGGCGCTGCTTTTCCGCAATCAGGGAAAGAACGCCCTCACCGGTCACCGCCTCGATTCTGCGGACACCTGCCGCAACGGAGCCTTCGGAAACAATCTTGAAAAGGCCCAGCTTCGCCGTATTGGTAGCGTGGGTACCGCCGCATAGTTCAATGGAGAAATCGCCCGCGCGAACCACCCGGACCACTTCGCCGTATTTTTCGCCGAAAAGCGCCATCGCTCCGAGTGCGCGCGCCTCGGCAATCGGCATCTCGTTGACGGTTACTTCGGTAAAGCGCATGATCTCCTGGTTGACCAGAGCTTCCACTTCGGTGATTTCTTCCTTGGTAAGCGCAGAAAAATGTGTAAAGTCAAAACGCAGATGTTCTGCCGTCACAAGCTGACCGGCCTGTTCCACGTGGGTACCGAGTATTTTCCGCAGCGCCGCCTGCAGAAGATGCGCAGCCGTATGATTGCGGCGGATCGCCTCGCGTCTGTGAACATCTATACCTGCGGTAACCTCGTCGCCGAGCACGATCTCACCGGTAAGCACCTCACCGAGATGCATATAGATGCCGCCGTTTGTCTTTGTTGTATCGAGCACCTTGAAAACACCGCCCGCGGAGGTGATTTCGCCGGTATCTCCTACCTGCCCGCCGCTTTCGGCATAGAAAGGAGTCTGATCGAGCACGAGAATGACTTTTTCTCCCTCAGCAGCCGCGGGAGCAAATTCACCTGAGGACACAATCGATAGGATTTTCGCCTTCGATTCATTTTCCGTATAACCCGTAAACTTCGTCGCTTCGATGTTTTCAAAGGAGATCCCGTCGCTGCGCCAGCTTTCGGCATCCGCCGCCTTGCGCGAAGCGCGGGCTTTTTTCTTCTGCTCGCTCATGCAGGCATTGAAGGTGTCCTCGTCGAGCGTCATGCCTTTTTCCGCGAGAATATCCTTTGTCAGATCAAGCGGGAAACCGTAGGTATCATAGAGTTTAAATGCGTCCTCACCCGACAGAACACCGCCGTTCTTCGTAAGTTCGCTGAGAATGCCGAGTCCCTGATCGATCGTTTTCGAGAACGCCGCCTCCTCAAAGGAGATGACCTTGCGGATAAGTTCCTGCTTCTCGGAAAGTTCGGGATAACCGGCCTTGTTTTCACGAATCACAACGTCGCACAGTTCGGATAAGAACGGGCGGTTGATGCCGAGCAGTCTTCCATGACGCGCGGCGCGGCGGATCAGACGGCGAAGAACGTAGCCTCGGCCTTCGTTGGAAGGAATGATGCCGTCGCTGATCATGAAGGTTGAGGCGCGTGCATGGTCGGTGATCGCGCGGATGGAAATATCGTTCTTCTCGTCGGCGCCGTACGTTACGCCGGAAATCGAGCAGACCGTGTCGAGGATATTGCGGATCGTATCAACCTCGAACATATTGTCAACACCCTGAATGACGCAGGCAAGGCGCTCGAGTCCCATACCGGTATCGATGTTCTTATGCTCAAGCTCCGTATAGGTGCCGTCACCCATATTGTTGAACTGAGAGAACACATTGTTCCAGATTTCCATATAACGGTCGCAGTCACAGCCGGGTTTGCAGTCCGGTTTTCCGCAGCCGTATTTTTCTCCGCGGTCAAAATAGATCTCGCTGCAGGGGCCGCAGGGGCCGGTTCCATGCTCCCAGAAGTTGTCTTCCTTGCCGAGGCGGACAATCCGCTCCTCAGGAACGCCGATTTTATCACGCCAGATCGCGTACGCTTCATCGTCCTCCTCATACACGGACGGCCAGAGCAGATCCTTCGGGATTTCCATCGTTTCGGTCAGAAACTCCCATGCCCACGGAATCGCTTCGTTTTTGAAATAATCACCGAATGAGAAATTACCGAGCATCTCAAAGAAGGTCCCGTGGCGCGCAGTAATGCCGACACGGTCGATATCCGGAGTACGGATACACTTCTGGCAGGTCGTCACGCGGTTGCGCGGCGGGGTGATTTCACCGGTAAAATACTTCTTCATCGGCGCCATTCCCGAATTGATCAGAAGAAGGCTGTTGTCATTATTCGGAATCAGCGAAAAGCTTCCGAGTCTCAGATGTCCCTTCGCTTCAAAAAACGAAAGAAACTTTTCGCGGATCTCGTTGAGTCCTGTCCATTGCATTGGAATCAAATCTCCTTTTATCTCTAAATATCTATCGCAAAAAAATATGGATTCCTCCGCCGTATGGGACGAAAGAATCCGTGGTACCACCCAAATTGCATCTTCTCAAAAGATGCCGCTTTTTTTCTTTAACGCAGAAATACGTCAAAGCTTCTTCGGCTTTGCGGCTCGCGGTTTCTCTCCGCCGGAAAACAGCCCGCAGCTTTCGCGCCATCGGCCGCCTTTCAGCTCATTTCCATGAAGCGGCCTCTCTGGGGAAAGCGCCTTAAAAACTGCGATTTTCCGCCTTTGCTCTATCAAAAACATTATAGAATCAGGAGCGGTATTTGTCAATGATTTTTTCCGCGCAGCGCAGTCCGTCCATCGCGGCGGAAGTGATGCCTCCGGCATATCCCGCGCCTTCCGCGCACGGATAAAGTCCCCGTGCCGAGACCGATTCGAGATTTTCACCGCGCAGAATCCTGACCGGTGAAGAGCTTCGCGTTTCCGGACCGGTCAGTACAGCATCCGGAAATGCAAAACCCGGAAGCTTCCGATCCATCCGCAGGATTCCCTGACGCATTGAGTCTGCGACGTATTCCGGCAGAATTCTGTCAAGTGAGGAAGGAATCACACCGGGCAGATAGCTCGGCCTGACGGAAGAAAATGCGGCGGACGCCTTCTTTTTCAGAAAGTCCTCGACACGCTGTGCCGGAGCCAGATAGCTGCCGGAAAGTTCAAAGGCCGCCATCTCGATTTTCCGTTGAAATTCGACACCGGCCAGGGGATGATCGCTGCCGAAATCACCGGGGCCGACCCCGACAAGCAGCGCCGCATTGGCGTTTTCGCGCGCTCTCGCATACTCGCTCATTCCATTGGTGACGATCCCGTTCTCCTCGGAAGAAGCGCATACCACCTCCCCGCCCGGACACATGCAGAATGTATAGACGCCGCGTCCGTTCGGAAGATGTTCCGAAAGCCTGTAATCCGCAGCGCCGATCAGCTTGTGAAGCGAGGCATCGCCGTACCGGCCGCGGTCTATCAGTTCCTGAGGATGCTCGATCCGGGCACCGACGGAAAAGCTCTTCTGGTCCATCGCGATCCCGGCCTTATGAAGGACAGAAAACGTATCACGGGCGCTGTGTCCGATCGCTAGGATCATTTCACTGACCGGAACGGTTTCCCGTACGCCGTCCTTTTTCATAATCTCGATTTGTGTCAGGACCCCGTTTTCAACGGTCAGCCCGCAGAGTTTTGTATCGAAACAGACTTCTCCGCCGAGCGTTATAATCTTCTCACGCAGGCGTTTTACGATACCCGGCAGAAGATCCGTTCCAATATGAGGTTTGGCGTCATAAAGAATCTCTCCGGGAGCCCCCGCTTCCACGAATTCCTCAAACACTCTGCGGATCCGCGGATCATTGACACCTGTATTCAGTTTCCCGTCGGAGAACGTTCCGGCCCCGCCTTCTCCGAACTGGATATTCGAAGAGGCTGAAAATCTTCCACCGGAACGAAAAGCCCTGACTGCAGCAGATCTTTCCTCGATCGCGCCGCCCCGCTCAAATACGATCGGACACAGCCCAGCCTGCGCGAGCAGCAATGCCGCAAAGATACCGCCGGGTCCGAAACCGATGACAACCGGACGCGCGCCGTGCGGTTTTATTCTGGGAATTTCATATTGTTCCTCGAAGTATTCGGTGATTTTTGGAGACCGGTTCCTTTTCAGGAACGATGCCTCTCTTTCTCCGAGATCAAGCAGAAGTGTGTAAGTATAGCGGATATCGTTTCTATGCCGCGCATCGACGGAACGGCGCAGCAATCGCATGGACCGGATATCCGACGGTGCGACGCCGATTTTTTTCGCGGCGGCATGGAGCAGATTATCTTCGCCTTCACGAACCGGCAGTGATATTTCCGGAACCTTGATCACGCGAACGCACCTCCCGGAGATGAGTGAAGGATCGCTTCGGCGGCGCACAGCGCACTGCTCCAGGCAAAATGGAGATTATATCCGCCGCAGATCCCGTCGACATCAAGAATTTCCCCAGTCAGATACAGTCCTCTCTCCAGTTCGGATTCCATGGATGAAAGATCAATCTCCCGAATCGGAACACCTCCCGCAGTTACCTGAGCGTTCCGTATCGAATCAAGGCCGGTAACCTCAAACCAAAAGTTCTTGACCGCATCCGCCGCGAGCGGCTCTTTTCCCGTCGCAGAAAGCGGGACAGAAGATTTCTTTAAGGCTTCAAGCGCCAGACGCGGATGAAGGATTCCGTCAAACAGCCTGCGGGCCTCTTCTCCCCGCGGCAGGAGAGCCTCAACCTCGGCAGAAGTATATTCAGGCATCAGATCCAGACGGATCCGCATCCCCGGTTTCGCAAAACGGGAAAGGTTGAAAATACAGATTCCCGAAAGAGTATGGTCAGTAAACTGCACCTCGCCGGACTCAGCGGCAATCTCATGCTCTTTCTCCAGAAGCGTCGCTTTCGCGCGCACCCGGATTCCGGCAAGCGGCCGGACATCTTTCTGAGATACCAGAACCGCACAAAGCGCAGGAGCAAGCGGCGTGACCGTATGGCCGAATGATTTTGCAAGGGCATAGCCGTTCTTCCCAGAGGAGAGCTGCGCCGAGGCGGCACCCCCGCAGGAGAGAATCAGTGTCTTTGCGCAGAAACGTTTTCCGTCAGCGGAGTCGATCAGAAAAACACTGTTTCTCTTTTGCGTCCGGATCACCTCACAGGAACAGACGGTTTCCGCATTTTCCGTATTTTTCCGAAGAATATCGAGAACCGTGTTCGCCCGAAGCGAATACGGATAGATTCTCCCTTCATGGTCTTTTCTCACCAGAAGTCCCAATGAACGGAATGCCGTCTCGATCCGCTCAGGAGAATACTTCTGAAAGAACCAATCCGGCAGCCGTTCGCCACCCCGATAGTTATCGGTACTGACAGCTGTGTTGGAAAGATTGCATCTTCCGGCTCCGGTCGAAAGCAGTTTTCTCCCGACGCGGTCGGCGCTTTCCAGGATGAGGACATCCTGGCCTTCTCTGCAAAGCTGTGCTGCCGCCATCAGGCCGCTCGCGCCGCCGCCGATAACGGCCGTATCGAACGTTTTCATAACTACCGTCCTTTAAAAGATCCAGCCGATGATCCCGTAGGAGATCAGGCACATAAGAATATCCGCAATCAGCGTTCCGATCGCGATGGACAAAAAAGCATGTTTGAAACGCATCCCCAAAACCGCGGCAATGATGGAGCCTGTCCAGGCTCCCGTTCCCGGCAGCGGAATCGCGACGAACAGGATTAAACCGATTTTTTTATAGCGTTCCACCTTTTCGCGTTTGCGTTCCACTCTCGCTTCTATTTTCTGGACAAACTTCTCTAATCCGATATTCCGGAGCCACTGTATGATCTGGCGGAAGAAGAGCAGAACAAACGGTACCGGCAGAAGCGTTCCAATCCCGCACAGCACGAATGCCTTCCAAAGCGGTACCCCAAGCGCGAATGCGGCCAGCGTGCCGCCGCGCAGCTCCAGAATCGGCAGCAGCGAGATGATAAAGGCAACCCATTCGCCGCCGATGTCGTCGGAGAGGATCTCGATAATTTTCTGAATAATCCCGTCCATAATTTTTTCCTTTTCGTCTGTCTTTTTCTATGAAACCCGGCGGAACCGTTCTGGTTCCGATACCCGTTTTCCGTGAAAAGCCCCCGTACTGCCGGGGGCCATTCTGAATATTATTCTTTCATCACAGAAAAATATAACGTACTGAAATTTCTGCGAATTCCCGTAAACAATTCCGATGTCCTTTCGGAAACCGGATCGCCGCAGTGTTTCGGCAATATGCCTTCTTTACCAGCGATGTTCCTCGCTTGGGCAACGGTTCCTTTCAACCGCAGCGCGCATTTCAACGAAACATCCGCAGCTGCGGCAGATTCCGCTTACGAGCCGGTCACAGCTTTTACAGATTTCGAGCCGTTTTTCGTAAAGTTCCTGCGGCGCCTTAATCCCGGGATCGAGGAGGGAAACGTATTCCTGAACGCTGGAATAGTATTCATTTTCCTCCATATCCTTCAGAAGGCACCGCTTGCAGATGCGCAGCGGGTCTGTCATTTCTGAACAAACCCAATCTTGCGCTTCACTTTGGAGAGCATCTTCTCCGCGATATAGGAAGCTTTTTCAGCGCTTTCGCGGTAGGATTTCTCCATAAACGCCTTATCAGCCATATAGCCGCGGAATTTTTCCTGGATCGGAGCGAGATGCGCTGCCACTGCTTCTCCGACTGCCGATTTGAAATCACCGTAGCCGCGTCCGTCAAATTCCTTTTCTATTTCCTCATAGGTTTTTCCTGTCACACAGGAATAGATTCCCATCAGGTTGTTGATGCCGTCTTTTCCCTCCGCATATCGGACACATGCCTCACTGTCGGTAACGGCACGTCTGAATTTGCGCATGATCTCATCGGGCGTATCAAGAAGGCAGATCGTCGCATTGACATTCTCATCGGATTTTGACATCTTTCTCGACGGATCGGCAAGCGACATAATACGTGCTCCTGTCTTCGGAATAAAGCCTTCCGGAACGGTAAAGGTCGGGGAATAGATTCCGTTGAATCGAATCGCGATATCGCGTGCCAGCTCAAGATGCTGTTTCTGATCGGCTCCGATCGGAACAAGATCCGCCGCGTAGAGCAGAATATCCGCTGCCATCAGCGCGGGATACGTAAACAGTCCGGCGTTGATGTTATCGGCATGCTTCTGCGATTTATCCTTAAACTGCGTCATTCTGGAAAGCTCGCCGAACTGAGTATAGCAATTCAGAATCCAGGCGAGCTCCGCATGCTGATGCACGTGGCTCTGGATGAAAAAGAGAGACTTTTCCAGATTTACTCCGCAAGCAAGCAGCAGCGCATAGGCTTCCATCGTATTTTTGCGCAGAGCGGCAGGCTCCTGACGGACCGTGATCGTGTGAAGATCCGCCAGCGCATAAATGCACTCATATTCCTCCTGGAAAGTGATCCAGTTCTTCAGTGCTCCGAGATAATTCCCCAGTGTAATCACGCCGCTCGGCTGAATGGCGCTGAATATTCTTTTTTTGCCTGTCTGTTCCATACAGTATACACTCCTTTTTTCGGGGCATAAAAAAACCTGCCCCCGATTTCGCTGGGACAGGATAAAAATCTTTCCTGCGGTGCCACCCGGCTTGGCGCTCGCGCGCCCGCTTAGCGCATACATATCATATGCCGGCGTTTGTTGACGGAGTGCCCTGCTCCGGCTTGTATACTCAGAATCACGGATTCCTTTCCACTTGCCCTCAAAAGCCCATTCATCACCAGCCTTCCCGCCGCGATCCCACCGCCCGCGGCTCTCTTTGCGAAAGCTTCCGGAGACTACTTATACTTTCTCATCGGTTTCATTTATTATAATACCGCAGGATAGATTTGTCAACAAAACGTTTCCTGCGGTACCGGAGTATTTGTGTTTTTAAGGGTTGATATAATTGAGACTTCCGACGGTTTTTCCGCTCTTCTGATAAATCCGCGGAACACGTTTTCCGATCAGACAGATCAGTTCGTAATGGATCGTTCCGCTCAGCGCCGCGAGTTCTTCGGCGGAAATC
Organism: uncultured Eubacteriales bacterium; assembly: GCA_900320605.1. Lineage (GTDB taxonomy): Bacteria > Bacillota > Clostridia > Oscillospirales > Acutalibacteraceae > RUG612. The sequence goes on along the minus strand of ONSY01000019.1, from coordinate 3,764 downwards.
TCCTCTCCGCCGTCTTTTCCGAATACCGTTACGATGTCTCCGCTTTTGATCTCATCGATTCCGGTAACATCGAGCATCAGCTGATCCATGCAGACCCTGCCGATCACGCTTACACGCTTTCCGTGAACAAGCATCTGCGCTTTACCGGAATTGATCCGGAAGAAACCGTCGGCATAGCCGATGGGAACCGTCGCAATCTTTGTCTTTCCAGAGGTCTGATAAGTACGCCCATAGCTGACGAATACGCCTTCACCGACCTCCTTTGTCATCGAAACAACGGATTTCAGCTCCATCGCCGGATGAAGATCCGCCTTATTGCGCATCTGCGCCGAGGGATACAGTCCGTAAAGCACGATTCCCGGGCGCACCATATCCAGATGGTATTCGGGATAATCGAAAACTGCGGCACTGTTGGCGCAATGACGAATTGCAAATTCAATTCCGGACTGTTTCAGGAGATTGATCGCACCATTGAAGCAGGAATACTGCCGGTGCGTATAATCTTCACCCGGGAATCCTTCGTCAGCGCTGGAAAAGTGCGTAAATATCCCCTGCGGTTTCAGATTCGGCAGTGAAGCTGCAGCGACCATTTCCTCAATTGCTCCATGATCACGCGTCTCGTCCTGATATAAAAAACCGATTCGGGACATCCCGGTATCCACTTTAAGATGGATATTGATTTCCACACCGAAAGCCTGAGCAAAGTGGGACAGTTCGCGTGCATATTCCAGTGAAAACACGCTCTGTGAAATCCGGTTGGACGCAAGATCATAGGCCATCTGCGCAGGTGTGTATCCAAGAATCAGAATCGGTCTGGAAATCCCGTTTTTTCTCAGCTGCAGTGCCTCTTCCAGATTGGATACAGCAAACCAGTCTGCCCCGAGACGTTCATATTCATGCGCAAGCATCACTGCGCCGTGGCCGTAGGCATCCGCTTTCACAACACAGCAGATCATCGCCTTTGAATCAACTGCAGCGCGGATCACACGGTAATTATGTTCGATTGCGTCGAGACTGATTTCAGCCCAGGTTCTTTTTAGGGGCTCCATTCTCTCACCTGTTCTTTCAGAAGGATATTTTGATTATAGTTTGTTTGTGAAGCGTTGTCAAATTCTCAAATTATTTTTCCTTAGGTACTTTCTGTTTCCCTGTAATTATGATAAAATAATTGATGCATAAAAACGGAGGCGATCAGCGTGACGGAACAAATCAAGCGTTTCTTTGAGAGTGTTAAAGGCAAAAAGGTTGTTTTCTGCGGGATCGGCGGCAGTCATCTTCCTCTGATTCCGTTATTTCTGAAATACGGTGCTGCGGTTGAAGCCCGCGATCGCCGAAGCTATGACGCACTTGGAGAAACGGCGAAATCCCTTGAAGAACAGGGTGTTAAGCTGAACCTGGGTGAAGAATATCTGAAAGATCTTTCCGGCGAAATTATTTTCCGGACTCCGGGGATGAAATATTATACACCTGAGCTGACTTTTGCCCGAAAAAACGGTTCCGCAGTGACAAGCGAGATAGAACTGTTCTTCGATCTGTGCCCCTGCAAAATCTATGCTGTCACAGGAAGTGACGGCAAAACAACAACGACAACCCTGATCTCCGAGATGCTCAAACGTGCGGGAAAAACGGTTCATCTCGGCGGAAATATCGGAAAACCTCTCCTTCCGGAAATTGAAACCGTCTCTCCGGAGGATGCCGCCGTCGTGGAACTCTCAAGTTTTCAGCTGATCTCCATGCGCAAAAGTCCCGAGGTGGCAGTTGTTACAAACGTCGCTCCGAATCATCTGGACGTTCACGCTTCGATGGAAGAATATGTTGAGTCCAAAATGAATATTCTTCTTCACCAGAACGCTTTTTCACGGACGGTGCTCAATTATGATAACGATATCACCCGCGGATTTGCCGAAAAAACCCGCGGAGATACCTGGTTCTTCAGCCGGAAAGCACAGCCGGATCACGGATACTATTTAAAGGGGAATATGATTGTCCGCTCTGACGGAGAGGAAATACTCGATATCCGGGAAATCAAAATCCCGGGATGGCATAATGTTGAAAACTATATGGCGGCAATCGCTGCCGTCTGGGGTGAAGTTCCTCCCGAAATCATCCGTACAGTGGCACGAGAATTCGGGGGCGTGGAACACCGGAACGAGCTTGTCCGCGTTCTCAACGGTGTCTCCTACTATAACGACTCTATCGGATCGAGCCCGTCCCGTACGATCAACGGCGCGCTTTCGCTCTATGACCGGAAAATCATTCTGATTGCTGGAGGATACGACAAGAAGATTCCCTATGAGCCGCTCGGCGCCGTAATTCCCTCCCGCGTCAAATCACTGATCCTTATGGGTGCGACCGGTCCGAAAATTGAAGATGCGGTAAAAGCAGCGCCGGATTTCCTTGAGGGCAGCCCGGATATTTATCATGCAAAGGATATGGCGGAGGCGGTCGCTATTGCTTACAAGATCGCACAGGAGGGAGATATCGTTTCTCTATCACCCGCTTCGGCAAGTTTCGATCTGTATCCGAATTTTGAAGCGCGCGGCAGACATTTCAAGCAGCTCGTAAACAATCTTTAGGCAATATGCTCCCACAGCACGAAGAAAAAGAAAACCGTGCTGCCGCTTGGCACATACTCCGATCTCTGAAGAAACGGAGTATTCAGTGCTGACTTATTGCTCAAAAGCCCTTGCAAATCATTTTGTTTTTCAGTATAATATAGCTTGCTGAAATGCAGGTATGGCGGAATTGGCAGACGCGCCAGATTTAGGTTCTGGTGGGAAACCGTGCAGGTTCGATTCCTGTTACCTGCACCAATTTGGGGCCATGAAATAACGATTATCTCGTTATTTCACAGCCCCTTTTCTCTTTTTTACTTAATTCGCCCAAGTAATTATTGTTTTTTATACATGATCAAATTGAATGTTCAGAAGGTTGTGGAAATTCTTTGCTTCTTCTTCCGAAAGACTGCAGAAGCTCGTATAAGAAAGCTGATCACCAGTCACATAGTAGTTATACGATACTACATTGTCTGTAGACCTTAGTTTTGCAAAAATGTACTCTCCTCCGTTCTTCATTGTTCCTTGTTCAATAATTGTTAACTGACGAACTTCGGGATCCTGTTCCGGGGCTAATTGCAGAAGCATCTGCCAATATTCGGATTTAGTTGTTTGTTCGATTGCTTCTTTTGTATCAAAGAAAAAACTACAAACAATTTCTTCTCCTTTTAGAATTTCTATTTGTCCTACTGGTCCTTTCATGCTTCTTTTTTGCAATTCATCTACATCTTTCTGTTCTGTGGAAATGTATGGATAACGAATTGAGTATCCATCTGGAAGATTGGTGTTGATTTTAACATATCCAATACTTTTTGTATCGAGAATATAAGTGGAGTCCCCGTTTGAAGAGCATCCTGCTAAACTTGACAGGATTATCAATCCCAAAAATATTATTAGAATAATTTTTGTCTTAGTCAAAATAATCACACTCCCCACAAAAAACAGAACTGAATCAGAGGTAAATGATCACAGTGGCACTATTATTATGCGAATTATCTAATATGAAAAATCGAAGGAAAGAACAGAATTAGCTGTATTTTTCCAGAAGTCCATTGCTTTCCTGCCATACTGTCCATTCACAGAAGCGCTTTTCCCTCTGCGACAAGACGGTCGTAATTTTTTCGGGAAAGCTCATAGATCTTCTTGCGCAGACGTTCATCGCGACCGCCGAAATATCCACGGTTGTCATAGCCGAATTCTTCCATGAAT